>NZ_JANRKZ010000158.1:0-17662 GCF_033763155.1 Microcella sp.
CCGCTGCCGAGAAGGCTCCGGCGAAGGCCGCTGCTGACAAGGCGCCTGACACCAAGGCCCCCGCGAAGAAGGCCGCGTCGACCGAGGTCGCGCGCCCGCAGGTGCTCAAGGTTCACCACCTTCGTCCCGCTCCGGGATCGAAGAAAGACCGCACCCGTGTTGGTCGTGGTGAAGGCTCGAAGGGTAAGACGGCTGGCCGCGGTACCAAGGGAACCAAGGCCCGCTACCAGGTCAAGCCCGGCTTCGAAGGTGGCAACCTCAACTCGGTGATGCGCGCGCCCAAGCTGCGCGGTTTCACGAACCCCTTCCGGGTCGAGTACCAGGTCGTCAACCTTGCCGCACTTGCCGAGCTCTACCCCAAGGGCGGCGATGTCACCATTGCCGACCTCGTGGCGAAGGGCGCTGTGCGCAAGAACGAGAAGGTCAAGGTTCTCGGTGACGGCGACATTGCGGTTAAGCTCAACGTGACCGTCGACAAGGTCTCGCGCTCGGCTGAGCAGAAGATCGTCGCTGCTGGCGGTTCGATCCAGTAGGTGATGGGTGGCCCTTCGGGGCCACCCTTCCCTGCGGGTCCGGCCCACTCGGGCCACAGCATCCGTCGCCGCCGGGCGTACGGGTGCTCATGGTTTTTCTACGGGAGGTCCTCGTGTTCAGAGCTATCGGGCGGATCTTCCGCACGCCCGACCTGCGCCGGAAGATCGGCTTTACCCTCGGGATTGTCGCCATCTTCCGCCTGGGATCGTTTATTCCCGCGCCGTTCGTCGACTTCCAGAACGTGCAGATCTGCCTCGCCGGCAATCAGGGCGCCACGGGTCTCTACCAACTCGTCAACCTCTTCAGCGGCGGCGCTCTGCTGCAGCTCTCGATCTTCGCGCTCGGCATCATGCCGTACATCACGGCGTCGATCATCACGCAGCTGCTGCGCGTCGTCATTCCGCACTTTGACACTCTGCACAAGGAGGGTCAGGCGGGTCAGGCCAAGCTCACGCAGTACACGCGCTACATGACGATCGCCCTCGCGGTGCTACAGTCGACCACCCTCATCACGGTTGCTCGCGCTGGTGCGCTGTTCCCCACGACGAGCGGTGTTGCTGAGTGCAGCCAGCTCATCACGAACGACGCGTGGTACGCGATTCTGCTCATGGTCATCACGATGACCGCCGGTACCGGTCTCATCATGTGGTTCGGCGAGCTGGTGACCGAGCGCGGCATCGGTAACGGCATGTCGTTGCTCATCTTCACCTCGATTGCCGCAACGTTCCCATCGGCTCTCTGGGCCATCGCCGTTTCGCAGGGCCCGGAGATCTTCGTGCTCGTTCTGGGCATTGGCTTGCTGGTGATGGCTGGCGTGGTCTTTGTCGAGCAGTCGCAGCGTCGCATTCCGGTGCAGTACGCCAAGCGCATGGTCGGTCGTCGCACCTACGGAGGCAACAACACCTACATTCCGATCAAGGTCAACATGGCCGGTGTTGTGCCGGTGATCTTCGCGTCATCGCTGCTCTACTTGCCTGCGCTCATCGCGCAGTTCAACCAGCCGGCGGCGGGTGAAACGGCGCCTGAGTGGGTCGTCTGGATTCAGAACAACCTGGTGTCGGGTGACAACCCGATCTACATGGTCATGTACTTCTTGCTCATCGTTGGCTTCACGTACTTCTATGTCGCGATCACCTTCAACCCTGAAGAGGTCGCCGACAACATGAAGAAGTACGGCGGCTTTATCCCCGGCATTCGTGCAGGTCGCCCGACGGCTGAGTACCTCGACTACGTGTTGACGCGCGTGACCCTGCCGGGGTCGCTCTACCTCGGTTTGATCGCGCTCATTCCGCTGATCGCCTTTGCGGCAATCGGGGCAAACCAGAACTTCCCCTTCGGTGGCGCGAGCATCCTGATCATCGTCGGTGTCGGCCTCGAAACCGTGAAGCAGATCGACGCACAGCTGCAACAGCGTCACTACGAAGGTTTGCTGCGATGAGCGCTCGTCTGCTGCTGATCGGCCCGCCCGGCGCGGGCAAGGGCACGCAGGCGCAGCGCCTCTCAACCGCTTTGGGTGTACCCGCCATTTCGACGGGCGACATCTTTCGTGAGCACCTGCGCAACGAGACCGAGCTGGGTCTCAAGGCAAAGGCCTACATGGATGCGGGCGATAACGTTCCCGACAGCCTGACCAACGATCTCGTCGCTGATCGGCTGTCTCAGCCCGACGCGGCTGCGGGGTTTCTGCTCGATGGCTACCCGCGAACGATCGACCAGGCTCGCGCGCTCGATGAGTTTCTCAGCGACCACGGGGCGTCGATGGATGCTGTGGTCGAACTTGTCGCCGAGCCCGACGTCGTCGTCGAGCGGTTGAAGAAGCGTGCACTCGAACAAGGTCGTTCCGACGACGATGAAGCGGTTGTGCGTCACCGGCTCGACGTCTATGCGCAGCAGACGGCTCCGCTCATTGGCGTGTACGACGACCGCGGGTTGCTCGCGAAGGTCGACGGCATTGGTGAGGTTGCTGAGGTGACGTCGCGCATTGAAGCCGCACTCGCCTCACGCGGCATCCACTTCACCGCCTGATCTCTTCTGGCGATCGAGTTCTCGGTTTCGACTTGCCCCTGAAGGGTCATATCACCTAAGCTCGATCTTTGGTGCCTTTGGCACGCCTTTGGCGTGTCTCCCGAGATCCCGCCGTGCAGAGGGGATTTCTCGCAGCAGCACCGCGTCATCCGCACGACCGGTAGAAACCACACTTTTAGCGACGAAGAGGCAATGGCCAAAAAAGACGGTGTCATCGAGATTGAAGGCTCGGTGGTCGAAGCGCTGCCCAACGCGATGTTTCGCGTCGAGCTGACCAACGGCCACAAGGTGCTCGCGCACATCTCGGGAAAGATGCGCCAGCACTACATCCGCATTCTTCCTGAAGACCGCGTGATCGTTGAGCTGAGCCCCTACGACCTGACCCGCGGCCGCATCGTCTATCGCTACAAGTAACCGTTTCGCCGGATAAGGAACGGCCCGGGGATCCACCCGGCGCACGAGGCCAGCGAGAGAGAAGAACACCATGAAGGTCAACCCCAGCGTCAAGCCCATCTGTGACAAGTGCAAGGTCATCCGTCGCCACGGCAACGTGATGGTCATCTGTGAGAACCCGCGCCACAAGCAACGTCAGGGCTAAGGCTTTAGGGCCTCCACGAACTCACAACTGAATACGAACTCCAGGCAGTTCCAGATCCCACGCGAGTGGGGGACACCCAGGGCGGGAGGCCCTGGCACCGGTTCTGCTCCACACCTCTCACCCACCTGAAGGAGCCATCATGGCCCGTCTTGCCGGAGTGGACATTCCGCGCGATAAGCGCGTGGAAATCGCCCTCACCTACATCTACGGAGTCGGACGCACGCGTTCGACCGAAACCCTCGCCGCCACGGGTATCGATCCGAACGTGCGCGTCAAAGACCTGACCGACGACCAGCTCGTCGCACTGCGTGACCACATCGAGGGCACCTACAAGGTCGAGGGTGACCTCCGCCGCGAAGTTGCTGCCGACATCCGCCGCAAGGTCGAGATCGGCTCCTACGAGGGCATCCGCCACCGTCGTGGCCTCCCCGTGCGCGGTCAGCGCACCAAGACCAACGCGCGCACCCGCAAGGGCCCGAAGCGCACCGTCGCCGGCAAGAAGAAGGCGCGCTAGTCCGGCCCCGCCGCGACCCGCGCAATCTACAGGTTTAGGAGAAGACCATGGCAGCACCCAAGTCGGCCGCGCGCAAGCCCCGCCGCAAAGAGAAGAAGAGCATCGCCGTCGGCCAGGCTCACATCAAGTCAACCTTCAACAACACGATCGTGTCGATCACCGACCCGACCGGCGCCGTGATCAGCTGGGCTTCGTCGGGCCAGGTGGGCTTCAAGGGCTCGCGCAAGTCGACGCCGTTTGCCGCCCAGCTCGCTGCCGAGTCGGCTGCCCGTCAGGCGCAAGAGCACGGCATGAAGAAGGTCGACGTTTTCGTCAAGGGACCGGGCTCGGGCCGCGAGACGGCGATTCGTTCGCTTCAGGCCGCCGGCCTCGAGGTGGGCTCGATCAGCGATGTGACGCCTCAGGCGCACAACGGCTGCCGCCCGCCCAAGCGTCGCCGCGTCTAACCGCTGGAGTTGGTGGTGGGGTCCCGAGGGGGCCCCACCACACCACCAGATTCGTCGCCCGTCACGGTCGTCGGCACTGGTGCACGACCTGCACTCATCGAACTTCGATAACTCAACACACTCGACGAGCCAGCCACTCGTCGCGCCACAAGTGTCATATGGCGGACACTTTGCCGAAAGGAATCAACAGTGCTCATCGCACAACGTCCCACGCTGACCGAGGAGAACGTCTCCGAGTTCCGGTCCCGGTTCATCATCGAGCCGCTGGAGCCCGGTTTCGGCTACACGCTCGGTAACTCACTGCGCCGCACGCTGCTCTCGTCGATTCCCGGGGCTGCCGTGACGAGCATCCGTATCGACGGTGTTCTGCACGAGTTCAGCACCATTGCTGGCGTGAAAGAAGATGTCACCGAGATCATTCTCAACGTCAAGAACCTTGTCGTCTCGAGCGAGCACGACGAGCCCATTACCGCCTACCTGCGCAAGCAAGGGGCTGGTGAGGTCACCGCCGCCGACATCTCGGCGCCCGCCGGGGTCGAGATTCACAACCCTGAGCTCGTGATCGCGACGCTGAACGACAGCGCCAAGTTCGAGCTCGAGCTCACGATCGAGCGCGGCCGTGGCTATGTCAGCGCGACCCAGAACCGCAGCGAATTCAGCGAAGCCGGCCAGATTCCGGTCGACTCGATTTACTCGCCCGTGCTCAAGGTCACCTACCGCGTCGAGGCAACTCGTGCCGGTGAGCGCACCGACTTCGACCGCCTTGTCGTTGACGTGGAGTCGAAGCCGGCGATCACGCCGCGCGATGCCATTGCATCGGCCGGCCGCACGCTCGTTGAGCTGTTCGGTCTCGCGCGCGAGCTCAACACTCAGGCCGAAGGCATCGAGATCGGCCCCGCGCCGGTCGACGCGGTGTTGTCGACCGAGCTGTCGATGCCGATCGAAGACCTTGACCTCTCGGTGCGCAGCTACAACTGCCTCAAGCGTGAGGGCATCAACACGGTGAGCGAGCTCGTTGCGCTCTCCGAGACGCAGTTGATGAACATCCGCAACTTCGGCCAGAAGTCGATCGACGAGGTCAAAGACAAGCTCGTCGAAATGGGCCTTTCGCTCAAGGACGCGGTTCCCGGGTTCGACGGCGCTCACTTCTACGGTGGCTACGACGACGAGGAGAGCTAGGACGCCCCGCGTTCTGTTCCGCTCCCCCTCTCTTCTCTGATACGAAAGAACACACATCATGCCTCAGCCCACGAAGGGCCCCCGCCTCGGTGGCGGACCCGCCCACGAGCGCCTTCTTCTCGCAAACCTTGCGACGGCGCTGTTCACCCACAAGCGCATCACCACGACCGAGACGAAGGCCAAGCGCCTGCGTCCGCTCGCCGAGCGCCTCATCACGTTCGCCAAGCGCGGTGACCTGCACGCCCGTCGCCGGGTCATGACGGTCGTTCGCGACAAGAGCGCCGTGCACGAGCTCTTCACCGAGATCGCGCCGCTCGTCGCCGAGCGTGAGGGCGGCTACACCCGCATCACGAAGGTCGGCTACCGCAAGGGTGACAACGCCCCCATGGCCGTCATCGAGCTCGTTCTCGAGCCGGTCAGCCCGAAGGCCGCGAGCGCCAAGAAGGCAGCCGCCCCCGCCAAGAAGGCCCCCGCTGCCGAGGTTGTCGTCGACGAGCCCGCTGTTGCCGAGCCCGTCGCTGACGAGGTCGCTGCTGACGAGGTCGCTGCTGACGAGGTTGCCGCCCCCGAGGAGGCCGCCGTCGCCGAGGCCGATGCCGAGGCTGCGTCGGACGACGAGTCGAAGTAGTCGAGAACAGTCACGATCCCGTTACGGCCCCCGCACTTCGGAGCGGGGGCCGTACGCTTTCTGGCGTGACCGAGTCATTGCCACCCCTCCACACTCGGGTGCCCACGCCGCCACCAGTGACCATGCCCTCGGGTCCCGCCGGTATCCACTGGCGCTCGCTCACGACCGACGACGCCGCGACGATCGCCGAACTCGCCGAGCGAATCAGCGCGCGCGATCACCCCACGTGGAGCGAATCAGTCGACGAAATCCACGAAGAGCTCACCCATTCCTGGGTCGACCCGTCGAGCGATGGCCTGCTGGCAACCGACGCCGATGGAACTGCCGTCGCGTGGGGCCTCGTCGTCGCGCCGCCTGACCCCGAGTCGCTCGTCCACGTGATTCTGTTCGGCGGCGTGGCCGCTGGCCATAGTGGCCGAGGCATCGGCCGGGAGCTTCTCGCCTGGCAACAATCACGGGCTCTTCACATGCTTGCCGCGAGCGATGCGACGTTGCCGGCATGGGTTCTGAGCTATGCACCCGACCGTGCTCCTGAACACGGCCGCTTGCTACAGCGCCGAGGTTTTGAGCCTGCCCGTTACTTCACGACCCTTGAGGCCGACCTTGCGCTCGTTGATTCTCAGGCTGCGGTACCCGACCGCGTGCGCGTTCTCCCGTTCGACGCGTCACTGAGTGAGGCCGTTCGCGAGGCGAAGAACGCCGCCTTCGCTGACCACTGGGGAAGCCAGCCCGCGAGCCGCGAAGCGTGGGAGTCGATGCAGGGACTCCCGAGCTTTCGCGCCGACTTGAGTCGGATTGCCCTGGCGGGTGACGACGTGATCGGTTTCGTCATCACCGAGACCAATGAAGACGACTGGGAGCGAGCAGGATCACGCTCGAGCTACATCGGTCTCGTCGGCACGGTGCGCGCGTGGCGAGGCCGCGGCCTTGCGAGCGCCCTGCTCGCCGCAGTCATGCAGGCCTATCGGGATGCGGGGCTCGAGACAGCGGTGCTCGACGTCGACACCGAGAACCCGACAGGTGCGCTCGGTGTCTACACCCGACTGGGATTCGAGCCCACGGCGCGAGACGTGTCGTACCGCCTGCAGTTCTAGCCCCACTCACCCGCGAATCGTCAGCGAGGACGCGGTAACTCCCGGTTCTCGTCGTAGTCGACCAGTGCCGGCAGTTCCGCGAGTTGTTGGAGCGCTGCAGCAACCGCACCGGCATAGATGCGCCCGCCCGCCGAGCCCGGGTGGATTTGATCTCGAGCGAGCACGTCGAGCTCGGGCGCGATAGCCGTGCGCCAGTCAGCGATGACCACGTCGCGGTAGTCGTCGGCAAAGGCGTGCAGACTCGCGTTGACGTCGGCAATCCAGCCGCGAGGCGCCTGGGCGCTCACCAGAATCAACTGCCGGTCGGGGCCGAGAATGCCCCGCAATTCGTGCAGTGTGGCAACGTCGATCGATCCGTTGGTTCCGAGGCCGATGATCATGATGGGGCGCAGTTGACCCTTGCGGGCAAGGGCCCGAAGAATCTCGGGTGCTTGCCGCATCTGTCGAGAAACCGCCGCGTCAATGGCGATTCCCGGAAAACGCGCCTGCAATTGGGGTGCCGCAGCGAGCATCACCGAGTCGCCGATGGCGATGATCTGGTCACCCGAAGCGATGGCGACCGTGTCGGCCTCATCGGGCCCGCGTTCGCTCAGAGGAACGCGCAACGGAACCGCGGGCCGGGGTGCCGAGAGCGAGGCCTGCCCGGCGGCGATAAACGCTTCCGCTTGCGACTGCGCGGGCGCCCTGACAATGGCGAGGCCCGCTCCGGCCAGTAGGCCGGCGATGGCCGCGACGACTCCCACCCCCAGAATGGCCCGACGAGCGCGACCCCACCCGAGATCGCCCACGAGCGCGCGCTGCACCTCACGCCGACGAATCGGTTGCTCGATGAATCGAAAACTCAGGGCCGCGAGAACGACGGCAATGACGAGGGCGGCGAGCCCGAGCATCCAACTCTGCGAACCGATGCGATCGATCTGGGGGAGTGCCGCGGCGAGAAGCAGCAGCACGGGCCAGTGCCACAGGTAGAGGCCGTATGAGCGTTCACCGACCCAGCGCGCGAGCGGGGCATCCGCGAGGCGCACCGCGCGCCCGCCGGGGTGATACAAACACACGATGGCCACGGCCGTGAGTGCGGTTGCCGCAACCAGCCCACCGCGATACGTGATTGCGGCATCGATCGACAGCGCCCAGGTCACGGCGATCAGCCCGCTCGTGGCGAGAAGAGCACCCAGGTCGGCGACCCAGGCGGCAATGCGCGGGGCGGATGTCCGCTCGCGGAGCGGCTCAACCCCGAGCGCCACGCCCGCGCCAACGAGCAGCCCAAAGCCGTGCGTGAGCGTCGACAGGTAGGCGACCGAAGCAGGGGCTGGATCGACCGCAGGGTCGCCCGCGAGCACGGCCATCGCCACCGCCGAGACTGCCGCGAGCGCGAGCGGAACCGTGACCCGCATCCAGCGCGGGGGCAGCAACAGAATCACGATGATGACGAGGGGCCACACGACGTAGAACTGCTCTTCAACCGCGAGCGACCATGCGTGCCGAAAGAGGTCGGGGCTCGTCTGGTCGAGGTAGCTCGCCCCCTGGGCGATCGACCACCAGTTGCTGCTGAAGGTGAGCACGCCGGCGAGCTGCCACCCGATGCCCACAAGAATGTCGCCCCCGATGAGTGCTGCGACCGCCGACGAGAGCCCAACGACGACAATGAGGGCGGGCAGCAAGCGGCGGGCTCGGCGCGCCCAGAATGACCCGAGTGCGATGCGTCCTCGCGCTCGGTGTTCGGCGACCAGGAGGGCGGTGATGAGATAGCCGCTCACGACGAAGAACACGTCGACGCCGATGAATCCGCCGGGGGCGAGCCCTGGGAACAGGTGGTAGGCGAGCACGAGCACGATCGCCAGGGCGCGCAGGCCGTCGAGGCCGGGAAGGCGATCGCGGGCGACGGTGCTCGTGGTGATGGCCGACATGGTGCGTTAAGCGTCGCGCCCCGAGCGTCATGGGTCAAATAACGCGCCGTACACTGAGCGGTTGTGGAGACTGTGCGCCTGCGGCTCGATATCGCCTACGACGGCACAGCGTTCTCGGGGTGGAGCAAGCAACCCGGCCTGCGCACGGTGCAAGAGGTCATCGAAGATGCCATCGCCACTCTCGTGCGGCATCCCGATCTCGAGGTTCGCCTCGTTGTTGCCGGTCGCACCGACGCGGGAGTGCACGCGACGGGGCAAGTGGCGCATATCGACCTGACCGAGCAGCAGTGGCGCGCCATTGCCGCCGCCCGGCGCGGAGGAACCACAGAAGCCTCGTTGACGCGCCGCCTCAACGGCATCATCAGCGCGACGGCTCCTGATGTGGTCATCTCACGAGTGACGCTCGCCCCCGAGGGTTTCGACGCGCGATTCTCACCGCTCTGGCGCCGCTACGAATACCGCATAGCCGACGCAACGAGCGGCCACGACCCCCGTCGACGGGCACACACGCTGTGGCATCCGAACGTGCTCGATGAGGCGGCGATGGATGCTGCTGCCCGCAGTCTGCGCGGCCTGCATGACTTTGCCGCCTTCTGTAAACCGCGCGAGGGCGCGACCACCATTCGTACCCTGCTCGACTACGAGTGGACGCGCGACGCCGAGGGTGTGCTCATCGCCACCGTGCGGGCCGACGCCTTCTGTCACTCGATGGTGCGAGCGCTCGTGGGTGCGGCGGTCGCCGTCGGGCTCGGCAAGCTGGCACCCGACGAGCTCACGCGCATTCTCGACGCGGCCGTCAAGGTCAACGCGTTTCCGGTGGTGGCGGCAAAAGGCCTCACGCTCGTCGAGGTGGCCTACCCGCCTGACGCCGAGCTCGGGGCGCGCGCCGAGCTCACGCGAGCGCGTCGCGAGCCTGTCGGCAGGGCATCCGACCCCTCGGACTAATCACGCCAGATTGACCGGCCTCCCGCCGACGGGTAGGCTCGACCCTTGGTGCCCGTCGCCGACGGCCATCCGGTTGAGCCCTCCACCGTGGCGTTCGCTCTCATCGAGACGCGAACTCCCCCCGGAGCGGGATTCACGAACTACTCGACACGAAAGTACTAGCACTGTGACGCGCACTTTCAGCCCCACTCCCGCTGACGTTCAGCGCAACTGGGTCGTCATCGACGCAACCGATGTCGTCCTGGGCCGCCTCGCCAGCCACGCCGCCGTTCTCTTGCGCGGCAAGCACAAGCCGACCTTTGCCCAGCACATGGACATGGGTGACTTCGTCATCATCATCAACGCCGACAAGGTGGCCCTGACGGGCTCGAAGCTCGCGCAGAAGAAGGCCTACCGCCACTCGGGTTACCCGGGCGGACTCACGGCGACCTCCTACAGCGAACTGCTCGAGAAGAACCCCGAGCGCGCTGTCGAGAAGGCCATTCGCGGCATGCTGCCGAAGAACTCGCTGGGCCGCGCCCAGATCAAGAAGCTCAAGGTCTACACGGGTGCCGAGCACCCGCACGCTGCGCAGCAGCCGACGATCTACACCCTCGACCAGGTCGCCCAGTAGCGGCCGCGCAGACGCTAAAGGAATCAGCATCGTGGCAGACGTTACGAACACCGACATCAACACCGACGACATCACGCCTGAGTCGGCACCCGAGAGCTACACGACCGAGTCGGCGGCTCCCGCCGCGTCGGTGGCGCCCCGCGCCATCCTCTCGGTCGGCGGCGCGGCCGTGGGCCGTCGCAAGCAGGCCATTGCTCGCGTGCGCATCAACCCGGGCGCCGGCACCTACAAGGTCAACGGGCGCACGCTCGAAGACTACTTCCCGAACAAGCTGCACCAGCAGCTGATCAACGACCCCTTCACCATCCTTCAGCTGGGCGGTGCCTACGACGTCGTCGCACGCATCACCGGCGGTGGCCCCTCGGGCCAGGCGGGTGCTTTGCGCCTCGCTATCGCGCGCGCTCTCAACGAGATCGACCGCGAGAACAACCGCCCCACGCTCAAGAAGGCGGGCTTCCTCACGCGCGACGCGCGCGTGATCGAGCGCAAGAAGGCCGGTCTCAAGAAGGCCCGCAAGGCTCCTCAGTACTCGAAGCGCTAGTCGATCGAGGAGAAGACTCGTCATGGGTCGACTTTTCGGCACGGATGGGGTTCGAGGGCTGGCCAACGGTGATCTCACCGCTGACCTCGCCCTCGGCCTCTCCCAGGCTGCTGCGCGCGTGCTCACCTCCGGGCGGCACGCAGAAGAGTTGCGGGCTGCGGGCAAGCGACCGACGGCGATCGTCGCGCGCGACCCGCGGATTTCTGGCCAGTTCTTGACGGCCGCCGTATCGGCGGGTCTCGCGAGTTCGGGCATTGATGTGCTCGATGCGGGCGTCATCCCGACGCCGGCTGCCGCGTTTCTTGTGGGCGACATCGGCGCCGACTTCGGCGTCATGATCTCGGCCTCGCACAATCCGGCCCCCGACAACGGCATCAAGTTCTTTTCGTTCGGGGGCACGAAGCTGCCCGATGCGGTCGAAGACCGCATCGAAGAGGCGATGTCGGGCGAGAAGCTCGCGCCGACCGGCGCGGGCGTCGGCCGCATCCGTCGCTTTGCCGACGCCGAAGACCGCTACGTGCTCCACCTGCTCGGCACCGTCGACGTGTCGCTCGCGGGGTTGCACGTCGTGATCGACTGCGCGCACGGCGCCGCGGCGGGCATTTCGCCCCAGGTCTTTGCCGACGCTGGTGCGCGCGTGACCGTGATCGGTAGTGATCCCGACGGTCTCAACATCAATGACGGTGTGGGGTCAACGCACCTGGCGCCGCTGCAAGCCGCCGTTCTCGAACACGGTGCCGACCTCGGCATTGCCCACGATGGCGATGCCGATCGATGCCTCGCGGTGGATGCCGCTGGTCGCGTCATCGACGGCGACCAGATCATGGCGATCATCGCACTGTCGATGAAGGCGCGCGGCCTGCTCACCGACGACACTCTTGTTGCGACAGTCATGAGCAACCTCGGACTCAAGCGCGCGATGGCCGAGCACGGTGTGCGCATGATCGAGACGGGCGTCGGTGACCGCTATGTGCTCGAGGCGCTCGCCGAACACGGGCTCAGCCTGGGTGGCGAACAATCGGGCCACATCATCATGAGCGAGCACGCCACGACAGGCGATGGCATTCTCACGGGCCTGCAACTCGCGGCCGAGATGGTGCGCTCGGGCCGTACTCTCGCCGAGCTTGCCGACGTCATGACCGTGTTTCCGCAGGTGCTCATCAACGTGCGTGGGGTCGACCGCACGGCGCTCGACGGTCACGCCATCATTGCCGCGGCCGTCGCGGCCGAAGAGGCCGCACTGGGCGACAGCGGTCGTGTTCTGCTGCGGGCGAGCGGAACTGAGCCCATGGTGCGCGTCATGGTCGAGGCTGCCGAGCAAGAGATCGCCGACGAGGTTGCCGAGCGCCTCGCCGCAATCGTTCGCGAGCAGCTCGCCGTCTAGATCTTGCGCAGCAACACGGTCTCGACCGTGTGATCGCTCGCCTTGCGCAATACGAGCGACGCGCGAGCCCGCGTGGGCAAGATGTTCTGCACGAGATTGGGTTCGTTGATCTCGCGCCAAATCTCGCGGGCTTTGTCGACCGCTTCGTCGGGTGAAAGCGCGGCATAGCGGTGAAAGTAGCTGCGCGGATCAGTAAAGGCCCCGCGTTGCAAGGCCAAGAAGCGCTCTTCGTACCACTGTGCGATGTCGCTCGTGCGGGCATCCACATAAATCGTGAAGTCGAAGAGATCGCTGACCGCGAGTGATGCGCCGGCGTTGGGCGGCTGCAACACATTGAGGCCTTCAACGATCAAGATGTCGGGCCGGCGCACGATCACCTCGGCATCGGGCACGCGGTCGTAACTCAAGTGGCTATAAACGGGTGCGCGCACTTCGTCGGCGCCGGCCTTGACGCGCGCGACGAAGCGCAAGAGCGCGCGTCGGTCGTACGACTCCGGAAACCCTTTGCGATGCAATATGCCGCGTCGCACCAATTCGTCGGTGGGCAACAGAAAGCCGTCAGTCGTCACGCGCTCGACCCGCGGCGTATCGGGCCACCGAGAGAGCAGCTCGCGCAATAATCGCGCAATCGTCGACTTGCCCACGGCGACAGACCCCGCCACGCCGATGACGAAGGGAGTGTGCTCTCCGGGCTCGCGCAAGAAGCTGCGCGTTGCCTGGTGCAATTCGCGCGCCCCGACCGCATAGAGACTCAGCAATCGACTGAGCGGCACATACACTTCGGCGACTTCGCGCATGTCAAGTGCGTCGCCGAGCCCACGAAGCTGAACGAGTTCGGTTTCGGTCAAGGGATGAGCCGTGGTGGGGGCGAGGGACGCCCATTGCTGCCGGTCGATCTCGTCGAACGGGCTCGTGTCGCGCGCTGCGTGTGGATCGCTCATCGCCCCCCACAGTACCCCCGGGCACTCCGCTGTGGCAGGGGCCGTAGAATGGTCGGCTATGTGCGGAATCGTGGGGTATGTCGGAACCCGGAGCAGCGTCGAGGTGCTTCTGGGCGGTCTCAAGCGACTCGAGTATCGGGGCTATGACTCCGCCGGGGTTGCCGTCATCGACGACCACGGCCACCTCGACACGCGCAAGCACGCCGGCAAGCTGGGCATTCTGAGCGACGACCTCGCGGCAACCCCGCTCACCGACGGCCAAACGGGCATCGGCCACACGCGCTGGGCCACGCACGGCGGACCGACTGACGAGAACGCTCACCCCCACCTCGGAGACGAGGGCAAGCTTGCTCTCATTCACAACGGCATCATCGAAAACTTCTCTGAGCTCAAGGCGGAGCTTCTCGCAAGCGGTCACACCTTCAGCTCGCAGACCGACAGCGAGGTTGCGGCGTTGCTCGTCGGCGATGCATTCCGTGAGTCCGGTGATCTCACGACCGCCATGCTCAGTGTCGTCAACCGACTCGAGGGTGCGTTTACGCTGCTCGCGGTGCACTCTGACCAGCCGAACGTGGTGGTGGGCGCTCGCCGCAATTCGCCGCTCGTCATCGGTCTCGGTGAGGGCGAAAACTTCTTGGGCTCTGACGTGGCCGCGTTTGTCGAGTACACGCACCGGGCCATGGAGATCGGGCAAGACCAACTCGTCACCATCCGCCCCGACAGCGTCGAGGTGGTTGACTTTGCGGGCACGCCTGTCTCGCCCAACACCTTCGAGGTGAACTGGGATGCCTCGGCCGCCGAAAAGGGCGGCTGGTCGAGCTTCATGGCGAAAGAGATCAGCGAAGAGCCCGAGGCCGTCGCCAAGACGATCATCGGCCGCGTGCACGACGGACTCGTCGACCTGCCGGAAGTGACGGCGCTCGGCGCCGACGTGCTCTCGAGCATTGACCGCGTGCTCATCATTGCGTGCGGCACCGCCGCCTACGCGGGCATGGTCGGCAAGTACGCGATCGAGCAGTGGGCTCGCATCCCCGTCGATGTCGAGCTTGCGCACGAGTTCCGGTACCGCGAGCCCGTGCTCTCGCCCAACACTCTCGTCGTCTCGATCAGCCAGTCGGGCGAGACGATGGACACCCTCATGGCCGTCAAGTACGCCCGCGAGCAAGGTGCCCGCACGCTGTCGATCTGCAACACGCAGGGCGCCACGATTCCGCGCGAGTCTGACGCGGTCGTCTATACCCACGCGGGCCCCGAAGTGGCAGTCGCGTCGACCAAGGCCTTCGTGGCACAGATCACGGCGATCTACCTGCTCGGCCTTCAGCTCGGCCAGGTTCGCGGAACGCTCAGCACCGAGCGCGCGCGGGGCCTCGTTGCCGAACTGCAAGCCGTTCCTGAGAAGCTCACGGCCGTGCTCGCGACGGGTGAGCGCATCAAAGAACTCGCGCACTGGATGGCCGACACGCGATCGGTGCTTTTCTTGGGCCGCCACGTGGGCTACCCCGTTGCCCTCGAAGGTGCTCTCAAGCTCAAAGAGCTCGCGTATATCCATGCAGAAGGCTTTGCCGCTGGCGAGCTCAAGCATGGGCCGATCGCGCTCATCGAGCCGGGGCAAGTCGTGTTCGTGATCGTTCCGAGCCCGCGCGACCCGAACTCGTTGCACGCGAAGGTGGTCTCGAACATCCAAGAGATTCGCGCTCGTGGCGCTCGCGTCATCGCGATCGCCGAAGAGGGTGATGTTGCGGTGCTGCCGCACGCTGACGAGGTCATTCGCATCCCGCTCGCCTCGCCGTTCTTCGAGCCGCTGCTGGCCGTCGTGCCCTTGCACATCTTTGGCATGGAGCTTGCCTCGGCGAAGGGTCTCGACGTCGACCAGCCGCGCAACCTCGCCAAGTCGGTCACGGTCGAGTAGGCGCGCTCAGTCAGCGCGTCGAGTAGCTCGGTCGAGAACGCCACACGTGCGCCATGGGACGAATCGTCGGAATCGGAGTCGACGTCGTCGACCTTGCGCGGTTTGAGCGCGCTCTCGATCGCACGCCGCGATTGCGCGAGCGATTGTTCGTCGACAACGAGCGCGAGTTACCGCTGCGGTCGCTCGCCGGTCGCTTCGCCGCGAAAGAGGCACTGATGAAGGCGCTCGGGGTCACCGACGGCGTCACCTGGCACGACATGCGCGTGATCTCTGATGCCGAGGGAAACCCCGACTTCGTCGTCAGTGGCCGCGCGGCCGAGATCGTGACCCAGCGAGGCATTGGTTCTCTGCACCTCTCAATGTCGCACGATGCCGGTGTCGCCATCGCGTTTGTCGTGGCCGAGTCATGACGCGTCCGTTGCGCGAGGCGCGAATCTCGTCGTCGGCAATCGCGGCGAATGCCGAGGCCATGCGTCGACTCGTACCCACGCCGCACACGATGGCGATCGTCAAGGCCGACGGCTATGGCCACGGCGCGATCACCGCGGCTCGGGCAGCCCTAGAGGCAGGCGTTGACCACCTGGGCGTTGCCGATCTTGACGAAGCGTTCGAGCTTCGCGCCGCGGGCATCGATGCGCCCGTGCTCGCGTGGTTGCACGACCCCGAGGCCGACTTCGCCGCGGCGGCTGAGGCGGGCATCATGCTCGGCCTGAGTTCGCGCGAACATCTCGCGCGCGCAGTCGCGAGCGGCCACCGAGCGACGGTGCACGTCAAGGTCGACACGGGCCTCTCGCGCAACGGCGTCGTTGAGTCAGAGTGGGGCCCTTTTGTCGACGACCTCGCGGCCGCCGTCTTTGCTGGCGCCGTGCATCTGGGCGGGGTTTTCAGTCACCTGTCGAACACGTCGCCCGACGATGATCGCGCGCAAGTGGTCGCCTTCGAGCGGTTTCTGGATGCTCTGCGCGCGGTCGACCTCGACCCGGGCATCCGTCATCTCGCCGCGTCGGCCGCGGCTCTCGACCACCCGGCCGCCCGCTACGACATGGTGCGGCTCGGCCTGGCGCTTTACGGCATTGCGCCGGAGCGCCACCTGCGGGGAACACTGCCGCTCGCGCCAGCGATGCAGCTGAGCGCGCGTGTCGTCGGGCTCAAGCGCGTGCCCGCGGGCAGCGGTGTGTCGTATGGCTACCTGCACCGCACGGATGCCCCCACGACGCTCGCGCTCGTGCCGCTCGGCTATGCCGATGGTGTGCCGCGCGCGGCCGTCGATGCTCCCGTGCGCATTGGCGAGGCGGTGCACCGTGTCGTCGGACGCATTGCGATGGACCAGCTCATCGTCGATGTGGGCGACGCACCAGTGTCGATCGGCGATCGAGCCGTGCTGTGGGGCACCCCCGCCGACGGTGATCCGAGCGTCGACGAGTGGGCCGATGCGGCGGGCACGATCGCCTACGAACTCGTGACGCGCCTGGGGCGCCGCGTGCACCGTACGGGGGCGTGAGCATGGCGGTCACGCTCTCCATCGCCGACCCCAATGCCATGGCGCGACTCGGAGCCGTTCTCGCCGCCGAGTTGCGGGCGGGTGACACGGTGTTGCTCACGGGCGAGCTCGGAGCCGGAAAGACGACGCTCACGCGCGGACTGGGCGCTGCCCTCGGTGTGCGCGGGGCCGTGACGAGCCCGACGTTCGTGCTCGCGCGCACGCATCCGCGCGTCGATGGCCCCGCCCTCGTGCACGTCGATGCCTACCGGTTGCGCGACGCGGCCGAGCTCGACGATCTTGATCTCGACTTCGCACGCTCGATCGTTGTCGTCGAGTGGGGAGCCGGGTTGCTCGAGCACCTCGTCGATGAGTGGCTCGCAATCACGATCGAGCGGCCGACGGGCGCGGGCGCGACAGGTGACGCGCGAGAGGCCGCGAACGACGATCTCAACGGCGCGGCCGACGACGCCCCCATCGAACCCCGCACCGTGACGATCGAGGGCGTCGGCCCGCGGTGGGCCGACCTAGGCTGGCTGCATGCTGCTCGCGATTGACACCTCGGCGGGTACCGCCGTCGCGGTTGTCGCGCTCGACGGCACCGTGCTCGCCGAACGCAGCACCGACGACACCCGCCGCCACGCCGAAGTCATCGGCCCGTTTCTTGATGAGGTGCTGCACGCACCGGGGGTCTCGGCTGCAGATCTCACGGGCGTCGTCGCGGGCATCGGACCCGGGCCGTACACGGGCTTGCGGGTGGGCATTGCGGCGGCGCGCGCGGTCGCGCTCGCGCGGGGCATCCCGTTGCTGCCGGTTGCCAGCCACGACGCCGTCGCCCTCACGCTCGTCGAGGGGGGTATCGCCGCCGGCCGATTCGCCGTCGTGACGGATGCCCGCCGCCGCGAAGTCGCCGTCACGGTCTAC
>NZ_JANRKZ010000159.1:0-10057 GCF_033763155.1 Microcella sp.
GGGGTGCTCGTGAACGTGCGGTGAACGCGATGTGGCTCGCGTCGGTCAGTTGGGCAATTCCCCTCAATTGTCTCGATGAGATCAGCAGAGGCATCGACGTCTTGATCTTTCTCAGCCCACGGTCGTCGTGCCGAACCGTACTCGAAGCGCGAGCCTGTTCTGTGACGGCTGGATATTTATGGATCGGATGCCTTTCGTTTACCCAACGTTAACCCAAAGAGCCGATTATCGATTTCGACGTCGGAAGCAAATTGACCACCGATCGCTACGCAGTAGTCGCTCGTCGTTCATGTGTCGTTCACCACGTCGGCCTTCGATCGAAACGTCGGAAAGCCGACACTCACATTTCATCCGAAGCGGCCCGCAGGGTCGCCTGTGAAAGGAACACAGTGACCAAGCGCACTTTCAAGTTTGCGGGAATCGCGGCGACCGCCGTTGTCACCGCCCTGGTGCTCTCCGCCTGTGGCGGCCAGACCACCGAAGCCGGCACCGACGCTGAGGGCGGCCTTACGGGTGCCGTCGTCGCCGACGGTTCGTCGACCGTTGCTCCCCTGACCGAGGCGGCCGCTGACGCGTTCCGCGACGTCGAGGCCGGCATCAACGTGACCGTCGCCACCTCGGGCACGGGCGGTGGCTTCGCCGCCTTCTGCGCCGGCGAGACCGACCTCTCGAACGCTTCGCGTCCCATCAAGGACGAAGAGGCTGCTCTGTGCGCCGAGGCCGGCATCGAGTTCACCGAGATCGTGATGGCGAACGACGGCCTCTCGGTCATCGTTCCGCTCGAGAACGACTGGGCCGAGTGCCTCACGGTCGAGCAGCTCGCCACCATGTGGGGCCCCGCATCGGAGGGCACCGTCACCAGCTGGAACCAGATCGACGCGTCGTTCCCCGACGTGCCGCTGGCTCTCTTCGGTGCGGGCACTGACTCGGGCACCTTCGACTACTTCACCGACGCCATCAACGGCGAAGAGGGTGCCATCCGCACCGACTACAGCCCGTCGGAAGACGACAACATCACGATCCAGGGTGTCACCGGTGAGTCGGGTGGCGTTGGCTTCCTCGGCCTGAGCTACGTTGCCGAGAACGCGGACGTGCTTCGCGCCGTTGCGATCGACGGCGGCGCTGGCTGCGTCGAGGCGACGGTTGAGACGGTTCAGGACGGCTCGTACACGCCGCTCAGCCGCCCGCTGTTCGTCTACGTCAAGAACACCTCGTACCAGGAGAACGCGGCCGTCAAGGCGTTCGTCGACTACTACGTTGAGAACGCTGCGGCAATCGCCGAGGCTGCCATCTTCGTGCCGCTGACCGACGAGCAGATCGCGGTTGCTGCCGAAGAGCTCGCTTCGCTCGCGGTCTAAGTACCACCATCTACATCACGCAACACCAACACACAAGGAGAGAGTGCACTCCATGAGCACACTCACCCCCACGGGCGGCCCGACTACTCAGTCGGGCCGCCCCGCGGTGTCACTGACGACTGTTCGCCCACGATACGGAGAGGCGATCGTCAAGATCCTCTTGCGCGTGGCCGCATGGATCACGATCGTCATCACGCTTGGCATCATCGTGGCGCTCCTCGAGCCCTCGATCGAGTTCTTCGCCGAAGTGCCCATCTGGGAGTTCTTGTTCGGAACCCGCTGGGCCCCCCGCTTTGCTGACGCATCGTTCGGAGTGTTGCCGCTCGTCAGCGCGACCCTCTGGACGACCGTCATTGGACTCTTGGTTGCTGTTCCGCTCGGCCTCGGTGCTGCAGTATTCCTCTCGGAATACGCGAGCTCGGGGGTTCGCAAGGTTCTCAAGCCGATTCTCGAAGTGCTCGCCGGTATTCCCACCGTTGTCTACGGTCTCTTCGCTCTTCAGTTTGTGCAAACCACGGTTTTCCGCGAGTGGCTGCAGCTCGACACCGGCGCCTTTAGCGTTCTTGCCGCGGGCGTTGTCATGGGCGTCATGATCATTCCCACCATCGCCTCCATTAGCGAAGACGCCATGTCGGCGGTTCCGCTCGGAATGCGGCAAGGCTCGGCTGCCTTGGGCGCCAACAAGATGCAGACCACTATTCGCGTCGTCTTTCCCGCGGCCATCTCGGGCATCATCGCCGCCATTGTGTTGGGCGTTTCGCGGGCAGTCGGCGAAACAATGATCGTCGCGATCGCGGCCGGTAGCCAGGCACGTCTCGTCACTGGCCCTCTCGAGCAGGGTCAGACCATGACGGGCTTCATCGCTAACGCCGCGCTCGGTGACTCCCGCGTTGGATCGATTGAGTACAACACCCTGTTTGCTGTCGGTCTCTTGCTGTTCTTCATCACGCTGCTCATCAACATCGTTGCTATTCGCATCGTTCGTCGTTACCGGGAGGCCTACTAATGGCGCTCAGCACAGTCAGCATGGGCGGTCACATTCGTGGCGCGACGGTTCGTGGTCGCGCACGGGGTGGCGACTCAAGCCCCAAGTCGATTCTTTTCTTGGTCGCCCTGTGGTTCAGCCTGTTTGTCGCCTTCGGCTTCCTTGTCGTGCTCATCGTTACGACCGTGATCGATGGCTGGCCTCGATTCGATTCGCGACTCTTTACTGAGTACCCCGCGTCTGACCCTGAAGAAGCAGGCGCGCGCCCCGCCATCCTTGGATCTGTATGGGTCATCATCACGACGGCGCTCATGGCTGTTCCGTTGGGCGTTGCGGCGGCGGTCCACATGGAAGAACTTGCTGACAAGAAGCACTGGTTCAACCGCCTTGTCGAGCTGAACATCCAGAATCTCGCGGCCGTTCCGTCTATCGTTTACGGCCTGTTGTCACTGGCGTTCTTGGTGCTCATGGGCGTCGCGAACCGCAACATCGTCATTGCTGGTGCGTTCACTCTGACGCTCTTGATCTTGCCCGTGATCATCATTGCGACGCGGGAGTCATTGCGCGCTGTGCCGATGGAGATTCGCCAGGGTTCCCTCGCGCTCGGGGCTACCGAGCTGCAAACCGTGGCGCGCCAGACCTTGCCGGCAGCGATCCCGGGCATTGCGACCGGCTCGATCTTGGCGCTGTCTCGGGCGCTCGGCGAAGCCGCTCCACTCTTGCTCTTGGGTGCCTTGGTCTTCGTGAGCTTCGACCCCAACGGTCTACTCAGTGGGTACACCACAATGCCCATTCAGATCTTTAACTGGGTCGGTCGGCCCCAAGAGGGGTTCGCCATTTTGGCTTCGGCAACCTCAATTCTGCTGCTGGGCATTCTTCTCGCAATGAATGCACTCGCCATCGTGATTCGCAACCGCTACCAGCAGCGCTGGTAAGTCACTTTCCGATCTCTCCCTCCCACGAAACGGACCTGTCATGTCAACCCAGTCTCAGCCCGCGGAATACAGCCTCTCTGAAGGCCGTAAGCCCTCCATGCACGTCGAGACGGCCGCGCAGCGTCAGCTTGCCGACGTTCCCAACGCGATCATGGAGTGCATCGACGTTGACGTCTTCTACGGAAAGTTCCGCGCGGTCACGGGTGTCAATCTCGCGTTCGGGGAAAACGAAATCACGGCACTCATCGGGCCGTCGGGGTGTGGCAAGTCGACACTGATCCGATCGCTCAACCGCATGAACGACCTCGTTGATGGAGCGCGCGTTGAAGGGCAGATCACCTTCCAGGGCGAAGAGATCTATGGCAAAGACGTTGACGCCATTGAGGTGCGACGCCGCATCGGCATGGTCTTTCAGAAGCCGAACCCGTTCCCCAAGTCGATTTACGAGAACATCGCCTACGGCCCGCGAGTGACGGGCATGAAGCCCAGCTCGATGGATGACTTGGTTGAAGAAGCTCTCACCAAGGCAGCGCTGTGGGATGAAGTGAAAGACAAGCTGAAGCAGAGCGCATTCAGCCTCTCGGGTGGGCAGCAGCAGCGTCTGTGCATTGCGCGCACGATTTCCGTGCGCCCTGACGTGATCTTGATGGACGAGCCGTGCTCAGCCCTTGACCCCATCGCCACCACACGCATTGAAGATCTCATGCACGAGCTGAAGAACGATTACACGATCGTCATCGTTACCCACAACATGCAGCAGGCGGCTCGTGTGGCTGACCGCACGGCGTTCTTTACGGCACTGGCAGATGAGTCAACGGGTGACCGCACTGGTGTGCTTGTTGAGTTCGACAAGACCAACAAAATCTTCGAAGACCCGGCCGACAAGCGCACCGAGGATTACATCTCCGGCCGCTTCGGGTGATGTCTCTCGAGCGCGTGGTGCGCCCCGACGAGGGGACGTTAGATCGCTCGCCGTCGCTGTGGCCGGCCAGAGTGATTATCGTCGAGTCGCCGAGTCGTGCCCTTCGAGTAACGGACAGCGAGTTTCGGTCGGCCGGACTCTCAGTCGTTCACCGTTCAGACTCGGCGGCAGCGTTAGTGGAGTTAGGTCACTCGACGGTGAACGCGGTTGTCGCACCGACTGACCTCATCGGAATGTCGATCGTCGACTTCACCGACGTCGTTGCTTCGTTGACGCGTGCGCCCGTGTTCATCGGACTCGCGCGCGACGACGACCACGCCGATGCTGTTGCTGCACTTGACCGAGGCGCCCGTGGAATCCTTCCCATGCCGCTTGACCCATCGCGAATCGCGAGCGAGGTTCGAGCCCTCGAGCACGCGAGTCGCACAGACGGCGAATCACCCACGGAACTGCGAGTTGGTCACGTTCACTTGCTGTCGCTGTCGCATCGGGTGCTGGTCGATGGGGTTGAGGTTCACCTGTCGCCGAAAGAGTTCGCAATCTTGGAGTACCTGATGCGGGCATCACCACGTGTTGTGCGGTGGCGCGAACTCATTGATGCCTTTGAATCGGGTGCCACCGAACACCTGACACGGGTGCGTGTCATGATCGCAAAGCTACGGGTTCGGCTTTCGGATGCCGCGCCAGGCCTTCCCAACGTTGTGCACACAATCCGAGGCATCGGCTACCGAGTCGGAGATTGACGGTGGCGTCATTCGACGGCTGGCGTGTGGGTTTCCACAGCCACGAGTCGCGGCGTTCCTTCCGCTGACACATGCATGACGGCGTACTCGCCTGTCGACAACGCTGCGCTGCGCCGCAACTCGTGTGTGATTGCCGTTCCCGTGAGCTCGGCAACCGCGCTAATGATTTGCGGGATAACGGGGCCGTGGCTGCACAGCACCGCTGTTGTGCGCTTCGCCAACCGCTTTTCGACCTGCCTCCGAACACGAACACCATCGCTCGCGTAGGCATCTTGACTAATGCTTCGCGTGTGCTTGACCTCGAGCCCTGTGAGCTCAGCGGTCGGGCCGATCGTCGACACGCACCGCGCCGCGGTGCTCGTCACGAGTGTGGTGGGACCAAACGCGGCGACGCCGCCGGCCACCGAGCGTGACTGTTCTAGGCCGCGGTGCAAGAGCGGCCGCGTGTGGTCCGGGCCGTCCCATTGCTCGTGTGGCATGGCTTTTCCGTGCCGGAGCACGATAATTGCAAAGGTTCGCGCGAGCCCGGCTTCGAGTTGGGCGGTGAACCGCTCGACAACGTCCGCATCGTGCTCATACGTGAGGTGCTTGACGGCCTTCGAAATGGGCACCCACTCGAGCGCGCGAATCTCGCCGTTCGCTTCGTAGGAGTGGCGTTCGGCGTGGCCCGCATCCACTTCAGCCGACCAGTAGTGCACGACTTTTTCGCGCCCATTGGGCAAGAGGTATTCGACCGTGCCGAGGGGCGCACCGAGCGAGACGTCGAATCCCGTCTCTTCGGCGATCTCACGCACGGCCGTGTGAGGCAGCGTCTCGCCGGGGTCAACCTTGCCCTTGGGCAACGACACGTCTTTGTGCTGCGTTCGATGAACCAGCAGAATGCGCGCCTTGCCGTCAACCATCTTCCAGACGACGGCACCCGCCGCCTCGACGACGTCAGCGGCGGTGGGGGTCGGAGCAACGGGGTGGGCGGCCGTCATGCGCGCGCCGTGCCTCCGCGCCGCCGGGTCGCGATCGCGTTCATGGTGACATTCTGCAGGTCGGCGAGCGGTCGGTCGCGTTCATCCCGGTGGACACGCTTCCAGTCACCGTCGGGTTGCAAGTGCCACGACGCCGTTCGGTCGCTCATGGTCACCGCAAAGATCTCATCGATGTCGGCGAGATGGTGCGGGTCAACGAGCCTGATGAGCGCTTCAACGCGTCGATCAAGGTTGCGGTGCATCATGTCGGCGCTACCGATGTAGACCTGCGGATCACCGTTGTTGTGGAACGCGAAGATGCGCGAGTGCTCGAGGTAGCGGCCGAGAACACTGCGCACGCGAATGTTCTCGCTCAAGCCCGCGACCCCCGGCACGATCGCGCAGACACCGCGCACGACGATGTCGACGGGCACCCCCGCCGCGCTCGCGCGGTAGAGCGCATCAATAATCGCCTCGTCGACCAGCGAGTTGAGCTTGATGCGGATTCCGGCTGGTAGACCAGCGCGTGCGTTCTCTGTCTCGGTCGCGATGAGCTTGAGCAAGCCCCGGCGCAAGTACCGCGGGGCGACGAGAAGTCGCTTGAACTTCTTCTCGATGGCATAGCCCGACAGCTCGTTGAACAGGCGCGTCAGATCTTTGCCTACCTGGTCGTCAGCGGTAAAGAGACCGAGGTCTTCGTAAATGCGGCTGGTCTTGGGGTTGTAGTTGCCGGTGCCGATGTGGGCGTAGTGCTTGAGCGCGCCGCCCTTTTCTTGGCGCACGACGAGGGCTAGCTTGCAGTGCGTCTTGAGGCCCACCAGGCCATAGACAACGTGCACTCCGGCCTTCTCGAGCTTGCGCGCCCACTCGATGTTGTTTTGCTCGTCGAATCGAGCCTTGATTTCCACGAGAGCGAGCACCGCTTTGCCCCTCTCGGCCGCATCGATGAGCGCTTCGATGATGGGGCTGTCACCGCTCGTGCGATAGAGGGTTTGCTTGATGGCGAGCACGTTGGGGTCACGAGCGGCCTGTTCGAGAAACGCTTGAACGCTCGTGGCAAACGACTCGTAGGGGTGATGCACGAGGATGTCGCCGCGCGCGATGGAGGCGAACACATCGGGGGCGGTGTTGGGCTCAGACGTCTGCAACTGCAATGGCGTGACGGGCACGTGCTTGGGGTACTTCAGGCGAGGTCGATCGAGTTTCGAGATTTCGAAGAGCCCGCCGAGATCGAGGGGAGCCGGCAGCCGATAGACCTCTTGCTCGGTGATGCCGAGCTCGCGCACCAGCAAACCGAGGGTGACAGCATCCATGTCATCGGTGATTTCGAGACGGATGGGCGGGCCGAACCGGCGACGCAGCAACTCACGCTCGAGCGCCTGAATGAGGTTTTCTGACTCGTCTTCGTCGACCTCGACATCTTCGTTGCGCGTGACGCGAAACTCGTGGTGTTCCAAGATCTCCATGCCCGGAAACAACTCATCGAGGTGGTTGGAAATCAGGTCTTCCAGGGTCAAGAACCGAACGCGACCGCTGCCGTCATCGGGCAACTGCACAAAACGCGGCAAGACCGTCGGCACCTTGAGGCGCGCAAACTCGACGCGGTCGGTTTTGGGATTGCGCACGCGCACCGAGAGATTGAGCGACAAACCCGAAATGTAGGGGAACGGATGCGCCGGGTCGACGGCGAGCGGCATCAGCACGGGAAAAATCTGGCTCGCGAAGATCTCGTCGATGCGCGATCGGTCGGACTCGCTCAGATCAGCCCACGACTCGACGTGGATGCCCGCGTCGTCGAGGGCGGGCTTGACGAGCTCGTGAAATGCGCGCGAGTGACGGTGCTGCAGCTCGAGCGCAAGGGAGTTGATGTCGGCGAGCACATCGGCCGGCGCCCGTCCGGTGTTGGTCGGCACGGCCAAGCCCGTCACAATGCGACGTTTCAGGCCTGCGACCCGCACCATGAAGAACTCATCAAGGTTGCTCGCGAAGATGGCGAGAAAGTTGACGCGCTCGAGCAGTGGCACGGCGTCGTCTTCGGCAAGCTCGAGCACACGCTGGTTAAAGCGCAGCCAGCTGAGCTCACGGTCGAGAAAACGATCGATCGGCAACGTGCCGTCGTCGACGCTCGTTGACTCCTCGTAGTCATCGACGAAGTCGCCGCCCACGCCGCCATCGACCTGGTAGCCCGTATCTGTCAAACCCTCGTCGTGCATTTCTGAAGTCTGCCACCACCGTGTGACCGGCGGGTGAACGAGTGTCAGGAGTCGACTCGACTCATTGCGTGCTCGGCGTCGTCTTCGTGCACCGTGAAGCGGTACCCCACGTTGCGCACCGTGCCGATGAGCGACTCCATGTCGCCGAGCTTGGCGCGCAAGCGACGCACGTGCACGTCGACCGTGCGGGTTCCGCCGAAGTAGTCGTAGCCCCAGACTTCGCTCAGCAGTTGCTCACGCGTGAAAACGCGGCTGGGGTGCGTGGCAAAGAATCGCAGCAACTCGAACTCTTTGAACGTCAGGTCGAGCGTGCGGCCGTGCACTTTCGCCGAGTAGCTCGCTTCGTCGATGACGACTCCGGATGCCCGAATCATGCTCGAGCCCTCATCGCGCGACTGGCGGCCGACGGCGAGGCGAATGCGGGCATCCACTTCAGCGGGTCCTGCGGTTTCGAGCAGCACGTCGTCGATGCCCCACTCGGCATTGATGGCCGTCAACCCGCCCTCGGTGAGCACCACGATGATGGGCGAGCCCGCTCCGGTCGTGGTCAAGATTTTGCAGAGCGACTTCGCGCTCGCGAGATCGCCGCGCCCGTCAACGATGATCACATCGGCGGGAGGCGCGCCGACTAGAGCCGCCGGTTCCGCCGGAATTCGGCGTACCCGGTGACTGAGCAGGGCCAGCGCCGGAAGAACGTCGGTGTTCACCTGCGAGGTCAGGATCAACAGCTGAGCCACTTGTCCTCCACGGTGTCTCGCTCAGTGTACAAGCGCCCTAGCATGGGGGCATGACTCGAACGGTCGCCACCGCGCTGCCCGTCTGGCTTGCCGTCATCGCGGCAGTGGTCATTGTGGGCTTCGCGCTGCCCGCGAACCAGTGGTGGGCGGTCTTGCCCGCCATCGCGGGGGGCGCCATGATCATGACCTTCATCATTCACGTGAGCCTCCAGTCGAAAGACGGACTCGTCATGCGCATGCTCGTGACGGTGACGGGCGTCTTTGTGGTGTTGGCTCTCGCCTCTGTCGTCACAGCCCTCGTAGCGGGCTTCTCAAGCAGCTAACGGGCACCTCACTCTCAGCGAGCCGTCGTAGACTGGCAGCATGCTTCTCGCTCTTGAGATCTTCTTCCTCGGCCTTCTCGGTCTGGCGACGCTCTCGATCGGTTTCGTGTCGGTCGTCGTGCTCGTCAACCTGTACCGCGGCCAACGCTGATTCCGCCCGGCGCCGTGTTCAACCTCGACACGAGCCTGCCGGCCGAACTGGCCCCGCTCGCGTGGCTCATCGGCGTGTGGGACGGCACCGGTGTCGTGCACTATCGCGACGGTGATCGCACGCGCGAGCACGAGTTCGGTCAGCGCGTGAGCTTTAGCCACGACGGCCTCAACTACCTCAACTACTCGTCGCACACGTGGTTGCTCGATGAGGCCAACACCCCGCTGAGCGCCGAGGCGGGCTACTGGCGTTTGCATCGTCCATCGCAGGCCGGCGACCCGGGGCCGGGCATGTTGCCGGGAGAGGGCCCCCGACCCTACGCAACCGCCGAACAGGTTGAGCAGTTGCGCGCGCCCCATGGGGGCTTCGACGTCGAGGTCGCGCTCATTCACCCCAGTGGCGTGAGCGAGCTCTACCTCGGCCGTGTGGGCGAGGCGCGCATCGACCTTCAGACCGATGCCGTCATGCGCTCGGCCAGCGCCAAAGAGTATGCCGCCGCCACGCGCCTCTACGGCCTCGTCGACGGCCGTTTGCTCTGGGCTTGGGATATCGCCGCCCTCGGTCATGACCTGCGCACCCACGCTTCGGGAACCTTGAGCCGCGATGCCTGAGCCGACCTCTCCGAGCCCGCTCCTCGCGCTGTCGGGCGCAGTCGCACTGGCCGTCGCTGCCGATAGTCAGCCCACCGTCGCGTCGCACTACGGCGACCCCGTTGCCGAACAACGGATGCT
>NZ_JANRKZ010000160.1:0-3090 GCF_033763155.1 Microcella sp.
AACCTGGACCTAACAGCTCCAAAGGCTGTCGTGCTGCCGTTACACCAAGGCGGATCGCGCGAAACGCGCGCGTCTAGTCTGCCAGAGCGCGAGCAGGCTTCTGTGACGTATGGGCTCGGGATGCCCGCCTCAACGTGCGACAGCGCGCAGGCGCCCGCCCGCGATAATGAACAGATGACCGCCCGCGACGAAGTTGACCGCATCGTCGAGGCGTGGCACCGCGAACGACCCGAGCTTGATGTCGAGCCACTGCAGGTTTTGTCGCGGGTTAGCCGGTTGGCGCGCCACCTCGATCTGGCGCGCAAGCAAGCGTTTGCGGCGTCTGACCTCGAGTCGTGGGAGTTCGACGTGCTCTCAGCGCTGCGTCGAGCCGGCAAGCCCTATGAGTTGAGCCCCAAGGCATTGCTGCAGCAGACGCTTGTGTCGAGCGGCACTATGACCAATCGCATCGATCGCCTCACGACGCGTGAGCTCGTCGAACGGCGCACCGACCCGAATGATGGGCGCAGCATCCGCGTACGCATGACCGACGAAGGCCGCGTGCGGGTCGATCGCGCGATGGACGCGCTCATGGTGAGCGAAGAAGCTCTGCTGCAGCGGCTCAGCCGCGCCGACCACGAGAAGCTCGCAGGCTTGCTGCGCACGCTCAGCACCGACTTCGATGACGAGGCCGGCTAGACCTACGGGCACCGGGTGATCTCACCTACAGAAGTTCGGGAATCTTGACCTGTGCGCGATTGAACGACCAGCGATACATGAGCGTCACCGCGGTAGAGGTCAACACAACGAACAGCGAGTACAACGCAGGAAGCAGCAAGACTTCTTGCTGGAGGTCTCCGGTAAAGCTCAAGACAACAATGCCGATCGCCAACGGCCCGTTCACGATGCCGATCTCGAGGGAAAGTGTGCGGCGGTCGGGGACTTTGAGACCGATCAGTCGTCCATACCAATAGGCACCGAACATGCCCAGCAATGGCAGAGCGATCGCAGCGACGTACACCTGCCAGGGCGACTCGAGCAACAGCTGCCAGTTGCGGGGAACCCACGTCACGAGCAGCAACACAATGAAGAAGACGCCGAGCACGCTACCGATGAGCTCGATGGTTGCACCGAGATTGGCGCTCACGCGGCGAAGCCACATGCCGAGCACAACCGGAATGATGAGCAGCACAAGGCTCGACACCACGTTGCTGAGCGGAACCTCGACCCCTTCGGCAAGCGCACCGCCGTAGAGGACGAGCAGGATGGGCGTCATCACGATGGCCACGAGCGTCGTCATGATCGTGATGACGACACTGAAGGCGAGATTGGCCTTGGCGAAGTAGGTGAACAAATTCGAGGTGGTGCCGCCAGGCATGCATCCGAGGATCATGAGACCGACCGCCTGGCCGGGCGTGAGCTGCAAGACAGTCGCGAGCCCAAAGGCGAGCAGAGGCATCAACACGAACTGACAAATCACCGCGAGAATGAGGTAACGAGGCCGCCGAAGTTCACTGCCGAGATCGCGGAAGGTGAGTGCGGCGCCCATGCCCAACATCACAACGCCGAGGATCACTGCAAGGATCGCTTGCTCGAACGGACCGACCATTGTTGTCGCCTCTCTGCGATAAACCGGCCCACTCGCGAGCCTCGCACCACGATGTGCTTGCCGATACTATACGCGCAAGTTTCTGCATCTGTCAGGGTCGCGCAAGACTCGTCGCTGCCGACATCACACACACTCGGTCGCGAGGGAGCCCACGGCCGCCGGCCCCGCGCTAGAACAACGGCAAAACCGACGACAACACCAGGGCGATGACCCCGACGCCGGTGAGAATGCCGCCGATCGTGAGCAGCGCGCGGCCGTCGTGTGAGGGGTCGTCGAGTCGAGGCGCGTCGGGGCGAGACGGATGCACCCACACCGTGCGCGCATCGCCCACCGCCGGAATCGGCCCCGTGAGCGGCGAGACGCTCTCGTGCACGGCTCCCCCATCGCCGAACCAGCGCAGCTTCGCGTCGTGTTCGTGCACGGTCGTGAAGACGGCCCGTGCGGGGCGATACCGCTTTGCCCACGAGCGGCGCGTGAAACCCACGATGAGCACAATGAGGCCGACGGGCAGCGTGAGCCACGCAAACGCCTCGGCCGCGATGGCGATGGCGTCGAGCGGCTCGGTCACCCTCTCATCGTAGAGGCCGTGCCAACCTCAACACCCCGGGCTAGCATCTCGACATGGGACTGTTCACCAAGTCACGCCCGGGCGACGACAGCTTGCCGAAAGACGACCGCGGCTCGGGCTCGTTTGACGACTATGTCGGCGTGCTCGTGCCGAAGAATCGCAAGGTCACCATTCGCCTCGCGAACAGCAACCCCTACCAAGATGAGTTGGCCGCGCTCGCCGACGAAAACCCCGAGAAGATCGCCACGGCAACCCCCGCGCGCACCATCGATGACGAACGCGTCGACGCCGCGATCGAGATTCGCATTTTCTCTGACCGACGGGTGAGCGGCGTCGTGGGAATGATTCCGCGCGGGCTCGAAAGCATCTACGACGAAGCCGTTCGCCGGCTCGATGGCCGCGGCCAGCCGCCGCGCATTCCCGTCGAGATCGTCTCGACCAAGAAGCACGGCTACCGCATCGACCTGCTCATCGGGCGAACCAAGTAGGGCCGACTAGCCCACGCGGGCGCGTCAGCTGCTGCGGCAGACAGCAACCGATGCGTCAGCCCAAAAGTTCGCCCAGCTCGAGCCAGCGCTCCTCCGCGGCCTCGAGTTCGGCCTCGAAACCGCGCACCTGCTCGTGCAGAGCCGCGATGCCCGTGTAGTCAGCAACGTCGTGCTCGGCGAGTTGCACGTGCAGAGCATCCACTTGCCCCTGCACCTTCGCGATGCGACGCTCGAGCGCAGACAGCTCTTTCTCGAGTGTGCGGCGCTCGGCCCCTGAGAGAGTCGGGACAGCCGCGACGGATGCGGGAGCCACAGCCGTGACCGACGCGACCGTCGCGCGTCCCGCATCCTGCGCGCCTGTCGGCGCCGCGGCGTGCGCGGCAATGCGCAGATACTCGTCCACGCCGCCCGGCAGGTGCCGGAGCCGCCCGCCCAGCACCGCGTAC
>NZ_JANRKZ010000161.1:0-4816 GCF_033763155.1 Microcella sp.
CTCGAAGTGCTTGCGGTACTCGTCGAGGGTGGTCGCACCGATCGTCTGCAGCTCGCCGCGGGCCAGCAGCGGCTTCAGGATGCTCGCCGCATCGATCGCACCCTCGGCAGCACCCGCGCCCACGAGGGTGTGGATCTCGTCGATGAAGACGATGATGTCGCCACGCGTGCGAATCTCTTTCGTGACCTTCTTGAGGCGCTCTTCGAAGTCACCGCGGTAGCGGCTGCCGGCGATGAGCGAGCCGAGGTCGAGCGAGTAGAGCTGCTTGTCTTTGAGCGTCTCGGGCACTTCGCCCTTAACGATCGCCTGCGCGAGGCCCTCGACGACGGCGGTCTTGCCGACGCCGGGCTCACCGATCAGCACGGGGTTGTTCTTCGAGCGGCGCGAGAGAATCTGCATGACCCGCTCTGCCTCTTTCTCGCGCCCGATCACGGGGTCGAGCTTGCCCTCGCGCGCGGCGGCGGTGAGGTTGCGGCCGAACTGGTCGAGAACCTGCGATCCCTTGTCGGGGCTCGGGCTGTCGCCGCCGACGGCGACGGCCTCTTTGCCCTGGTAGCCCGAAAGCAGCTGAATGACCTGCTGGCGCACGCGGTTGAGGTCGGCGCCAAGCTTGACGAGCACCTGGGCGGCAACGCCTTCGCCCTCGCGAATGAGTCCGAGCAGGATGTGCTCGGTACCGATGTAGTTGTGGCCGAGCTGCAGCGCTTCGCGCAGCGACAGCTCGAGCACCTTCTTGGCGCGCGGCGTGAAGGGGATGTGGCCGGTCGGCTGCTGCTGACCCTGGCCGATGATGTCTTGCACCTGCTCGCGCACGGCGTCGAGCGAGATGCTCAGCGACTCAAGTGCCTTCGCAGCAACACCCTCGCCCTCGTGAATGAGGCCCAAAAGAATGTGCTCAGTGCCGATGTAGTTGTGGTTGAGCATCTTGGCTTCTTCTTGCGCCAAGACCACCACGCGACGGGCGCGGTCGGTAAACCGTTCGAACATCTCGCACTCTCCTCACGCGGCGCCGTCGACAGGATGCAGAGCCGCTGTATCGAGGGTAACCAGAGCACCCCCGCAGAACTGCCCGTGTTCGCCGTAGGCGTGACCGGGGTTGCACTCTGGCCTGAGCATCCGTAAATTAACGACAATCGATAATAACGATCAACGATAAGGATGCACATGGATCAGTTCACCGTCGTTCTTCTGGTGATGGCCGGAATCATCGTTGTTCTTGTGCTGGGCGTCGGCCGTCGCGGAGACGACAGTGGGGTCTTGCGACTGCTGGGCGCGCTCGCGATGACCTGGGCGGCGATCTCGCTGTTGGGAGTCGTCGCGCTCGTGTCGCTTACCCTTCTCGGCGACCAGTCGCTCGAATTAAGCCTCGTCTCCGCCACCATCCTGAGCGAGGCACCTGCTGTTGCCGGGGTCGCCATTCTCCCGGGCACATCGCGGGTCGTGGTCGATCCATCAACGCTGAGCCCCGTGGCGGTGGCAGTTACTCTCGTGGGGACGAGCATCGTCGGCATCGTCAGCGCCATCGTCGCCGGCGTCATCGCATTCGCGCTGCGTCGCATCGCGGCTGGCGACCCGTTCCCCCGCTCGATGTATCGCGCCACCCTGCTGGCCGGCAGCGCGCTCACCCTCGGACTGCCGATCGGCGCCGCCATCATGGGCTTCGCGCGAACTGTGGTGGCCGATGAACTCAACACCCTGGTCGGCGAAGAACGGTTCAGGCTCGGCTTTGAGTTCGACCTCACACCAGCACTGATCGGAGTGGTCGTGCTAGCGCTCGCCGAGGTCTTCCGCGTCGGGGAGCGGCTGCAGAACGATACGAAAGGTCTTGTCTGATGGAAATCCTGCTCTGGAATGTGCTGTTCGCCGCACTGCCGATAATCGCCGTCGGCGTCGTGGCGGTCGCGTTGTTCGTGATCGACCGTCGCCGACGCGTCACTGCGCAGAGTGGTGAAGAGGAGCGCACCCAAACCAGTGAGCTAGCACGCGTCGTCGCGATCCTCGCATTCCTCTACGGACTAGCCGCTGCCATTGGCGCGTTCATGGCCGCGGTCGTGACCATCTCAACGGGCGCGCGAGGTGGTGCGGGTGTCAACTCCATGACCTTGCCCGTCCCTGCATCGTCAACCACAGCCATCCCCGACACTGTGCTTCCGCCCGTCGAACTCGGGGGAGAACTGTTGAGTTTCGGACACTTCAGCGAGATCGCGATCACCGGTTTCGGACTCAGCCCGGGCACCGCCCTTCTGTACTTCGCGCCGGCGTTCCTCACCCCGCTGATGCACGCAATCGTGGCATTTGGAATCTCGTCGCTCGCCACACGTATCGAGCGAAATGAAGGCTTCGCACCTCAGCTCGCGAAAACCGCCGCGGTCGTCGGCGTCTCGCTCATCGTCATCGGATCGCTCTCCCAGGCCATGCAGTTCTACGGCACGAGCCTCGCTCGGTACGAACTGTTGGGCGGCACCGACCTGGGCGGCTGGGTCGGCCCGGAGCCCGTCGACCTGACGCACGTCGCCGCCGGCGTCGGAGTGCTCCTCGTCGCAGTGCTCCTCCGCCGTGGCGTGCAGCTCGAGCACGACACCAAAGGCCTGGTCTGATGAGCCCGGCGGTTTCCGATGAGGAGGAGACGGGCATCCACTGCCGGCTCGACGAACTGCTCGAAGAACGGGGCATGACCCTCACTCGATTGAGCGAGCTCGTCGGCGTGAGCATCGTCAACCTCTCGGTGCTCAAGAACGACCGAGCTCGAGCGATCAGGTTCTCGACGTTGCGGGCGATCTGCGAGGCGCTCGAGTGTGAGGTCGGCGACCTGCTGGTCGTTGAGCGCTGACCGCGCGGGCACGAACGTCTGCAGACTGCGCTGCTGAGCCGCAATCGCACGCTCAACGGCGATTCTGCAGACGTTCTTGTCCGGCACCCGAGAGCCAAGGCGGGCAGCCGCTGCGACGTGGGCGGCGAGCCGCGGCCGACGTAGGGTGGGGGCGTGAGCAACCTCGAGGCAGAGCCCGCCGAGCTCGTCTGCGACGGGCAACCGGAAGCGGGCATCCAGGTGCTCGAACCGCGCGAAGTGCCGCTTGGCGGCCCGCGCGCGATGACCGTGCGCCGCACGCTGCCGCAGCGCGAGCGCAGCCTTATCGGGGCGTGGTGCTTCGTCGACCATTACGGCCCCGACCCCGTGGCCGAGACCGGCGGCATGACCGTGCCGCCGCACCCGCACACGGGGTTGCAGACGGTGAGCTGGCTGTTCGAGGGCGAGGTCGAGCACCGCGACTCGAGCGGCGCGCACGCCATGGTGCGGCCGGGCGAGGTGAACCTCATGACCGCGGGAGCGGGCATCCAGCACTCCGAGGTGTCGACGCCCGCAACCACGCGGCTGCACGGCGCCCAACTGTGGGTTGCCCTGCCCGACCGCGACCGACACGTGGCGCCGTTCTTCGAGCATGCCGAGCCCGAACCGATCGCGATGGGCCCGGCCACCCTGCGGGTTTTCGTCGGCGAGCTCGCGGGCTCGCGCAGCCCCGTGCGCACCTTCACGCCCCTCATCGGTGCTCAACTCGACCTTCCTGCCGGTGAGTCGATCGAGCTGCCCGTCGACGAGCGCTTCGAACACGGACTGCTCGTGGATGCGGGCCTCGCCCTGCTCGACGGCATCGAGGTGCCCCACACCTACCTCGGTTACGCGGCCCCGGGTCGCTCGTCACTGCGGATCGCGGCGGGCGAGCATCCCGTGCGCGCGCTGCTGTTGGGCGGCGAGCCGCTCGGCGAACCGATCGTGATGTGGTGGAACTTCATCGGCCGCGACCATGACGAGATCGTGGCGTTTCGCGAGCAATGGCAGACCGAAGTGATCGAAGGCGCGACCGATGCTGGTCGATTCGGCATCGTGCAGGGCTGGAACGGGCGCGCATTGCCGGCGCCGGTCATGCCCGACGTGCGGCTGAAACCGCGCGACTAGTGCGCGCTATTCGTGCGGGTCGGCGGAGCGTGCGTTGGCTTCGAGCCGCGCACGCTCTTCCGCTTCGACCTCACTGAAGACGTCGCGTTCAGAGCGGTCGGCGCGAATAATCGCGCGCATGGCGAACCAGAAGATGAGGCCGATGACGATCGTCGGCGTCACCGAGAAGATCGCGTTTCCCCAGAAGTCTTCGGGCATGGGTCAAGAATACGGGGCGCGGCTGAGCGCGGCGTGAGCGGTCTAGACGCCTGCGCGACGTCGCGCGGCGAAACCGAGCGCGAGCACTCCGAGGGCGAGGCCCGCGGTTGCGGCGAGCACGACCCACCCGAGCGTCGACAGTGGGGCCAGCGATGAACCGGCGGAGGCGTCCGTCTCACCGTCGAGCGACTCGGTCGGCAACTGCAGCCCCTCGAGATTGTCACCGAGCTCGACCGAGTTTTCGACCGTGATGCCTCCGAGCACCGTCGACAAGCGACCGTCGTCGGCAACTGCAACCACGCAGTACGACCCATCGGGAACCGTGGTCGTCGACAGGCTTCCCGAGAACGCGTTGTCGTCGGTGACGGCCGTGCTCTCGGCAATGGGTTCACCGCACTCGACCATCGACTGCGGAGCGAGCGCGAGCGTGACGAGCTCAACACCCTCGCCGATTGCCGTGCCCTCGACGAGAAGGTCACCCGAGACGGTGGTTCCCGACAGCGTCGAACTGATGACGAGCGACTCCGAGGCGAATCCGGGCGTCGCGACGATGAGAGCCGACACCGCGAGAATCGGCACGCCGGTGACCACAGCGCGGAGGCGGTGAGAGATCACGTCGATCGCCGATCGGGTAGGGCGATTCGCGGGTGCCGGAGGGCATCC
>NZ_JANRKZ010000162.1:0-12159 GCF_033763155.1 Microcella sp.
GCTGCCGCAGTCGTCTTCTTGGCCGGGGCCTTGGGGGCCGCGTCCTTCTTCTCTTCAGCCATTAGTCAATCTCCTCGACCGTCACGAGGTGGGCGACCGCACGCACGTAGCCACGGTTTGCCGGGGTGTCTTCGCGCACGACGACATCGCCGATGCGCTTGAGTCCCAGGCTTCGCAGCGTGTCGCGCTGGTTCTGCTTCTCGCTAATGACGGACTTGATTTGGGTCACCTTGAGCTGCGCAGCCATCACGCACCAGCCTTTCCGGCGGCGGCCTCGGCCGCGAGGGCCTCGGCACGCACGAGGCGCGCGGGAGCGACATCCTCAAACTCGAGTCCACGACGGGCGGCAACGGCACGCGGCTCTTCGAGCTGCTTGAGCGCTGCCACGGTTGCGTGGACGATGTTGATGGTGTTCGACGAGCCGAGCGACTTGCTCAGCACGTCGTGGATGCCGGCGCACTCGAGCACCGCGCGAACCGGACCACCGGCGATAACACCGGTACCGGCAGCGGCGGGGCGCAGAAGCACCACACCAGCGGCGGCTTCACCCTGAACCGGGTGCGGGATCGTCGCGGCGACTCGGGGCACGCGGAAGAAGTTCTTCTTCGCCTCTTCGACGCCCTTCGAGATCGCGGTCGGCACCTCACGGGCCTTGCCGTAGCCGACGCCCACCATGCCGTTGCCGTCACCGACGACCACGAGAGCGGTGAAGCTGAAGCGACGACCACCCTTCACGACCTTCGAGACGCGGTTGATGGTGACGACACGCTCGAGGAACGGGCTCTTCTCCGTCTCGCGCTGTCCGCGGTCGCGGTTGGGGTTGCGCTCGCGACCACCGCGACGCGCCTCGCGCGGCTCGGTGGTGGCGTCTGACGACGCAGCGGTCTCCACGGGGGCTTCAGACGCCACGGTCTGCTCCTTCTCGTTTTCGCTCACAGGTCCAGTCCACCCTCTCGAGCTCCTTCGGCGATCGCCGCGACGCGGCCCGCGTAGCGGTTTCCACCGCGGTCGAAGACAACGGCGTCAACGCCGGCCTTCTTGGCACGCTCGGCGACGAGTTCGCCCACCTTGCGCGCCTTGGCGGTCTTGTCGCCGTCGAAGCCACGGAGGTCGCCCTCCATGGTCGAGGCGCTCGCCACGGTGTGTCCCTTGGTGTCGTCGACAACCTGCACGAAGACGTGCCGCGCCGAACGCGTGACCACGAGACGCGGCCGCTCGGCCGTGCCCGTGATGCGCTTGCGCAGGCGGGTGTGACGGCGGCTCTTGGCGGCCGTCTTGCTCTTGCCTCTAGTTCCGAGACCCATGACTACTTCCCACTCTTTCCGGCCTTGCGGCGCACGACCTCGCCGGCGTACCGCACACCCTTGCCCTTGTACGGCTCGGGCTTACGGATCTTGCGGATGTTCGCAGCGACTTCACCGACGGCTTGCTTGTCGATGCCGCTGACGGTGAGCTTGTTGTTGCCCTCAACCGTGAACGTGATGCCGGCGGGCGGGTTCACAGTGACGGGGTGCGAGAAGCCGAGCGCGAACTCGACGCCGTCGCCCTTGGCCTGCACGCGGTAACCGGTACCGACGACCTCAAGGCCCTTGGAGTAGCCCTGAGTGACGCCGATGATCTGGTTCGCAATGAGCGTGCGCGTGAGGCCGTGCAGCGAGCGCGAAGCACGCTCGTCGTCGGGACGGGTCACAACAACCTGGTTGTCTTCGATGGCGACCTCAATGGGGCTTGCGACGTTCAGCGCGAGCTGACCCTTCGGTCCTTTGACGGTGACAGCCTGGCCGTCAATCGTGATCTCAACACCACCGGGGATGTCGATCGGCATGCGTCCAATACGTGACATGGCGGGTTACCACACGTAGGCGAGGACTTCCCCACCCACGCCCTTCTTCATCGCCTCACGGTCGGTCAGCAGACCCGAGGAAGTCGACAGGATCGCCACACCGAGTCCACCGAGAACGGTGGGGATTTCGGTGGACTTTGCGTAGACGCGAAGACCAGGCTTCGACACGCGCTTGATGCCGGCAATCGACCGCTCGCGGTTCGGGCCGTACTTGAGCGACAGCGTCAGGGTGCTGCCAACGCGAGCGTCAGCGACAGCCCAGTCAGCGATGTAGCCCTCGCGCTTGAGGATCTCGGCAATGTGCGTCTTCAGCTTCGAGCTGGGGAGCGACACCGAGTCGTGGAATGCCGAGTTGGCGTTCCGCAGTCTGGTCAGCAGGTCTGCGACCGGATCTGTCATCGTCATGATGAATATTTCCGTTTCTCGTCCGGTTTCGACGCCCGGTACACCGGGAGCCGACCTGGCCGATTGTGGTCCGAAGACCGGATGGAGGTGTTACTGGGCAGCGTCCGTCGAGCGGAAGGGGAAACCGAGCGCACGCAGAAGAGCGCGACCCTCGTCATCCGTCTTCGCCGTCGTGACGACAGTGATGTCGAAGCCGCGAACGCGGTCGATCTTGTCCTGGTCGATCTCGTGGAACACGCTCTGTTCTTGCAGACCGAAGGTGTAGTTGCCGTTGCCGTCGAACTGCGTGGCGCTCAGGCCACGGAAGTCGCGGATGCGGGGCAGGGCGAGAGTGATCAGGCGGTCCATGAACTCCCACGCGCGGTCGCCGCGCAGCGTGACGTGCGCGCCGATCGGCATGCCCTCGCGCAGCTTGAACTGCGCGATCGACTTGCGAGCCTTGGTGACCTGGGGCTTCTGACCCGTGATCGCCGTGAGGTCTTTGACGGCACCGTCGATGACCTTCGAGTCACGAGCGGCCTCACCGACACCGGTGTTGACGACGATCTTCACGAGAGCCGGAACCTGGTGCGGGTTGGTGTACCCGAACTCTTCGGTGAGAGCCTTCGTGATTTCAGCGCGGTACTTCTGCTTGAGGCGCGGCTGGACCTTGTTTGCCAAGGCAGCGCCAGCCGGCGCGGCAGTTTCGGTTGACATTAGAGCTTCTCACCTGACTTCTTGGCGTACCGCACGCGGACGGTCTTCTTGACGCCGTTCTTTTCGACGACCTCTTCGCGGAACCCCACGCGGGTCGGCTTCTTGGTCTTGGGGTCGACAACGGCCACGTTCGACACGTGGATCGGAGCCTCTTGGGTCTCGATGCCACCCGTCTTCGTGCCGCGCTGCGTCTGGCCGACGCGCACGTGCTTCGTGACGTAGTTGACGCCTTCGACGATCACGCGGTTCTTCTCCGCGATGACCTCGATAACGCGACCCTGCTTGCCGCGGTCGCCACCACGCTCTTGCGTGGCGCCGCTGATCACCTGGACGAGATCGCCCTTCTTGATCTTGGCCATGGTTACAGCACCTCCGGGGCGAGCGAGACGATCTTCATGAACTTCTTGTCGCGAAGCTCACGGCCAACCGGTCCGAAGATGCGAGTACCGCGAGGGTCTCCGTCGTTCTTCAGGATCACGGCAGCGTTCTCGTCGAACTTGATGTACGAGCCATCGGCACGACGCGTCTGCTTGACGGTGCGCACGATGACGGCCTTGACGACATCACCCTTCTTGACGTTGCCGCCGGGGATAGCGTCTTTGACGGTCGCGACAATGATGTCGCCAAGACCCGCGTAACGACGGCCTGAGCCACCGAGAACGCGAATCGTCAAGAGCTCTTTGGCGCCCGTGTTGTCGGCCACCTTGACTCTGGATTCTTGCTGAAGCATTTCTTACTCCTAGTGGGCAAGTAGGCGAGGCCTACTTGGCCTTCTCGAGAATCTCCACGAGGCGCCAGCGCTTCGTAGCGGACAGGGGACGGGTCTCAGAGATGAGCACCAAGTCGCCGATGCCGGCGGTGTTGAGCTCGTCGTGCGCCTTGACCTTCGAGGTACGGCGGATGACCTTGCCGTACAGCGGGTGCTTCACGCGGTCTTCGACCTCGACAACAATGGTCTTTTCCATCTTGTCGCTCGTCACATAACCGCGACGCACCTTGCGGTAGCCGCGAGCGGCCTCGTCGCGAACATCGTGCGCCGCCGACTCGTGGCCGGCAGAGGCCTTCTTTTCGGTCGTCGCCATCAGTTCTTCTCCTCAGTGTTGTCCGACGTCGCGGGCTCGGCCTCGGCAGCAGCCTCGGTCTTCGCCTTCGCAGCCTTCTTCGCGGGCTTCTCGGGAACCTCGATGGGTGCCGGAGTGGCCCGCAAACCGAGCTCGCGCTCGCGGATGATCGTGTAGATGCGCGCGATGTCGCGCTTCACTGCACGAAGTCGGCCGTGGCTCTCGAGCTGGCCGGTTGCCGCCTGGAAGCGCAGGTTGAACAGCTCTTCCTTGGCCTTCTTCAGCTCGTCGACGAGTCGCTCGTCTTCAAACGTGTCGAGCTCGACAGGTGCCAGCTCTTTCGATCCGATCGCCATTACGCGTCGCCTCCCTCGCGCTTGATGATGCGTGCCTTGAGGGGCAGCTTGTGAATGGCACGGGTCATGGCTTCGCGAGCAAGCTGCTCGTTGACACCGGCGACCTCGAAGAGGACGCGACCCGGCTTGACGTTCGCGACCCACCACTCGGGCGAGCCCTTACCCGAACCCATGCGGGTCTCAGCGGGCTTCTTGGTGAGCGGACGGTCGGGGTAGATGTTGATCCACACCTTGCCACCACGCTTGATGTGACGCGTCATGGCAATACGAGCGGACTCGATCTGGCGGTTCGTGACATACGCGGGCGTGAGGGCCTGGATGCCGAACTCGCCGAACGTCACCTCGGTGCCACCGGTCGCGTGTCCACTCCGCTTGGGGTGGTGCTGCTTGCGGTACTTGACCTTGCGGGGAATCAGCATTGTTCTTAGCCTTCCGCTCCGGCCGCGACGGGAGCCGCGGTGGCGGCCGAACGGCCACCCTCACGACGAGGACCGCGGTCCGAATCACGACGCTCGGGGCGCGACGACTTCTGGGTCGCCTGCTCGCGAGCAAGTTCTTTGTTGGTGATGTCGCCCTTGTAGATCCAGACCTTCACGCCGATGCGGCCGAAGGTGGTCTTGGCCTCGTAGAAGCCGTAGTCGATGTTCGCGCGGAGCGTGTGCAGTGGCACACGGCCTTCGCGGTAGAACTCCGACCGGCTCATCTCGGCGCCGCCAAGGCGGCCCGACACCTGGATGCGAACACCCTTGACGGTTCCGGTGCGCTGCGCGCCCTGCAGACCCTTGCGCATCGCACGGCGGAAGGCCACACGGGCGCTGAGCTGCTCGGCGATGCCCTGCGCGACCAACTGAGCCTCGGCCTCGGGGTTCTTGACCTCAAGGATGTTCAGCTGAATCTGCTTGGCGGTGAGCTTCTCGAGGTCGGCACGAATGCGCTCGGCCTCGGCGCCACGACGACCAATCACGATGCCCGGACGGGCCGTGTGGATGTCGACGCGAACGCGGTCACGCGTGCGCTCGATCTCGATGCGAGCGACGCCGGCGCGGTCGAGGCTCTTGGTGAGCATCGCGCGAATCTTGACGTCTTCGGCAACGTAGTCCGAGTACCGCTGGCCGGGCTTGGTCGAGTCAGAGAACCAGCGCGACACGTGGTCGGTCGTGATTCCGAGACGGAAACCGTACGGGTTGACTTTCTGGCCCATGACTACTTGCTCGCCTTCTTCTTGCCGGTGCTCGAACCCGTCGCAACCAGCTCGTCCGGCGTGGCGAGCACGACGGTGATGTGGCTGGTGCGCTTGAGGATGCGGAACGCACGACCCTGCGCGCGCGGCTGGAACCGCTTAAGGGTGGCGCCCTCGTCGACGAATGCGCGAGACACGTACAGGTCTTGCTCGTCGAGGAAGGTGTTCGCAGCATCCGCCTTCACTCGCGCGTTGGCGATGGCCGCAGCAACGAGCTTGTAGACGGGCTCGCTCGCACCCTGGGGCGCGAACTTCAGGATGGCAAGCGCCTCGAGGGCTTGCTTGCCGCGGATCAGGTCGACGACGCGACGAGCCTTCTGAGGCGTCACGCGGATGTGTCGCACGCGGGCGATCGACTCCACCATGTCAGTACTCCTCTTCACGCCGCCGGGTTACCGGCGACGACCCTTCTTGTCGTCCTTCTCGTGGCCGCGGAAGGTGCGGGTCGGCGCAAACTCGCCGAGCTTGTGGCCCACCATGGTTTCGGTCACGAACACGGGAATGTGCTTGCGGCCGTCGTGCACAGCGATGGTGTGTCCGAGCATGGCGGGCACAATCATCGACCGGCGCGACCAGGTCTTAATGACGTTCTTGGTGCTGGCCTCGTTCTGGGCGAACACCTTGCGGAGCAGGTGGTCGTCGACGAACGGACCCTTTTTGAGACTGCGAGGCATTGTTCTCGACTCCTACTAGCGCTTCTTGCCAACGTTGCGGCGACGGACGATGAGCTTGTCGCTCTCTTTCTTGCGACCACGCGTGCGGCCCTCAGACTGACCCCACGGGCTGACCGGGTGGCGACCACCACTGGTCTTGCCCTCACCACCACCGTGCGGGTGGTCGATCGGGTTCATCGCGACACCACGCACCGTCGGGCGAACGCCCTTCCAGCGCATACGGCCGGCCTTACCCCAGTTGATGTTCGACTGCTCGGCGTTGCCGACCTCGCCGACGGTCGCGCGGCAGCGCGCGTCGACGTTGCGGATCTCGCCCGAGGGCAGACGCAGCTGGGCGTAGGGGCCGTCTTTCGCCACGAGGCGAACCGAGGCTCCGGCCGAACGCGCCATCTTCGCGCCGCCACCCGGGCGAAGCTCAATGGCGTGGATGACGGTACCCACGGGAATGTTGCGCAGCGGCAGGTTGTTCCCGGGCTTGATGTCAGCCGAGGGACCCGACTCGACGATGTCGCCCTGCGCGAGCTTGTTGGGAGCCAAGATGTAGCGCTTGGTGCCGTCAACGAAGTGCAGCAGCGCGATACGCGCGGTGCGGTTGGGGTCGTACTCGATGTGCGCAACCTTGGCGTTCACGCCGTCTTTGTCATTGCGACGGAAGTCGATGACGCGGTACTGACGCTTGTGGCCACCGCCGATGTGGCGGGTGGTGATGCGACCCGAGTTGTTGCGACCACCGGTCTTGGGCAGCGGACGGAGGAGCGACTTCTCGGGAGTCGAGCGCGTGATCTCGCTGAAGTCTGAGACCGACGAACCGCGACGACCGGGAGTCGTGGGCTTGTACTTGCGAATAGCCATTGTCGTTGTTCCTTCGTGCCTAGCCGACGGCCGTGAAGATGTCGATGGAGCCCGACTTCAGGGTGACAATCGCGCGCTTGGTGTCTTTGCGCTTGCCCGTGCCGAAGCGGGTGCGGCGGGTCTTGCCCGTGCGGTTCAGCGTGTTCACCGTGGCGACCTTGACCGAGAAGATCTTCTCGATAGCGAGCTTGATCTCGGTCTTGTTCGCGCGCGGGTCAACGAGGAACGTGTACTTGCCGTCATCGATGAGCGCGTAGCTCTTCTCGCTGACGACGGGCGCGATGATGATGTCGCGCGGGTCTTTGTTCTGAGCGACAGCGTGGATGCTCATGCGGAGGCCTCTTCCTTCTTCGCGGCCACGGCAGCGCTGGTCTTGTTCGAGGCGGACTTCGCCGCCACGAACGCGTCGTAGGCGCCCTTCGTGAACACGACATCGTCGCTGACCAGCACGTCGTAGGCGTTGAGCTGGTCGGGGCTGATCACGTGCAGGTTCTTGAGGTTGCGCACGCTCTTGCGGTTGAGCTCGTCGTCACGCTCGATCACGACGAGAACCTTGCGGCCCGTCGTGAGCTGGGCGAGAACGGCGGCGGCCGCCTTGGTAGAGGGCACGTCAGAGCCGAAGCCCTCAACGATGTGCAGACGCTCGCCCCGAGCACGGTCGCTCAGCGCGCCCAGCAGGGCGGCCGCGATCATCTTCTTGGGCGTGCGCTGCGCATAGTTGCGCGGGGTCGGGCCGTGCACGATGCCACCGCCGCGGTGCTCAGGAGCACGCACAGAACCCTGACGGCTACGGCCGGTGCCCTTCTGCTTGAACGGCTTGACACCCGAACCCGAGACCTCGCCACGACCCTTGGTCGAGTGAGTGCCCTGGCGAGCGGCCGCGAGCTGGGCCACGACGACCTGGTGCAGCAGCGGAACGTTGGTCGAGACATCGAAAACAGCGGCGGGCAGGTCGACCGAACCGGTCTTCTTGCCAGCGGCGTCGATTACGTCGAGCGAGGTTGCCATGGCGATTACGCTCCCTTCACGGCGTTGCGAACGAAAACGAGACGGCCACGAGCACCGGGAACCGCGCCCTTGATGAGCAGCAGACCCTTCTCGAGGTCGACGGAGTGCACGAGCAGGTTCATGACCGTCACGCGGTCACCACCCATGCGGCCCGCCATACGCATGCCCTTGAAGACGCGGCTCGGGGTCGACGATGCGCCGATCGAGCCAGGCTTGCGGTGGTTACGGTGCGAACCGTGCGAGGCCGACACACCCTTGAAGTTGTGGCGCTTCATGACACCCGCAAAGCCCTTGCCCTTGCTCGTGCCGACGACGTCGACGAGCTGGCCCGCCTCGAAGATGTCGACAGACAGCAGCTGGCCGGGCGTGTACTGCGAGGCGTCAGCCGTGCGCACCTCGGTGAGGTGACGGCGCGGCGTGCTGCCGGCCTTCTCAAAGTGGCCGCTGAGCGGCTTGGTGACCTTGCGCGGGTCGATGGCGCCGTAGGCGATCTGAACGGCCGAGTAGCCGTCGACCTCGGGGGTGCGCACCTGCGTCACCACGTTGGGCGAGATCTCTACGACGGTGACGGGAACGAGTTTGTTGTTCGCGTCCCACACCTGCGTCATGCCGAGCTTCGTGCCCAGCAGACCCTTGGTCGTCTTGGTTGCAGACATGTCGGGGTTCCTTAGAGCTTGATCTCGATGTTGACGTCGGCGGGCAGGTCGAGGCGCATGAGCGAGTCGACCGCCTTCGGCGTCGGATCGATGATGTCGATGAGACGCTTGTGCGTGCGCTTTTCGAAGTGCTCGCGGCTGTCTTTGTACTTGTGGGGCGACCGGATGACGGCGATGACGTTCTTCTCCGTCGGCAGCGGCACGGGGCCCACCACAGTGGCGCCCGCACGGGTGACCGTGTCGACGATCTTGCGCGCCGATGCGTCGAGACCTGCGTGGTCATACGACTTAAGTCGGATGCGGATCTTCTGTCCCGCCATGCTCAACTCTCTTCCTTCTTGGACGTGATGCACCCATCAGGGCACACCTCACGCGGAGCGCAATCGCTGTCGCACCACTGTTCTTCTGTCAAACGAACGGCGCTGACTCAACGGCACCGACCGACCCCCGCGCTCGGGCGTGTCGCCCTCTCGGGAGACGCACACGAACAGGCACAGGGATACCCCTGTGCCGATCGGAGTGGGTTTAAGCTGTGTTCTTCTGCCTGCGGCCTAGGCTCATCGCACCCGGCACGACCCCTCGCGAGAGAGGATGTGCGGAGCTCGTCCTATGCACTGCCTGGCAGTGAGCCGCGCGAAAGCACGGCGTGTGGAACTAGAAGAGTCTGCCATACGCCCCACACGCGTGCAACCCGGGCGTGTCGCGCGGGGCGCGACACGCCGAAGAACCCCAAAACTGCCCTAGGAGAGGCCGTTTTCAGGGTCCAGTCGAGCCACATCGCCCGTTTTTGGCCGCAGAAACACGAGCTCGACGAGAAGAATCGCCGTGAGACCGGCGACAAGCAGGGCGGCGCCGGCGGCTCCCGCGATGGCGAGAACGAGCATCCCCCACGAATCGCCACCGCCGCCGCTCGCCGCGACGGTGACGAGTGCCAGCAACGCCACGTTGATGGTCAGTGCCACGACGAGCGAGACGGCGTGGCTCACGATGCGTGCGCGCGGTGTGCGACGGCGCTGCGCGATCGCACCGATCACGACTCCGACGGCAAAGAGACCGAGAGCGATACCGAGCACACCGAACAGCACTCGGGGCGTCTGGTCGACAAAGGCACTCACGGGGTCGGCCGCGCCGGCCACCGAGAAAACACCGAGAATGATCCACGCCAGCGCGACCGTCAGGCCAACGATGAGCACAATCTCGAGCGCGATACGGCGGGCCATTCGTGACCTTCTTCCCGTGAGGTGAACCGGTGTCGCGAGCCTAGTGCGCGCGCTCGGTGTGCGCGAGAGCGGTGCCGGCGGCGATCACGGTGCGCACGAGGGGAACGCCCGGCCGATAGGCGAGGTAGCGGTAGTCAGGGGCATCGAGGATGACCACGTCTGCCCGCGCGCCCACCCCCAGGTGCCCAACGTCGGTGCGGCGCAGAGCCCGCGCGCCGCCGCGACTGGCGGCGGCGAGCGCGTCGAGCGGAGTCATCCCGAGCTCGCGCACCGCGAGCGCCACGGCGAGCGGCATGCTGCTCGAGAAGTTTGAGCCCGGGTTGCAGTCACTCGCGAGCGCGACGGCGACGCCCGCGTCGAGCAAGCGGCGGGCATCCGGATACGGCTGTTTCGTCGAGTACTCGACGAGGGGCAACAGTGTCGCTACGGTGCCCGCGCCGCCCCGCGCACTCGCGGCGAGCGCATCCACATCGACGTCGGTGAGGTGCGTGCAGTGGTCGACGCTCGCGGCGTCGAGCTCGACGGCGAGGGCAACTCCGCCGTCGGCGTCGAGCTGGCCGGCGTGCACGCGCAGGCCGAGCCCCGCATCCCGACCCGCGGTGAGAATGCGGCGAGCCTCGTCGACCGTAAACGCACCCGAGTCGATAAAGACGTCAACCCAGCGGGCGTGTGGCGCACACGCGGCGAGCATGTCGCCGCACACGAGATCGACGTACGCCTCGCGAACGTCGGCGAACTCGGCCGGAACGACGTGGGCGCCCAAGAACGTGGTCTCATCGGTGACCTCACGGGCGAGGCGCAGAGTGCGCTCTTCGTCGACGAGGCTGAGCCCGTAGCCGCTCTTGATCTCGAGCGTCGTCGTGCCCTGAGCGCGCGATTGGGCAACAAGGCGCGCGAGTCGCTCGCGCAATTCATCGTCAGAGGCGGCGCGTGTCGCGGCGACGGTCGTGCGAATGCCGCCCGCCGTGTAGGGGCGCCCCGTCATGCGGGCCTCGAATTCGGCAACGCGGTCTCCCGCGAACACGAGGTGGCTGTGGCTGTCGACGAAGCCCGGAATCACCGCGGCGCCGTCGGCGTCGATGAGCTCGTCGGTGGCGGGCGCGCTCGCGGCATCGCCCACCCAGGCGACGAGGCCGTCTTCGATCACGAGCGCAGCGTCGGTGCGAATGGGCCGATCGGGTTCGGCTGGGTCGAACGTGACGAGCTGCCCGATGTTCGTGATGACCGTGCTCATGCGCTCACTCCCCCCGTGCGGCTCGCGAGACCGGCGAGTGCCTCGAGCACACACAGCGCGGCGAGCCGAATCGTGCGCTGATCAGGAGTATCGCGCATCGCATCGAGTTCGGTGAGGTCAATGCTCGTGACGGCCGGATGCGCTCCCGCAAGCCGCGCGGCGGTGCGCAGCTCGATCGCACTCAGGCCGCCAGGCACGCTCGCGGGGCAGCCGGGCGCCACGCTGCGGTCGCACACATCGATGTCGAGGTCGACGTGCACGGGGCCGCCCGCCGACGCCGCACGGTCGAGCGCCGCGGTCATGGCGGATTCGATGGGGGTGCTCAGTAGCTCGGCTCGCGTGACGACGGTGATGCCGTGCTCACGGGCCCGGGCACGATAGGCCGCAGAGTTCGCCAGCGGTTCGATGCCGAGCTGGCTCACGCGCTCGCCCGCGAGTCCCGCCTCGAGCAGCCGACGCACGGGCGATCCGTTCGTGACGCCATCGCGCAGATCGTGGTGCGCATCGAGCGTCACGAGACCGGCGGTGCTGATCGCGGCGCCCCACGACCCGAGGGCGGCCGGCACGGTCGCGGCGTTGTCGCCGCCGAGCACGATCACGAGGGATGCCGCGCTCGCGAGTTCGGCAACCCGTGCCATCGCGGCCGCCTCACCCGCGCCGTCGGGCTCGGGCACATCGCCCGCGTCGAGGACGGTCAGCGGCGAACCATCGGGCCGAGTGAGCGCGTCGGCGGAGTAGTAGCGCAGGGCATCCCGAATCGCCGCGGGGGTCGTGTGCGCTTGACCCGGCGAGAGCGCGGTGCGCCAGGTCGGGATGCCCACCAGCACCGCATCGGCGTGCGCGCCCGGGGCCCAGGCCGGCCAGTCTCCCGCCCGGGGCCACAATGGATCGTGCGCGAGGGCGGCCATCAGTGC
>NZ_JANRKZ010000163.1:0-2917 GCF_033763155.1 Microcella sp.
AGCCCGCGCAGGGCGTGGCGCGCCGTGCGACTCGCCACGGCACCCACGCCGAGCAGGGTTGCGCTGAGCTCGAGCCAGCGAGGGCTGCCGACCGGCGGCAGATCCATCGCCAGACTGATCAGCAGCGCGAGCGAGAAGAGCTGCACGACCACGAGCAGGGCGCGTTCGACGCGCGCATCCGCCCCCCGACGTCGCTCGAGCACCCTCGCGGCCTCGATGAGACCGAGTGCCGCTGCCGCCGAGCCGAGCGGCCCCCACAACGCAATCGTCGAGGTGGCCAACGCCGCACTGGCGAACAGCGGAACGAGGGGGAGGGTGAGGGTGCCGGTGAGCATCCACGACCAAATGCCCGTGCGCACGCCGAGAAGCACGGCGAGTGACCCACCCAGAAGGGCGCCGAGTGTTGCGCCCGCCCACGGCCCGGCACCCGCGGGCGCGAGTTCGCCGAGCGCGGCGACCGACAGCGCCACGAACACGACGCCCAAGGCACCGATGCACTCGGCCGAAACGCGCAGGGCGCGACGCATGAGCACGGGCGCCGACGCGCTGAAGAGAACGGCGGCGCCAGCCAGCACCGCCGCGCGAGCAATCGGGTCGGTCAGGTCGGGGTTCAGAAAGGTAAAGACGAGTGCGGCGGTTGCCATGAGCCCGGCGCCGGCGACCGCGAGTACCGACTGCAGGGTTGTGCTCGCTCGAGCCGGCGTCGCGGCAACGACTGTCGGCGCGGGCGGCGCACTCACCGGCGTCGTGGGGCGATGCGGCGCAACCGCCTGCTTCGGGATGCGCGAGACAACCGTTTCGAGGGTGGCGAGCGCCGCTGCGGCAGCTGACGCGGCCTGCCAGACCGCGGTTCCCGTGTCGCCTCGAAGGTCGGCGCCGCAGGTGGAGCACAGTCCGTCGCGCAGCGCTCGGCCACACACCGGGCACCGCGTGGCGTCGCGCAACTGGTCGACGACCGTGGCGCTCCAGTGTGTCGAGCGCGTGACCGGCGCGCTCATGCGTCAGCCTCCTCATCGGGTGCCCAGACCAAGATGTCGCCCGGCTGACACTCGAGCACACGGCAAATGGCCTCGAGGGTCGAGAAACGCACGGCCTTGGCGCGACCGTTTTTCAGCACCGCCACATTGGCGGGTGTGATGTCAATGGCGGCGGCAAACTCGCCCACCGACATCTTTTTCTGGGCCAACAGCACGTCGATATTGATGATGATTGGCATCAGACGACCTCAGCCAAGTCGCTCTCGAGTTGCGTGGCCTTGCGCAACAGGCCGCGCAACACCACCACGAGCAACGCCAGCATGCTGCCGACAACGACGCCGAGCACGCCGAGCAGGGCAAGTGACGGCGTTGCAGCCCCGGCATTCGTGATCACCACAAGCGAGCCGAGCACCACGACCGTCGCCACGACGATCGCCGCGAGGATCACGTCGACATAGCGAAAGGCGCGAGCGTTGAAGATGACGCCCTCGCGCGTGAGGGTCAGCAGGCGCCACACGCACCCGAGTGCGGTCTGGAGGCACAGCACGAACACCGCGGCGGCGATCACCCCGGGCCACTGCAAAAAGGCCAGCGGAGGGATGCGGTCGGCCATTTGGCTCGCGATCGCGGGCACAACGGCCACTTGACACAGCAGCAAAAGGGCCAGAAGCAGCCCGATGAGAGCCTTGAGCGAGACGATGGTGATCCGGTTCATCACGTTCCTATCGATTGTCGGGCGATATCTATCGACAAACGATACATCACACGGGAACGTCAGCGGCCTTCAGCGGCCTGTGAGACGAAGGTCACTCGCCAGAGTGATTCCCGTTCACCACAAGGCCCCTGAAGAGGGGGTGCCGAAAACTACCGCTCTGCGCGAAAACCTGGGATTCTGATGTGTCTATCTTTGGGGTGAACCATGCCCTTGATGCGACATTCCGACCACCCATCGGAAAAGCCTCAACCCGAATGAGAGTTGCCATGTCCCTGTTGCAGTCGTCGCAGCCCGTTGCCCGTCGCTCCCGGCGGTTCGCAGCGGTCATGGCCGTTGTTGCTGTCGTCGCTTCTCTCGTCACGCCGTTGGGCACGGCCTTGCCCGCTCAGGCGGCCACGAACTCGCTCACCATCACTCCCATTGAGTGGAACGTGGTCGGTCTCGACAGCAATGACGTGACCGTCGGTCCGAACCAGTACTCGATCGGCGCCCGCATCTGCAACATCACCGCGGTGCCGGTCAACAACATCACGGCCGCTTGGCAGTGGAATTCGACCAACGCGAACATCAACATCGACGGCACGCTCTCGAAGTCGATCACGTCGCTCGCGGCGAACACCTGTGTCAACAAGTGGTGGACAGTCGAAATCACGCGCACCACAGCCGCGTGGAACACCACGCGGAGTTTCCAAATTTCTGCGAGTGCGTTCGACGTGGTCACGGTCAGCACTCCCGCGGCACGCGAAATCTATGTCGAGAAGCTCATCTCGCAGAACCGCAACGACACTCGTTCGCTCACCGGCCCCACCAATGTGTTTGTGGGGGACGTCGTGACGTACGTGATGAACGGCTTCACCGCGACGAACGGTTACGAGCAGCTCTCGGCCGGCCCCACGCTCGACGGAAGCATCTTCGACATCATCTCGGTGTCGGCGGTCTATGACGTACCGACAGGCGCCACCAACACTTTCTATTACGCCAACGCCTGTGGGTGGGACCCCGTTGTCGGTAGCGCGACCTATCGATCGTGCATCGGTCCGGATGGATACACGGGCGGTAAAGCTGGTGGTGACCCCATCTCGGTGACCGTGACGGCACGCGTCGTTGCTACCGGCTCGGGCATTGTCTCGGGAAACATTTACGACTACTCGGGTTCCTCCTACCACTACAACAAGGGCGGCGCCACGATCTCGGTGACCTCGAGCAATCCCACGGGCTCGTTCTC
>NZ_JANRKZ010000164.1:0-2526 GCF_033763155.1 Microcella sp.
TGGCCTGATACGTTTCGGCCGTGAATCGTTCTCTTCTTGTGGGGCTCGCACGCATCGTCGTTGGCCTCAGTTTGCTCGGCAGCGTCGCCTGGCAAGTCACTGACCGTCTTGCGAATAACCTCTTCCGCCCGGCGGAATACTTCGCCTACTTCAGTATCGTGTCCGCCATTCTGGTGGGCATTCTCTGGATCACCAGCGGAGTGCTCCGCTTGCGGCAGGTGCCCGAGTCGACCACCCTGGCCATTCTTCGATTGACCGGCGCCGCCTCGATGATCGTTGTCGCTGTCGTGTATCACGCGCTCATCAGCGACGCGGCGGTTGACCCGCGCGATATTGGCTATGACTGGCCAGTGTTGCCCAACCTCATCATCCACACCTGGGCACCCATCGCGATCGCGCTCGACTACTTGTTCAGCACCCGCGGCCCCGCACTGCGGTTGCGGCAAGCGCTGTGGGTGGCGGTGTTCCCGCTCACATGGCTCGCCTTCTCGGTCGTTCGTGGGCTCATCGATGGCTGGTGGCCCTATTGGTTCATCGACCCCAACGGCGAGGGCGGTGTGGGCAGCATGCTCGCCTACGTTCTCGCGATCGCGAGCTTCTTTGTGATTCTGGGATTTGTGCTCATCGCACTCAACCTGGGGGTCCGCCGATTGTTGCGCCGCAACTCCGCCGAACCGAAGGCGCAGGCTTAGCCTTTTCGCCATGCGACGCATTCTTGGCGCCACCCGCTTCATCGTGGTCATCCCCGCGATCGCTGCGATCCTGGGCGCGATCTTGCTCATGTTCCAGGGTTCCGTTGGCGTGGTCTTGGTGATCATCGACGCCGTGTGGTTCGGTGCCGACCTTAAGAGCACGACGGTCGACGTGCTCACCGCGGTGGATGCGATTCTGCTCGGCACGGTGCTACTCGTGATCGGCTACGGCCTCTACGAACTCTTTGTCGACGCCGAAATCGCGGTGCCGACGTGGCTGCGCGTCAACGACCTTGATGATTTGAAATCGAAGCTCATCGGGGTCGTCGTCGCGATCATCGCGGTCATCTTTGTCGGTGTGTTGGTCGACTCAAACCGCGCCGCTGACGTGATGTCGTACGGCCTCGGCGCGGGCGCCCTCGTTGCCGGGCTCGCACTGTTCGCCTACGCAACGCGGAAAGACCGCGGCGCCTCGCCCCAGAAACGCAATCCGGGTGTCTCGAGTTCTCAGCACGACGCACAGCCCTCGTGAGCCCGATCGCGCAAGTCGTACGCCCCCTAACGATCTCGCGCTAGACTCGCCCGCACATCCCCAACGACGAGGAGTGCGGAGTGAGCCACAAGCGAGCCGTCACCCTGGCCGAACTGCTTCCGCAGTCGATCCAGGGCATCCAGAGCCTGAAAGACACCTACGGCGAGTGGGATGTTCACGAGAGCCAACACGTCGATGTCGAGCACGTGCAGGCCGTACTCGGTGAGCTCGTCGAGCGCCTCGACGACAACTTTCCGTACTTTCACCCGCAGTACGCGGGGCAGATGCTCAAGCCACCGCATCCCGTCGCCGTCGCCGCCTATATCGCGACGATGCAGCTCAACCCCAACAACCACTCGATCGACGCGAGTGCCGCGACGACGCGCATGGAGCACGAGGTGCTCGACCAGCTCGCCGCGATGTTCGGCTACCCCGCCAACTACATGGGCCATCTGACGTGGAGCGGCACGACCGCCAACCTTGAGGCTCTGTGGGTGAGCCGCGAGATCGCGCCCGGCAAGGCCATCGCCCACTCGGCGGATGCCCACTACACGCACTCGCGCATGGGTGAGGTGCTCGGCATCGACACCGTGGGTATCTCCACCGAGGCCGATGGCCGCATGAGCCTCGACGCACTCGAGCGCGAGCTCGCCACCGGGCGTATCGGCGTGGTCGTCGCGACCCTCGGCACGACGGGACTCGGCGCCGTCGACCCGCTCGCCGACATCATTCCGCTCGCTCGCCAGCACGGTGCTCGCGTCCACGTCGACACGGCCTACGGCGGATTCTTCACGATCATTGTCGACGAGCTTGATCCCGAAACCGCGCGGCACTTCCGCGCCATTGCGCAGGCCGACTCGGTCGTCGTCGACCCGCACAAGCACGGCCTGCAGCCCTATGGCTGTGGTGCCGTGCTGTTCAACGACCAGTCGATTCTACGGTTCTACCACCACGAGTCGCCCTACACCTACTTCGCGAGCACCGAGCGACACTTCGGCGAGATTCAACTGGAGTGCTCGCGCGCGGGCGCGAGTGCGGCGGCGCTGTGGGCGACGCTCAAGGTGTTTCCGCTCACGATGCAGGGGCTTGGCGCCATCGTGTTGCCCGGCTACCGGGCCGCGCAGACGTGGCACGAGCTCATCGCCGAGTCGGACATCCTGCAGCCCTATCAGCGCCCCGAGCTCGACATCATCACCTACTTGCCGCGCGTGACCTCGATGTCAGAGCTCGACCGCGTGAGTCACGCCATCTTCGAGATGGCAGCCGACACGACGCGACCGCAGCAGACGCACCTGGCGACCT
>NZ_JANRKZ010000165.1:0-9693 GCF_033763155.1 Microcella sp.
AAACCACAGGGCACTCGCGAGCAGGGCAAGAAACTCGCTGAACTGGTACATGATCTCGATCACGAGGGTCGGGCCCGTGAGGGGAACGAGGCTGATGCTGATGATCCACCCCACCGAGTAGGCGAGGTAGACCACGGCGAAGAGGGCCGTGAGCAGCGTCGTGAGGGCCGAGGGGCGCGCGGTTGCGGCGGGCTCGAGAGGGGCATCCGTTGTCGCGTCATCGGTGACGGATGCGGAGCTCGCGTCACCCGCCTCGTCGGCTTCACGTGCCGCAACCGCGGCGTCTGACTCGACATAGCTCGGGTCGTCAAACTCGTCCCACCGCAGCGCGGCGTCGTCGTCGGGAGCGGGCGTGCGGGGCATGCGTCGAGCCTACCGAGCGAACGCTATGCGACCCCCGACAGCACGAGGCCGCGACCCCTGGTTGCGGGGGCCGCGGCCTCGTGGGTTTCTCGGCGGTTGGCCGAGACGGTGAGTGACTAGCGCGCAGCGCTGCCGCCGTGCCGATGCGCTCGCGCATCGACACCAACAGACGCAGCGTTTGCGGCGACGTCAGCGCGCCGCGCTGCCGTCGACGTAGTCGGCGTCTTGCTGCTTCCACGAGAAGAGGGCGCGCAGCTTGCGGCCGGTCTCTTCGATCGGGTGCTGCTCGCCCTTGAGGCGCAGCGCCTTGAACTCGGGTGCGCCAGCATCCTGGTCGTCAATGAAGCGCTTCGCGAACGCGCCCGACTGAATGTCGGCGAGCACGGCCTTCATGTGCTCCTTGACGCTCGCGTCGAGCACGCGGGGGCCCGAGACGTAGTCGCCGTATTCGGCGGTGTCGCTGACGCTCCAGCGCTGCTTGGCGATGCCGCCCTCCCACATGAGGTCGACGATGAGCTTGAGCTCGTGCAGCACCTCGAAGTAGGCGATCTCGGGCTGGTACCCGGCTTCGGTCAGAACCTCGAAGCCGTACTGCACGAGCTGCGAGGTGCCACCACAGAGCACAGCCTGCTCGCCGAACAGGTCGGTCTCGGTCTCTTCAGTGAACGTCGTCTTGATGACACCGGCACGCGTGCCACCGATGGCCTTGGCGTACGACAGAGCGAGATCCCACGCGTGGCCCGTCGCGTCACGCTCGACGGCGATGATGTCGGGAATACCGCGGCCCGCGACAAACTCGCGACGCACCGTGTGGCCCGGGGCCTTGGGGGCAACGAGAATCACGTCGACACCCTCGGGGGCGTCGATGTAGCCGAAGCGAATGTTGAACCCGTGGGCGAATGCGAGGGTCTTGCCCGAGGTGAGCTTGTCTTTGATGCTCTCGGCGTAGATCGACCGCTGGTGCTGGTCGGGCGCGAGAATCATGATGACGTCGGCCCACTCGGCGGCGTCAGCAACCGTCAAGACGCTGAAGCCGTCGTCGCTGGCCTTCTGGGTCGACTTCGAGCCGGCCTTGAGGGCGATCGACACCTCAACGCCGCTGTCGCGAAGGTTCTGGGCGTGGGCGTGGCCCTGCGAGCCATAACCAACGATCGCAACCTTCTTGCTCTGAATGAGCGAGAGGTCAGCGTCGTTGTCGTAGAAAATCTCAGTCACGATCGGGGTTCTCCTTGTTCGGTGGGGGTGTAAAAGCTGGATTTAGTTCTTGAGCACGCGTTCGCTGATGCTCTTCGAGCCGCGACCAATGGCGAGCAAGCCCGACTGCGCGATCTCTTTGACGCCATAGGGCTCGAGCACGCGCAGCAGGGCTTCAACCTTGGCGGTATCGCCCGTCACCTCGATGACGAGCGAGTCGGTGGCGACGTCGACCACGCGCGCGCGGAAGAGGTTGGCCGCCTCGAGAATCTGCGAGCGAGTGGAGTTGTCAACGCGCACCTTGATGAGCATGTGCTCACGCTGCACCGAACTCGACGGGTCGAGTTCGACGATCTTCAGCACGTTGATGAGCTTGTTGAGTTGCTTGGTGATCTGCTCAAGGGGCAAGCCCTCGACCTCGACCACCACGGTGATGCGCGAGAGGCCTTCGACCTCGGTCGTGCCGACCGCGAGCGAACGGATGTTGAACCCGCGTCGAGCGAACAGGCCCGCCACCCGGGTCAACAGGCCAGGCTTGTCTTCGACGAGTAGTGAGAGCACGTGATAGGTCATGGCGGCTTACTCCTCGTACCAGTCGGGGGCGTGGTCGCGCGCGTACTGCACCGACGAGTTGCCGACGCCTTGCGGCACCATCGGCCACACCATGGCGTCACGGCTCACGATGAAGTCGATCACGACAGGGCGATCGTTGGTCTCCATGGCGAGACGGATGGCCGGCTCAACCTCTTCGGGCTTCGTCACGCGAATGCCGAGCGCGCCGTAGGCGTCGGCCATCTTCACGAAATCGGGGATCATGCGGGTTTCTTCACCCGCACGCATTGACCCGGTCTCGAGGTCGGTGAACGAGTGACGACCGTCGTAGAACAGCGTCTGCCACTGCCGCACCATGCCGAGCGACGAGTTGTTGATGATCGCGACCTTGATGGGGATGTTGTTGATCGTGCAGGTCGCGAGCTCTTGATTGGTCATCTGGAAGCAGCCGTCACCGTCGATCGCCCACACGAGGCGATCGGGCTGGGCAACCTTGGCACCCATGGCCGCCGGAACCGAGTAGCCCATCGTGCCCGCGCCACCCGAGTTGAGCCACGCGCCCGGACGCTCGTACTTGATGAACTGCGCGGCCCACATCTGGTGCTGGCCGACGCCCGCGGCATAGACCGCCTCGGGGCCCGAGAGCTTGCCGATCGCTTCGATGACCGCTTGCGGGGCAAGGAGTCCGTCGTCGGGATCGTCGACGTAGCCGAGGGGGTATTGCGTGCGCAGCGTCTCGAGCCGCTTCCACCAATCGACGATGTCGGGGGCAGCCTCGGCGGCCGCAGCCTCGAAGGCGGGCAGCAGGTCGAGCAACACCTCGCGGGCATCCCCCACAATCGGCACATCGGCGTGGCGAATCTTGCCGATCTCAGCCGGGTCGATGTCGATGTGGATGACCTTCGCACCGGGAGCGAACTCACTCACCTTGCCCGTCACGCGGTCATCGAACCGCGAGCCGATCGCGACGAGCAAGTCACTCTCTTGCAGAGCGAGCACAGCCGGAACGGTGCCGTGCATGCCGGGCATACCGAGGTTCTGGCGGTGCGAGTCGGGGAACGCGCCACGCGCCATGAGCGTCGTGACGACGGGAGCGCCGGTCTTCTCGGCGAAAGCGAGCAGCTCTTTGTGGGCGCCAGAGCGCACAACGCCGCCACCCACGTAGAGCACAGGCTTGCGCGACTCGACGATGAGCTGGGCCGCGGCCTGAATCTGCTTGCCGTGCGCCTTGGTCACCGGGCGGTAGCCAGGCAGGTCGACCTTAGGCGGCCAGATGAACGGCGCCGACTTCTGCTGGGCGTCTTTCGTGACGTCAACGAGCACGGGGCCGGGCCGACCGGTCGTGGCAATGTGCACGGCCGCGGCGATGACGCCCGGAACATCTTCGGGCTTCGTCACGAGGAACGAGTGCTTGGTGATGGGCATCGTGATACCCGTGATGTCGACCTCTTGGAAGGCGTCGGTTCCCATCGAGGTCGAGAACACCTGGCCCGTGATGGCCAACAGCGGCACCGAGTCCATGTGGGCGTCGGCGATCGCCGTGACGAGGTTGGTGGCACCGGGGCCCGAGGTAGCGATGCAGACGCCAAGGCGTCCGCTCGCAGCCGCGTAGCCCTCGGCCGCGTGGCCGGCGCCTTGCTCGTGGCGCACGAGAATGTGGCGAATCGCCGTTGACGACATGAGTTCGTCGTAGAACGGCATGATGGCACCGCCGGGGAGCCCGAACACGTCGGTGACGCCGAGCTTTTCGAGCGAAGCGAGAATGGCGCCCGAACCCGTGAGCATGGGCGGGTCACTCTTCTTCGCGGTGCTCGCGGCAGACGACGCGGCGGGACTCGGCACGGGGGTCGATTCCGTGGACATCAGAAGACCTTCTTTGAGAGTCGGTGATAACGAGCGGGAAATCCGCGTGTCTACCCGGTGACGGCTCCTTGCGCGGCAGACCGCACGAGCTTCGAGTACTTGGCGAGAACGCCACGGGTGTAACGCGGAGGCAGGGGCGCCCAGTCGGTGCGGCGCGCCTCAAGCTCGTCTGCGTCGACCAGTAGGTCGAGGGAGCGAGCAGCGATATCAACCCGGATCAGATCACCATCGCGCACGAAAGCAATAGGACCAGCGTCTACTGCTTCGGGAGCTACGTGGCCGATGCACAGTCCGGTTGTGCCGCCTGAGAATCGACCGTCGGTCAAGAGTAATACATCTTTTCCGAGGCCAGCGCCCTTGATGGCGGCGGTGACCGCGAGCATCTCCCGCATACCGGGGCCACCCTTGGGGCCTTCGTAGCGAATGACGACGACATCGCCGGCCGAAATCTCGCCGCGAGTCAGAGCATCCATCGCCGCGCGCTCGCGCTCGAAGACGCGGGCCGGGCCTTCAAACACGGCGGCGTCGAACCCGGCCGTCTTGACGACGGCGCCCTCGGGAGCCATCGAGCCGTGCAAAATCGTGATGCCGCCCGTGGCGTGAATGGGGTTGTCGAGCGTGCGCAAGACGTCACCGTCGAGCGGGTCGGGGTTGAGCTCGGCCAGGTTCTCGGCCATCGTCTTGCCCGTCACGGTCATGACGTCGCCGTGCAGCAGGCCCGCGTCGAGCAGCGCCTTGAGCAAGACGGGCAGGCCGCCCTGGCGGTCGACGTCGTTCATGACGTAGCGCCCGAAGGGCTTGAGGTCGCCGATGTGCGGCACGCGGTTGCCGATGCGATTGAAGTCGTCGAGCGTGAAGGGCACTTCAGCTTCGTTCGCGATCGCGAGCAAGTGCAGCACGACGTTGGTTGAGCCCCCGAGGGCCATGGCCACGGTCACGGCGTTCTCGAGCGCCTCGCGCGTGACGATCTGCCGCGCCGTGATGCCCTTGTTGAGCAGGTTGACGACGGCTTCGCCACTGCGGTGCGCGTACATGTCGCGACGGCGATCGTAGGATGCGGGGCTCGCCGACCCCGGAAGGCTCAGGCCGAGCGCCTCGGCCACGCTCGCCATCGTGTTGGCGGTGTACATGCCTCCACACGCGCCCTCACCCGGAGCAAACGCGCACTCGATGCGGTGGGCGTCTTCGGCCGACATCTTGCCGGCCTTGACCGCGCCAACAGCTTCGAAGCTGTCGATGATCGTGATCTCTTTCTCGGTGCCGTCGCTGAGCTTGACCCAGCCCGGCGCGATCGACCCGGCGTAGAGAAAGACGCTCGCGAGGTCAAGACGCACGGCCGCCATGAGCATGCCAGGGATCGACTTGTCGCAGCCCGCGAGCAACACCGAGCCGTCGAGGCGCTCAGCCTGCATGACGGTCTCAACCGAGTCAGCAATCACTTCACGGCTCACGAGTGAGAAGTGCATGCCCTCGTGGCCCATCGAGATGCCGTCGCTCACGCTCACCGTGCCGAATTGCAGCGGATACCCGCCACCGGCGTGCACGCCCTCTTTCGCCGCTTGCGCCAGACGCGCGAGCGAGAGGTTGCACGGCGTGATCTCGTTCCACGAGCTCGCAATGCCAATCTGCGCTTTGTCCCAATCGGCATCGCCCATGCCCACGGCGCGCAGCATTCCGCGCGAGGTGGTGGCTTCGATGCCGTCGGTAACGACGCGAGAACGGGGCTTGTGGTCCGGCTTCGACATGGGTCGATTCTACGGCCCGGCATCCCCTGGCTTCGACGACGGACCGTCGGGCTCGTCGTCCCACGCGCCCCCCGCAAGGTCGCTCGCGCGCGCGGCGTCGACATCGGCAGCGAGTTCGTCAACGAGCAGTGATGCGGGCTCGAAGTCGCCGTTGCGATACCCCGCTCGCCCCACCATGTGCGCCGAAATCGGCGCGGTCAACAATTGAAAGACCACGACCGGAATCAGCAGCAGCAAGACGGTGACACTGCGCGCGCTGAGAGCAATCGCGACCACCACCAGCACGAGCCCAAGAATCTGGGGCTTCGTCGCGGCGTGCAATCGAGAGAGCGGGTCAGGAAACCGCAGCAGTCCGATCGCCGCCGCCAGGGTGAGCAGAGCGGCCACGATGAGCAGGCTCGCTGCGGCGATATCGAGGATGCTCGCCCATTGCGCCTCACCGCCCATCGTTACCCTCCTCAGCGTCTGACGTTGCCGGGCTCACGGTGGCGCGCGTGACGAAGCGCGCGACGGCCACGCTTGCGAGAATCCCCGTTGCCGCGAGCACGACCATCAGTGGAATCGTGCGCGTGTGACCCGAGATGACCATCTCGGCACCCACGACGAGAATGAGCGTCGTCAAGAGAACATCGCTCGCAATGAGCCGGTCGATCAAGGTTGGGCCCGCGATGAGGCGCACGAGCACGAGCAGCACGGCCACCATGGCAATAGCCCCGGCGATCATCCACAGCATGGTCATGAGCGCACCGCCTCCCACTCGTCGTGCGACCCCCACGCGCGCAGCAGACTGCGCTCGAGGCTGAGCACGTGAGCCCGCGCCTTCTCGACCTGGGCGGGTGAGTGCACCGACAGCGAGTGCACATAGAGAACCGTGCTCGCCCGGTCGACTTCGACGACGATTGATCCGGGAACGAGCGACACCGCGAGAGCCGTGCCCGTGAGAATGAAGTCAGAACGCGTGTGCAGGTCGACCTTCACGAGAGCGCTTTCGTGGCGCGAGCGCGGGCCGATCGCGAGCAGTGCCACCTGAAACGACGCCACGACCATTTCGCCGAGCACCCGAGCGACGAAAACGATGAACCAGAAAAGGTTGAAGCGCCCCGAGAGTTCGACGGGCGGCAGGTAGAACGCGCGCGTCACGCCGAGCGACACCACGACTCCGGTAACGATCGTGAGGGGCGTGATCGAACCCCAGAGCAACATCCACAACACGACGAGGGCAAGCAGCAAAGGAAGCTGCTGGCGCACGGTCACCCGCGCGCGCTGCTGAACGGCCATCACTCGCCCTCCCCCGTTGTCGCGCCCGGAAGAACGAGCTCGATGTAGTCGCTCGAGCCATCGAGGCCCTGAGCAGCGCGGTCAGCGAGTCCATACAGCGGGCCTGCGAAGACCGTGAGCGACAGCCCTACGGCCACCATGCCGACGGTGCTGAGCGTCATGAGGCGCGGCGTCGCGCGGGTTTCGGCGAGCGTCGCCGGGCTGTCGGGCGCTTCTTCAACTGCGCGCAACAGTCGCGACTCGTCGCCCTCGACATCGGCGGCCGGTCGCCAGAACGCGAGGTTCCACACGCGCACGAGTGCGTACAGCGTGAGCAGCGACACGAGAGCGCCCGCCCCGATGAGCACGTAGGCGAGGGCATCGCCTTGCTCGGCGGTCGCCTCAAACAGACCGAGCTTGCCAATGAAGCCCGAGAACGGGGGGATGCCGCCCAGGCTGAGTGCCGGAATGAAGAACAGCACAGCGACGAGTGGCGCACTCGCGAGCAACCCGCCGATGCGGGTGATCGAGGTGCTACCAGCCTCGCGCTCCACCAGGCCAGCGGCGAGAAAGAGGGTGGTCTGCACGACGATGTGGTGAACGATGTAGTAGATCGCCGCGGCCGTTCCGGCCACGGTTCCGAGGGCGACGCCCAGAATCATGTAGCCGATGTGGCTCACGAGCGTGAACGACAAGATGCGCTTGATGTCGGCTTGCGCCACCGCGCCGAGAGCGCCCACCACCATCGTCAAGAGCGCCACGACCATGAGCGCGGGATTGAGCTCGGGCGTCGGAAAGATGACCGTTTCGGCACGGATGATGGCGTAGACACCGATCTTGGTCAGGAGGCCCGCGAAGGCGGCCGTGACGGGTGCGGGGGCCGAGGGGTAGCTGTCGGGCAGCCAGAACGAGAGGGGAAAGACTGCGGCCTTGATGCCGAAGGCCGCGAGAAGCATGACGTGCAACACGATCTGCACGTCGATCGGCAGCTCGCTCATGCGGTCGGCCACCTGGGCCAGGTTGACGGTTCCGAGGGCGCCGTAGATCATGCCGATCGCGGCGAGAAAGAGAATCGACGACAACAGGCTCACGATCACGTACGTGACGCCAGCCCGAATGCGCGCTTGAGTGCCGCCGAGCGTAATGAGCACATAACTCGCGACGAGCAAGATTTCGAACCCGACATAAAGGTTGAAGAGGTCACCCGCGATGAAGGCCACCATGACGCCCGTGGTCAAGATGAGATAGGTCGGGTAGTAGATCGACACGGGAGTCTCGTCATCACCGTCGGCGAGACCCTGACCGATCGAGAAGACGAGAACTGCCAGCAGGACGAGCGACGAGACGACGAGCATGAGCGCCGCGAGCCGATCGACGACAAGAACGATGCCGAACGGCGTCGGCCAATTGCCCGCCTCGACCACCACGGCGCCCTGCTGATCGACTCCGATGAGCAACACGACGCTGATCGCAAGCACCGTCGTGAGGGCGAGCGCGGCAACGATGCGCTGCGGTCGAGCGCGTCGACCGAGCACGAGCGTGAGCGCGGCCGCGAAGAGCGGCACGAGCACAACGAGGGGAACGAGCGTGGCGATCATCGAGACGCCTCCGCCGGAAAGTCGGTGTCGTTGGCGTCAAGTGCGACCTCTTCGGCCGGCATCGCCACCGTTCCCTGGCGCAGGGCGACGTCATCGGCGTCGTCGGTCAGGTCATCGGCGTTCGCCAGTCGCCACGACCGGTAGATGAGAGCGAGCAAGAAGGCCGACACGGCAAAGGTGATGACAATCGCCGTGAGAATGAGCGCTTGCGGCAGCGGGTCGTTGTACTGCGCGGGGTCGAGGTCGTCGTCGTAGATCGGCGCGAAGCCCGAGCGCCCGCCCATGATGAGAATGAGCAGGTTGACGCCGTTGCCCATGAGCAAGAACCCCAGCACGACTCGCGTGAGGCTGCGTTCGAGCAACAGGTAGACACCGCACGCGATAAGCGCGGCCATGATGACGACGAGCACGAGCGAGACGGTCATGGTTTGCCTCCCGCTGCCGAGATCGTGACGACGGATGCCGCACCGGCGCGCCCCGCCGGCGCAAGAACATCGCCGCCTTGTCGGTCGACTTCACCGCCGAGGCTGCGCAAGACATCAAGCACGAGGCCCACGACGACGAGGTAGACCCCGATGTCGAAGATCGTGGACGTCACAAACTCGACCTCACCGAGCAGCCACAGCTCGCCTTCCCAATAGGTCGAGGTGAGGGGTGGCGCCCCGAAGAACAGAGGAACGAGAGCCGCGCCGGTGGCGATGAGCAACCCGGCCCCGAGCACGGCACCGGCTCCGAGCGGCAGAGCGGCTCCGAGCTCGTAGCGACCGCCAGCCAGGTAGCGGCCCACGAGCGCGAGTCCCGCGACGAGTCCGCCCACGAAGCCACCGCCCGGCAGGTTGTGACCCGCAAACAGCAGATAAAGCGAGATGACAATGATCGCGTGGAAGGTGAGGCGCACCACGACTTCGAGCAAGATCGAGCGGTGACGCGGGTCGAGCGTGGGCCCCGCGAGAATCCAGGCGTTGCGCAGTTCGCCACTTTCGCCCTGCTCACGAACGCGATCGAGTCGGGCCGAAATGCGCCTCTTGACGGCAGCGCGCCCCGGGCGCGGTGGCGACTCACCGCGGCCGCGCAAGAACAGCAGGCTCGCCACCCCGGTCGCCGCAGCGATCACGACCGCG
>NZ_JANRKZ010000166.1:0-2309 GCF_033763155.1 Microcella sp.
AACGGAGGAGCCCCCGGATGCTCCGCCGCCGCTCGAACCGCCCGAGCCAGGGCTTCCACCGAGCGTGAGTCGCCCGTCGAGCACGGCGCCATCGCCCGTGGTTGAGCCGCCGACGGTTGGGCAGCCGGTGCTGAACTGCCCGTAATCCGCACAATCGGTCGCCGCGCCAAGAGCAACTGACTGCGTGCCCAGCACGATCAAGGCGGCAAGAGTAGAGACCGACAGACTCCGCGTCAGCACGACGTTTCGTTGCTCCAGAACTGCCGATCGACGACGCGGCCACCGTCGTGCCCAAACGAAACAACAATTTGAAAGATTGAGTAGTTTGGCCGATCCGGTGTTGTGAGTGAGTTGCCGCCACTATCCAAGAGAACGATCCCTGACAAGTCTTCACAGACGTACAAGATGACTTCAGTAGCCTCTTCGTCGACGATCAACTGTTGCAGCTCGACAGAACCGACTACTCGCGGACCAGAAATCCTCACAACGTCATCAAGGAACTTCTGCACACTTTCCTCGGCTAGCTGAAGCGCTTGACCAGACGCGACGGAATCAAAAGCTCCATCTACTTCCAGAGGCGCCTGGAGCAAACCGTCCAGCACGGCCAAGTACTCCTCATAAGCCTCAGTGGCCGCCTCGAGCGCCTCTTCGTCCGAGGCGAAGAGCGGTTCGACGGCAGTCGAGGGCTCGGGCGGCGGAATACGTGTCGCGCCAGTGCAGCCGACGAGGGCGGCGAAAAGCACGACGAGCGGAAGAACGACGAGGGCGTGGCGGCGCGACATGCACGCCACGGTAGGCATGACGCGAGCATCCCGCGGCGACTCTCCACATCAACGCGCGAGTGCACACGCGATATCCGACCGCACAAACCCACCCCAAAGGGGGTACACCGATTCGTCTACCCGTGCTCCTAGACTGAAATCGCCGTTCGACCCACCACCAACCCCGGGGCCCTGCATGACGACATCGCCTGTGATCGACTTCGACGTGATTCTCGATGCCGCGAGCGATATCGTGACGAACGACGGGTATCAGGCCGTGACGCTCGCGTCGATCGCGTCGCGATGCGGAGCATCCACGGCCGACGTCGCCAATGTCTTTCCGACGGCGAACGATGCCATGGTGGCCATGCTCACTCGTGAGTTCGCCGGGATGTATGGCATCGTCGTGCAGAACATTGAGCGTGACCCTCGCGGCGGTTTGCTCTCGCGCGTCTACACCTACATGCTCAGCGCCGTTTACGAACGCCCGCTCGCGAAGACCCTCTTCGTTGTCGACCGTGACTCTCTCGGATCGATCTTGCGCAACACGCAGAACGGCGCGCTCGTGCCCACGATCGCCGTTCGCGCCGAACTCATTGAGTCGCTGCAAGACGCCGGCATGGTGCGCACCGATGTGGATGCTCACATGATCGCCAGCGTTCTTGCCGCCTGCTCGGCCGGGCTCGCCCTGACGGCTCCGCACGATGAGCTCGATCACATTCTCGACGGGCTCTCGACGATGCTCGCGCGGGCCGTCGACGCCGACGTCGCCGACACCTCACCCGGCAAAGCGATCTTCTACGACTGGGCCTCACGGCTCAGCATGCCGACGCGCGACGAGTGAGCACAGTGGTGCCGCTATCGTCGTGGTGACATGACCATCAACGGCCCGGGCAACGATGCCCCGTGGATGCGCGCCGTGCGCTCCGCGGGCCTCGTGGGTGCTGACGGCACGGTGCGCCCCACGATCTTCGCCGAGATGTCGGCGCTCGCCCTCGAGCACGACGCGGTGAACTTGGGCCAGGGATTTCCCGACGACGCGGCTCACGCCGCTCTGCTCGACGCCGCCACCGAGGCCATTCGCGCGGGCATCAACCAATACCCTCCAGGCCGTGGTTTCACCGAACTGCGTGAGGCGATTGCCGAGCACCAAGAGCGGTTCTATGGGCTCACGCTCGACCCTGCGACCGAGGTGCTCGTCACAGCGGGCGCGACCGAGGCGATTGCCGCGAGCCTGCTCGCTCTCGCCGGCGCGGGCGACGAGGTCATCACCCTCGAGCCGTTCTACGACTCCTACGCGGCGGTCATCGGGCTCAGCGGTGCGCGACACGTCACGATCGCGCTGCACGGTCCCGATTTTCAGCCCGAGCCTGCCGAGATCGACGCGGCCTTCAGTGATCGCACGCGCGTGGTCGTGCTCAACTCACCCCACAATCCCACGGGCTCGATGCTCGAACCCCAGCACGTCGAGCGCATCGTGGCCCTTGCCGCGAAGCACAACGCCATCATCGTGAGCGACGAGGTCTATGAGCACCTCGTCTACGACGG
>NZ_JANRKZ010000167.1:0-4544 GCF_033763155.1 Microcella sp.
AGGGGGCCGAGGGCCAGGCTCGCGACGGCGAGCACGGCGGGAGCCAGCATGAAGCGGCGGCTCACGACCGCGAGCGTGGTCACGTCGTCGACGCCGGGCTTACGGGCAAAAGCGCCCCAGAAGAAACGGATGCTGTAGGCAACCGTGAGCGCCGACCCCACGACGACTCCGACCGTCGCGATCGCGGCCCACGTCTGCCCGGCCGCGTCGAGTTGTGCCGTGCCCTCCCCCGTCGCCGCAGACAGCAGCGCGTACAGCGCCGTCTCTTTCGCGACGAAGCCGACGACGGGAGGCAACCCCGCCATCGAGGCGAGCACGACGAGCGTGATGCCCGCGAGCCACGGCGAGCGCCGACCGAGCCCCGAGAGTTTGCGCAGGTCACGCGTGGCGGCTTTGTGGTCGATGATGCCCACAACGAGAAACAGGGACGCCTTGAAGAGCGCGTGTGCGAGCACGAGGGCGAGAGCCGCGAGAGCGGTGTCGCGCGTGCCGAACCCTGCGACGACGACAAGAAATCCGAGTTGGCTCAGGGTGCCGTAGGCGAGCAAGAGCTTGAGGTCGGTCTGCTTGAGCGCGGCCCAGCCGCCGAGCAGCATCGTGGCGACGCCGAGCACGACGACGACCTCGCGCCACCCTGGCACGTCGACCGTCGCGGGCGCGAGCCGCAGCACGAGATAGATGCCCGCCTTCACCATGGCGGCCGCGTGCAGGTAGGCACTCACGGGAGTCGGCGCGGCCATCGCACCCGGCAACCAGAAGTGCAAGGGGACGATTGCCGACTTCGACAGGGCTCCGACGAGCACGAGCATGATCGCGGTCGTCGTGAGGGGCCCCGCCGGCAGCTCGGCGAGAATCGTCGTGAGGTTCGACGTGCCGGCCTGCACGGCGAGCAGCACGAGGCCCACGAGCATGACGAGCCCGCCAAACGTCGTCGTGATGAGCGCTTGCAGGGCGGCACCGCGGCTGGCTTTGCGGTGGGTGTAGTGGCCGATGAGCAGATACGAGAAGACGCTCGTGGCCTCCCACAGCACGAACAACAGGTAGACATCATCGGCCAGCACGAGGCCATACATCGCGCCCGCGAACGCGAGCAACACCGCGGCGAATCGGCCGAGACCGGGCTCATCATCGCGAAAGTACGAGGCGCAGTAGAGCAGCACGAGACTGCCCACGCCGGTCACGATGAGGGCGAGCATCCACGACAGCGGGTCCATGCGCACGTCGAGCGAGAGTTGCAATTGCTCGATCCACATGAAGCGCTCGACGGGATGCTGTGCCGCATCACTCGCGAGCGCCAGGGGCGCCTGCACCAGCGTGTGCGCGAACGCCCCGAGCGGCACAAGGGCGGCGACCCAGAACACCCGAGCACGCAGAACGCGAGCGAGCGGCACGAGAGCGAGAGCGGCCACCGCGAACACCATCAGGACGATGAACATGCGTCCTCCCTCGGTGTCGGTGGTACGGCAAGGGGGTAGGGCGTCTCGGCGCGGTCGCCGGATGGCTCCAGCCTACTGAGCGATTCCGAGTGAATGCCTCAGGTCGTTCAGGTGCTGCAGTAGCTGCGCGACGGTCGCCGGATCAGCAACTCGATAGGCCGCTCGCGAGGCCGCGGTGCCCACCTTGATAGCGAGGTCGTCGGGTTCGAGCACGGCGAACGCGTCTTCATCGGTGAGGTCATCACCGGCGAACAGCACCGCCTCCGGGGCGAATCGCCCCCGCAGTGCGAGCAGCCCGTCACCCTTCGTCGCGTCGCGCACGGCGAATTCGACAACGTTTTTGCCCTCGCGCACGGTGAGTGCACCATCACGCTCGAGGGCCGCGACACGCACCGCGCGAGTGAGGGCGGCAGCCGCGACCGCGTCGACGAGCCGGGTGTGCACCGCGCAGCCGGCCGGCTTGTGCTCGATCCACGCGCCATCGGTGGCCGCGACGAGGGGCGCGAGCCGCGCGAGCAGCGCGGCGACCCGCTCACGGTCGGCGACGCCCAACGCCGGTAGGGCATCCCCCGCGTCGAACCGCATTTCGAGACCGTGTGAGCCGATGAGCGGAACGTCGGCCGGCAGCTCACTCACGGCGGCGAGGCTCGCGAGTGATCGACCCGAGATGAGCGCCAGAGTGACCCCCGGCAATGCGTGCAGCCGCACAAGCGCGTCGAGTGCTTCGGGAAGTGCCCGCGCCATTGACGGGTCGTCGACCTCGGGCGCGAGGGTTCCGTCAAAGTCGAGGGCCACGAGAATGCGCTCGTGAGCGGCGAACCGCTCAAGTGCCTCGAGAAGCTCAGGGGCGAGCGTCATCGCGCGCTCGAGTGGTGGTTCGCGTGCCGCAGGGTGTCGAGAAAAGTGTTCGACCAGCGCGATACGTCGTTCTCTCGCACGCGGCGGCGCAAGGCCCGCATGCGCGTGGTGCGTTCGCGCTGCGGCATGCGCACGGCGGCGACCATGGCCTCTTTGAGCCCGTCGATGTCGTGGGGATTCACGAGCAGGGCGTTTTTGAGCTCATCGGCGGCGCCCGCAAACTCGCTCAGAATGAGCACCCCGCCCTCGTCGAGCTGACACGCCACAAACTCTTTCGCCACCAGGTTCATGCCATCGCGCAGCGCCGTCACGAGCATGACGTCGGCGGCAAGATACAGCGCCACCATTTCTTCGCGCGGGTAGCCGTGGTGCAGGTAGGCGACCGCGCTATGGCTGATCGAGGCGTGCGTGCCATTGAGCCGCCCCACCGTGAGTTCGATTTCGTCGCGCAGCTGCATGTAGGCCGCGACGCGTTCGCGGCTGGGGCTCGCGACTTGCACGAGCACGGCATCCCCCACCGACAGCGCCCCCTCGTCGAGCAACTCGCCAAACGCCTTCAACCGGTGACGGATGCCCTTCGTATAGTCGAGGCGATCGACCCCCAGCATGATCGTCGAGGGGTTGCCGAGGTCATCGCGAATCTGTTGCGCGCGCGCCTGCACCTCGGGCCGCCCCGCGATCTCTTCGAACTCCGCGACGTCGATCGAGATCGGAAAGGCTTTAGCAATCACCGTGCGGTGGCCACCGGCCCCATCGGCAACGCGAATTTCCGGCGTGCGGGTGGCGTATCCCAGCAATCGGCGCACGGCGCGCGAGAAATTGCCCGCGTCGGCAACGCGCTGAAATCCGATGACGTCGGCGCCAAGCAGCCCGTCGATGATCTGTGTGCGCCACGGCAACTGCGCGTACAAGCCATAGGGAGGAAACGGGATGTGGTTGAAGAACCCAATCGTGAGATCGGGGCGCTGCTCGCGCAGCATGCGGGGCACGAGCTGCAGTTGGTAGTCCTGCACCCACACCGTCGCTCCCAGGCTGGCGACCCGTGCACTCGCGTCGGCGAAACGCTGATTGACCTCGACATACGCATCCCACCACTCACGGTGGTAGCTCGGCTGGGCAATCACGTCGTGATACAGCGGCCAGAGGGTGTCGTTGCTAAATCCCTCGTAGTAGTGCTCAATCTCGAGAAGGCTCAAGGCCACGGGAATGAGCGTCACGTCGTCAAACGTGAAGGGTTCGAGATCGAGATCGGCCTGGCCCGCCCACCCGACCCACGCGCCCTGAGATGCGCGCATGACCGGCTCCAGCGCCGTCACGAGCCCGCCGGGCGAGCGGTGCCAGCTCGCCGTGCCGTCGTCGTGGACCATGCGGTCGACCGGCAATCGGTTCGACACCACGACAAAGTCATAGCGGTTGGTGGCGGTCATGTCGCTCGCTCGTTTCCGGGGCTGAGGCTCGGGAGAATCGTCGGTGCGGGGCAGTCCGGTCTTTTCCACGGTATCAGCCGGGTTGACGCACGGTTCGACCAACCGTCATCAGGCGTTCACTCCCGCCTCGACGATGAGCGCGAGTGTGCCGCTTACCCTGGCGCCGTGATCAGCATCGGAATGGGCACCACCAGTGTCTTGCCGCGTCGCTTACACGACGCGTTTCGCCTCGCCGCCGAGGCCGGCTACGACGGGGTCGAGATCATGGTGACGAGCGACCCCGACACGCGAAACCCCCGTGTCATCAACGCGCTCAGTGATCGCTATGGGATGCCCGTGCTCAGCATCCACGCCCCCGTTCTGGTCTTGACGGCCTTCGTCTTCGGCGCCGACCCGCATCGCAAGCTCGACCGTTCGGCGGCGCTCGCGCGGCAGGTCGGAGCACACACCGTCGTCGTGCATCCACCGTTTCGCTGGCAGGCCCGGGCGGCGCGGCACTTCACGCAATCGGTGCGCCAGGTGAGTGACCGCTACGGGGTCATGGTGGCGGTCGAGAACATGTTTCCGGTCACGGTCGGGGGGCATGACCGCAATGCCTACGCTCCCGACTGGAACCCCGGGGCGATCGACGTCGACGCGCTCACGCTTGACTTCTCGCACGCCACTCTCGCGGGCATGAACGCTCACGAGCTCGCGAGGCAGTGGGGCGACCGCCTTCGGCACGTGCACCTCTGCGACGGCTCGTCAACCGAACCGAACGACCTCGTGTTCGATGAGCACTTGGTTCCGGGCCGCGGAGTACAGCCCGTCGCTGAGGTGTTGG
>NZ_JANRKZ010000168.1:0-38896 GCF_033763155.1 Microcella sp.
GCCATCACGATGACCCCCGATGGTGAGGTGCTCGCGGAGCATCAAATCGACCCGAACAAGGGCTATCAGGCCAAGACGTGAAAAACGGGCGAACCCTCCTGCTGGGGGTTCAGCTGTCCACGATGTCGTGAGACATCACACTTGTACCGGCTGTGGGACTCGAACCCACACGTCCTCACGGACAACGCATTTTGAGTGCGCCGCGTCTACCATTCCGCCAAGCCGGCTCGGGTTATCTCAACCCTCGGGCACTGACGATACCGTAGGCTCGGTCGGGTGAGTGACCAAGATATCTCTGCAGCTGCCCCTCGTCGCGTTGTCGTCGCTGAAGATGAATCTCTCATCCGCATGGACATCGTCGAAATTCTGCGCGACAACGGTTTCGACGTCGTTGGTGAAGCCGGCGATGGTGAGACGGCCGTGGCCCTGGCAACCGAGCTTCGTCCTGACCTCGTGATCATGGACATTCGCATGCCGCAGCTTGACGGCATCGAGGCCGCAAAGCGCCTCAGCGAGAACCACATCGCGCCGGTCGTGCTCTTGACAGCCTTTAGCCAAAAGGAGCTCGTCGAGCAGGCCGTCGAGGCGGGCGCTCTCGCGTATGTCGTCAAGCCCTTTACGCCGAATGACCTGCTGCCCGCGATTGAAGTCGCGCTGAGCCGCTACCAGCAGATTTTGACGCTGGAAGCCGAGGTCGCTGACCTCGTCGAACGCTTCGAGACGCGCAAGCTTGTTGACCGCGCCAAGGGCCTCCTGAACGAGCGCATGGGACTCACCGAGCCCGAAGCGTTCCGCTGGATTCAAAAGGCGTCGATGGACCGTCGGACGACCATGCAGGCGGTCGCGCAAGCGATCATCGATCAGCTCGCGACGAAGAAAGATGCGCCGAAGAAGGCGGCCGCTACCGACGAGGGCGACGCGGACGGCAGCTAAGTCGTCAGCGGTCGCGCAGCATATTGGTCATGCGCACCGTTGACAGTCGTCGACCCTGATCGTCGGTCATGACGATCTCGTGGGTGCAGAGCGTGCGGCCCAACACGAGGGCCGAGCACGTTGCCGTGACGATGCCTTCGGTGATGGATCGGCTGTGGGTTGCGTTGATCTCAATGCCGACCGCGTAGCGACTCGGCCCGGCATGAATGGCCGAGGAGATCGACCCCAGGCTCTCACCGAGCACGACGTGAGCGCCGCCGTGCAAGAGCCCGATCACCTGGGTGTTGCCCGCGACCGGCATCGTCGCGACCGACCGTTCAGCCGAGAGTTCGAGAAACTCGATGCCCATCTTGAGGCACAGCGCGCCCCCACCTGTTGAAACGAGGCGTCTGTAGAGCTCGGGATCGAGGTCGGGGGGCAGAAGCGTCATGGAGTCCTCGGCGTTCGCGGGGGTGCGGCGGGTGTTCTGCTCAGGGCCACTGCGTCGGTTCCCGTCGCTAGGCTGGCCCCGTGACGGACTCCGCAAAGCCTACCCTCCTCATCGTCGACGGCCACTCGCTGGCTTTTCGGGCCTTTTATGCCTTGCCGATAGACAGTTTCGTCACGCGTGACGGGCAACACACCAACGCCATCCACGGCTTTCTATCGATGTTCTTGAGCCTCTTGGCGAAAGAGAAGCCGACCCACGTGGCGGTGGCGTTCGACATTTCTCGCTACTCATTCCGCACGCGCGAGTACCCCGAATACAAGGGCACCCGGGGCGAGACCCCGCCCGAGTTCAAGGGGCAGGTGCCCCTCCTGCAAGAGGCGCTCGCTGCCATGAGCATCCCGACCATCACGAAAGAAGACTTCGAAGCGGACGACATTCTTGCCACGCTCGCGACGCGGGCGGTCGCTGACGGCTTCAAGGTGCTCGTCGTCTCGGGCGACCGCGACACGATTCAACTCGTGAATGATGACGTCACGCTGCTGTATCCGAGTGCTCGCGGGGTCGCCGAACTCAAGCGCTACGACCCCGACGCTGTGCGCGAGCGCTATGGCATCAACCCCGAGCAGTATCCCGAGATTGCTGCGCTCGTCGGCGAGACGAGTGACAACCTGCCGGGCATTGACAAGGTCGGTGAAAAGACCGCGGTCAAGTGGATTACCCAATACGGGTCGCTCGAGGGGCTCTGGGAGCACATCGACGAGATCGGTGGCGTTGTCGGCGCGAACCTGCGTGAGCAGCGCGAGCGCGCCGAGCGCAACCGTCGCCTCAACCGCCTGGTGACCGACCTCGAGCTGCCCGTCGGTCCGCACGATCTCGATCGCCGCCCCATGGACGTTCCGGCGGTCAAGCAGGTCTTCGAACGCTTGCAGTTTCGCACCCTGACCGAGCGCGTACTCAAGGTTGCCGAAGCCGAAGGTGCCGACATGGGCTCTGACGTCGAGGCCGCACCGCGCACCGACCTGCCGGTGGTGCGCACACTCGTCGACGAAGAGCTCGCAACCTGGCTGGCATCGACGACGGGCCACGAGGTCGCGGTGATTGTGGATGCACCGCACGGCCAGCTCTCGGCATTCGGTCTCGCCACGGCAACCGAAAGCGTGCAGGTCAACTGGGCCGCACATCGGCCCGACTATGCCGCCCTTGAGGCGTGGCTCGCGAGCGATGCACCCAAGTTGCTCGCCGATAGCAAATCGGCCACGACGGTGCTCGCGGCCCTCGACATCTCGCTGGCCGGGGTCGTGTGGGATACCCGTCTCGCCGCGTGGCTCGAGCGCCCGGGAGCGAAGTCGTACGACCTCGTCGACCTCGTGCACGACGTGCTCGGCGAGTCGATGCCGCAGGCTGACCCGAACCAACTCGTCCCCGACACCGAGGGCATCAGCCCGGCGACCGTCGCGTGGTTTGTGCACCGCCTCGTCGCCGAACAGCGGCAGTCTCTCCCCGAGACGAGCGAGCGCGTGCTCGCCGAGATCGACCTTCCGAGCGCGCCCGTGCTCTCGCTCATGCAGCGCACGGGAATCACCGTCGACCGCGCGGCGCTCGATGCCCTCAACACCGAGCTCGGCGAGACGACCGCGAATCTCGCGCAGCAGGCCTACGCCGAGATCGGCCGCGAGGTGAATCTGGGTTCGCCGAAGCAACTGCAAGAGGTGTTGTTCGACGAGCTCGGAATGCCCAAGACCCGCGCGACGAAGACGGGGTACTCGACCGACGCCGCGGCTCTTGCCGATTTGCAAGAGGCGCATCCGCACCCGTTCCTTGGTCTGCTGTTGCAGCACCGCGACGCAACGAAACTGCGTCAGATCGTCGAGACGCTCACGACGGCCATCGCGAGCGACGGGCGCATCCACACGACCTACGACCAAACCGGTACGACAACGGGCCGTATCTCGTCGACCGACCCGAACCTGCAGAACATTCCCGTGCGCACCGAAGTGGGCCACCGCATCCGCGCCGCGTTCCGGGCGGGGGAGGGCTTCGAGAGCCTGCTGACCGCCGACTACTCGCAGATCGAGATGCGCATCATGGCGCACCTCTCGGGCGACGAGGGGCTCATCGAGGCGTTTCGGTCGGGCGAAGACCTGCACCGCTTCGTCGGCGCCCGCATCTTCGGGGTCGAGCCCGCCGACGTCACGAGCGAAATGCGCACGAAGGTCAAGGCCATGAGCTACGGCCTCGCCTACGGGCTCAGCGCATTCGGGCTCAGCAAGCAATTGCGCATCGAGTCGGCCGAGGCCAAGCAGCTCATGACCGACTACTTCGCTCGCTTCGGAGCCGTGCGTGAGTACTTGCGCAGCGTCGTCGCTCAGGCGAAAGAAGACGGCTACACCGAGACGATCTTCGGCCGCCGTCGCCCGTTCCCCGACCTCAAGAGCCCCAACCGCGTGTTGCGCGAGAACGCCGAACGGCAGGCCCTCAACGCGCCCATTCAGGGCTCGGCTGCCGACATCATGAAGATCGCCATGAATGGCGTTGCTGCCGACATGGCACGGGATGCCCTCCGCTCGCGCATGCTGCTCCAAGTTCACGACGAACTCGTGTTTGAGGTTGCCCCGGGCGAGCGCGACGCGCTCGAAGCGATCGTGCGCGCGCGTATGGGAGACGCGGCCGAGCTCGCCGTGCCTCTCGAGGTCCAAGTGGGCGTGGGGCGCGACTGGAACGAAGCCGCACACTAGGCTCGACGCCATGTCCGACAGCGCAGCCGACCGCACTCCTTCCGCCGTTGACGCAATCGCCGAGCAGTGGGTCGCCACGCTCGTCGACCTGAGCCCCGATGTGGGCATCTACATTGGCGCCGAGGGGCGTCACGACGAGTTTCAAGACTTGTCGCCGGCGGGGCGTGAGAAGTATGAGCAGGCTGCGCGAGCAGCGCTCGCGCAGTTGGCGGCGGCGACCCCGCGCGACGACACCGATCGGGTGACGGTGACCGACCTCTCGGCCGAGCTCACGCTCGATCTCGAGCTGTCGGCAGCGGGCTGGGATCAGCGCGACCTCAACGTCATCGCGTCACCGGCGCAGGGCATCCGCGAAATCTTCGACCTCATGCCCACCGCGACGGAGCACGACTGGGCGGTCATCGCGCGCAAGCTCGGCAATGTCGCCAGCGCGCTCGAGGGCTACACCGAGACCTTGCGCGAGGGAATTGCCGCGGGCAACACTCCCGCACGACGCCAGGTGACCGAGGTGCTCGACCAGGCACGACGCAATGCTGCTGCCGACGGCTTCTTCCCCGAGTTCGCGCAGAGTGCCCACAACGACTCGCCGGCTTTGCCGGAGTCGCTGCACAGCGATCTCGCCCGCAACGCCCAGGCCGCTGCCGATGCCTATGGCGCCTTCGCGACCTTCCTCGAGTCGGAGCTTGGTCCGGCGGCTCGCGAGAATGACGCCGTCGGCCGCGAGCTCTACGGCCTGATGTCACGGCGCTTTCTCGGCGCCACGATCGACCTCGACGAGACGTATGAGTGGGGTGTCGAAGAGCTCGCGCGCATGGTCGACGAGCAGACGCGCGTGGCCGGCGAGATTCTGCCGGGCGCAAGTGTTGCCGAGGCCATCGCACACCTCGAGAAAGACCCCTCGCGCAAGCTCCATGGGCGCGACGCCCTCAAGGCGTGGATGCAGAACCTCAGCGACACGGCGATCGCCGACCTCTCGCGCACCCATTTCGAGATTCCCGAACCGGTGAAAGAGCTCGAGTGCATGATCGCGCCGACCCCCGGCGGGGCCATCTACTACACGGGTCCGACCGATGACTTCTCGCGACCGGGCCGCATGTGGTGGAGCATCCCCGAGGGTGTCGACGAGTTCGACACGTGGCGCGAGACGACGACCGTTTATCACGAGGGTGTTCCCGGTCACCACTTGCAGATCGGCCAGGCCGTCTACAACCGCGCACAGTTGAACTCGTGGCGTCGCCTCTTGGCGGGCACGAGCGGCCACGCCGAGGGCTGGGCGCTCTACGCCGAGCGCCTCATGGAAGAACTGGGCTACCTCGACGACCCCGCCGACCGCCTCGGCATGCTCGACGGTCAACGCATGCGCGCGGCGCGCGTCGTGCTCGACATCGGTGTGCACCTGGGCAAGATTCACCCCGAGACGGGGGCGGTCTGGACGAGTGACGACGCCTTCGCGTTCATGCGCAAGAACGTCAACATGAACGACGGCTTCGTGACGTTTGAAGTCAATCGTTACCTCGGCTGGCCGGGCCAAGCGCCGTCATACAAGGTGGGCCAGCGCATTTGGGAGCAGATTCGCGACGCGTACAAGGCGAAAGAGGGCGCCGCATTCTCGAACAAGGTGTTCCACAAGAACGCCCTCGACCTCGGCGGTGTGGGTCTCGACACGCTGAAGTCAGCGCTGCTCGGCTAACGCCGTGCGCTCAGCGTGGGAGGCAGCACTCGGCGACGCCGTCGACGATCTGCACCCGCGCATTCGGGAGTATGTGCGAGCAATCCCTGGGGGGTTAGTCGGCAGAGGTAGTGGCGAGTTCACCGAGGCCGGGTGTCAGTCACGCCTGCTGAGGCCAGCTCTCTCAGTGGCGGCACGGTGGGGCATCGCGTTTCCCGAGCATGGCGTGGACATCCCGTTCACGATCGAGAATCGAGCGGATGCTGACGGCGCGATTCGCGCAACCCGCACCTTGCACTTCCCGCGCCGCGAGCGTGTCATGGTCGATCGTGTGCGCGAGCACCGCGGTCTCGCCATCGACGCACTGGGATCCGGCGGCCGACTCGAGGCGGCGCTGCAGGTCTCGGCGCACGACGGCGCACTCGTTGCCGCCTCGGACGCTGTGCGCGTGCGGCTCGGGGGCCGCTGGTGGACCATCCCGCGCATCGTGCGGCCACACGTCGCCCTCGTGGAGCGGTGGGACCACCACGCGCAGAGCCAGCACGTGGATGTGCGGGTGACGATGCCGGGCCTGGGGCTCGTGTACGGCTATCACGGCTGGTTTGACTATCGGGTTGAGAAAGAGTTCCCCCCGACGCATGGGAGGCTGGGGGAGTGACGGACCACGACTCACCTCCCCTCGGTCGCGTTGTTGTCGCGGGGGCCTCGGGATTCGTCGGGCAACGCTTGGTGGCGTCGTATCGCGACGCCGGACGTCAGGTTGATCTGATCGGTCGCCGGGAGGCGACAACCTGGAGCGACCCAGCGGCCATCGCGGCGCTTGTTGATGGCGCATCGACCGTCGTCAACCTGGCGGGCCGCAGCGTGAACTGCCGCTACAACGCCGAGAATCGAGCGGAGATTCTCCAGTCGCGAGATGATACAACGGTGGCGCTTGGCGAGGCCATCGCCGCGGCAGAACGGCCACCCGCCCTGTGGATCAACGCGTCAACCGCAACGATCTATCGGCACGCGATGGATCGACCGCAGACCGAGTCGACCGGCGAATTGGGATCGGGATTCTCCGTGTCGGTAGCGCGAGCGTGGGAGGCAGCGCTCGAGGCCGCGGACACGCCGTCGACCCGCCGGGTCGCGCTGCGCATGGCGATCGTTCTCGGTGACGGCAGCGCACTTGCTCCTCTCGCCGCGTTGACTCGCCTTGGTCTCGGGGGAGCGCAGTGCGACGGGGTGTGGCCCATCAGCCGCGCGCGACGCGCGGCGGGTACGGCTCACGAAGTCGGCAGTCGCCGCGGAGAGCAACACGTCAGTTGGGTTCACCTCGACGATGTCGTGCGCGTGCACCACTGGCTCGAACATCAGCCGTCGATTAGTGGTCCACTCAACGTGTCGAGCCCGAATCCCGAAACGAATCGCGAGTTGATGGCACACCTGCGGAGGGTGTTGCGCGTACCGTTCGGCATACCGCTGCAGCGGTGGATGCTGGAGCTGGGCACGTGGATGATTCGATCCGAGACCGAACTGGTGCTCAAGAGCCGGTGGGTGCTGCCCGAGAAGCTCGAGCGCGCGGGCTTTTCGTTCGAGCATCCGCATCTGGATGCTGCGCTCGCGAGCATCCTGAAACGCTAGTTTTTCGCGGCCGAGTCGGGGGTTTGCCGCACGCCCCAGCCGCAGGATAAGCTGGAGAGTCGTCGATTTGACGACAGTCCTGTCCGCATGCCCGGGCGACACCCAATGCACGACGTCGTTCAGGCCTGATTTCTGTCCGCATCGGAGCACCCACTACATGACCCCCGCAACGACCCAGGCCCCCAAGCAGATCGCCATCAACGACATTGGGTCTGCTGAAGACTTCTTGGCCGCGGTCGAACTGACCCTCAAGTTTTTCAACGACGGCGACCTCATCGAAGGAACCGTTGTCAAGATCGACCGCGACGAGGTCCTCCTCGACGTTGGCTACAAGACCGAGGGTGTCATCCCCTCGCGTGAGCTGTCGATCAAGCACGACGTCGACCCCTCTGAGGTCGTTTCCGTCGGCGACACCGTCGAAGCCCTCGTCCTCCAGAAGGAAGACAAAGAGGGTCGCCTGATCCTCTCGAAGAAGCGCGCTCAGTACGAGCGTGCATGGGGCGACGTCGAGAAGATCAAAGACGCCGACGGCATCGTTACCGGCACCGTCATCGAGGTCGTCAAGGGCGGCCTCATTGTCGACATCGGACTCCGTGGCTTCTTGCCCGCGTCACTCATTGAGCTTCGCCGCGTTCGCGACCTCACGCCGTACCTCGGCCAAGAGATCGAGGCGAAGATTCTCGAGCTCGACAAGAACCGCAACAACGTTGTGCTCTCGCGTCGCGCGCTGCTCGAGCAGACGCAGTCGGAGAGCCGCTCGACCTTCCTCAACAACCTCGCCAAGGGCCAGGTTCGCAAGGGTGTCGTGTCGTCGATCGTCAACTTCGGTGCGTTTGTCGACCTCGGTGGCGTCGACGGCCTCGTTCACGTCTCGGAGCTCAGCTGGAAGCACATTGAGCACGCCAGCGAGGTCGTCGAGGTCGGCCAGGAAGTCACCGTCGAGATCCTCGAGGTCGACCTCGAGCGCGAGCGCGTGTCGCTCTCGCTCAAGGCGACCCAGGAAGACCCGTGGCAGGTATTCGCCCGCACGCACGCGATCGGTCAGGTCGCTCCGGGTAAGGTCACCAAGCTCGTTCCCTTCGGCGCCTTCGTGCGCGTGGCGGATGGCATCGAGGGCCTTGTGCACATCTCGGAGCTCTCGGCCAAGCACGTCGAGCTCGCGGAGCAGATCGTGTCGGTCAATGACGAGGTCTTCGTCAAGGTCATCGACATCGACCTCGAGCGTCGCCGCATCTCGCTGAGCCTCAAGCAGGCCAACGAGGGTGTTGACCCCGAGGGCGTCGAGTTCGACCCCGCGGTCTACGGCATGCCGACCGAGTACGACGAGGCCGGCAACTACAAGTACCCCGATGGCTTCGACCCCGAGTCGGGCGAGTGGAAAGACGGCTTCGACGAGCAGCGCGCCAAGTGGGAACAGGACTACGCTGCTGCCCAGGCTCGCTGGGAGCTGCACAAGAAGCAGGTTGCCACCGCGCTGGTCGAGGAAGAGACCCTCGAGCTTCCCGCCGCGGGCGGCTCGAGCTTCTCGAGCGAGTCGACGACGGGTGGAACCCTCGCCGACGACGAGTCGCTTGCCGCCCTGCGCGAGAAGCTCTCGAGCAACAACTAACCACGGTGCTGGTGGCGCGGTAACCGCGCACGCTGTGAAACGAATGGGCCGCCCCGGTGGGGCGGCCCATTCGTCGTTGGTGCGCGTGCTCCGCGCGCCCATGCTGCTGAAACTAGGCCGGTGCGACCGATTGCCGCTGACGCCGTAGTCGGCGGAACACCGAGAACACGAGAACGATCAAAGCGATGATCGCGACGATCACCAGAATGGGAATCACGATCGCGAAGACACTCAACAACAGGGCGCCGATGTCTTCGCTCGTCGACAACACGGGTGCCGCCGCCCCGGCGGTCAAGGCATTCGCGGCGGGCCGAACGAACATCTTGGCGCCGTGAACAAGCAAGGCAATGACGACACCCGTCACGACAGGAACCCACGCGCTCGACTCGAAGAACGCTGCTGGATCTGTCACAGCGGCGGTCGTCGTTGACGTGCCGGTGCCGAAGACGATGCCGCCCGCCGCAGGGCGAACAATCGATTGAATGACGTCGTTGATTGAGTCAACGGCGGGAATCTTGTCGGCGATGAGTTCAATGACGAGCAAGACGCCCAAGATCAGCAGAACCCACTCGTTCTCGAGCCATGCCCACGCGGCCGGCAACTCAACGAAGTCGAGAAACCGGCCGGCAAGACCCAAGACCAGCATGGGCACGTAGGCGTTGAGTCCGGCGGCCACCGCCAGCCCAGTACCGGTGAGCAGTTCGAGCACGGAAGACCTCCATTGGGGCGCGTGCGAGTCATGCTACCTGCTTCACGCGACCTCGACGGGATAGGGTCGCCGCGTGGATGTCATTGGGCTCACGGGCGGAATTGCCGCCGGCAAATCGGTCGTCGCGAGCCGTTTGGCGCACCTCGGAGCGTTCGTGATTGACGCTGACGTTCTCGCGCGCGAGGCGGTCGCGGTCGGGTCGCCCGGCCTCGAGGCCATCCGCGAGCGGTTTGGAGATGGCGTGCTCGCGCCGGACGACACACTCGATCGCGCGGCGCTGGGCGCTCTGGTCTTTGCTGACTCCGGCGCGCGAGCGGATCTCAACGCGATCGTGCACCCCGAAGTGCATCGGCTGTATCACGAGCGGCTTGCGGCCGTCGAGTCCGCCGACCCGCGGGCGATCGTCGTGTACGACGTTCCCCTGCTGGTCGAGGCGCGGTTGGCGGAGGAATTCGCTCTCGTCGTCGTGGTGCATGCGCCGGCGGAGGAGCGGCTTGAGCGACTGGTGTCGCTGCGCGGGCTCGACCGAGCATCCGCCCAGCAACGCGTCGACGCGCAAGCGAGTGATGCCGAGCGCCTTGCCGTTGCCGACGTCGTCATCGATTCGAGCGGCACGCTCGACGAGACCATCGATCAGGTGGATGCTCTGTGGCAGCGTCTCGTTGCTGAGCGCGACGGCCACACCGGAGTGTCAGACCCCCTCTCGTAGGCTGGGGGGATGGAACCCACGCGTTCGGTTCGCCCTTTTGAGGTTGTGAGCGACTACACGCCAAGCGGCGATCAGCCGCAAGCAATCGCCGAGTTGGCCGCCCGCATTAATGCGGGCGAGACCGACATCGTGCTGCTGGGTGCTACCGGAACCGGTAAGTCGGCAACGACCGCGTGGCTCATTGAGCAAGTGCAGCGTCCCACTCTGGTGCTCGCGCACAACAAGACCCTCGCGGCGCAATTGGCCACCGAGTTTCGTGATCTCATGCCGCACAATGCCATCGAGTATTTCGTGTCGTACTACGACTACTACCAGCCTGAGGCCTACGTTCCGCAGACCGATACGTTCATCGAGAAAGACAGCTCGGTCAATGCCGAGGTTGAGCGCCTGCGCCACTCGACGACGAACTCGCTGTTGAGTCGCCGTGATGTCGTCGTGGTCTCGACTGTCTCGTGCATTTATGGTCTCGGCGCCGCCGAAGAGTACCTCGAGGCCATGGTGGCGCTGCAGGTGGGCCAGAGCATCCCGCGCGACACGCTCATTCGTAAGTTCGTGGGCATGCAGTACCAGCGCAACGACATCGACTTCTCGCGGGGCAAGTTCCGTGTGCGCGGCGACACCATCGAGATCATCCCGATGTATGAAGAGCTCGCGATCCGCATCGAAATGTTCGGTGACGAGGTCGAGGCGCTTTATGCCTTGCACCCGTTGACGGGGGATGTCGTGCGCCCGCTCGACGCCGTATCGGTCTTCCCTGCCACGCACTACGCGGCCTCGCCCGACACGATGCAGCGCGCGATCGTGACGATCAAAGAAGAACTCGAGCTGCGGCTGGCCGAGTTGGAGCGTCAAGGAAAGCTTCTCGAAGCCCAACGGCTGCGCATGCGCACGACGTTCGACATCGAGATGATGGAACAGATCGGCTTCTGCAACGGCATCGAGAACTACTCCAGGCACATTGATGGCCGGGCTCCGGGAGAACCGCCGAACTGCTTGTTGGACTACTTTCCCGACGATTTCTTGGTCGTCATCGACGAGAGCCACGTCACGGTTCCGCAGATCGGTGCCATGTACGAGGGTGACGCCTCGCGCAAGCGAACGCTCGTCGAACACGGGTTCCGGCTCCCGAGCGCCCTCGACAACCGGCCCCTGCGGTGGGAAGCGTTTCTCGATCGCACCGGACAGAAGGTGTACCTCTCGGCCACCCCGGGCAAGTACGAACTCGGCATAACCGATTCGGTCGTCGAGCAGATCATTCGACCCACGGGGCTCGTCGACCCCGCCATCGTGGTCAAGCCCAGCAAGGGGCAAATCGACGACTTGCTCGAGCAGATCAGACAGCGCACCGAGCGTGATGAGCGGGTGCTCGTCACCACCCTCACGAAGAAGATGGCAGAAGAACTGACGGAGTTCTTCACCGAGGCGGGCGTGCGCGTGCGCTACTTGCATGCGGATGTCGACACTCTGCGTCGCGTCGAGTTGCTGAGCGAGCTGAGACAAGGTGTGTACGACGTGCTGGTGGGCATCAACCTGCTGCGCGAAGGACTCGACTTGCCCGAGGTCTCGCTCGTGGCGATTCTCGACGCCGACAAAGAGGGCTTCTTGCGCTCGGCCACCTCCCTCATTCAGACCATCGGACGTGCGGCGCGCAATGTCTCGGGTGAGGTGCACATGTATGCCGATGTCGTCACCCCGTCGATGGCGCAGGCCATCGATGAGACGACTCGACGTCGTGATCGGCAGATTGCCTACAACGTTGCCAACGGTATTGATCCGACCCCGCTACGCAAGAAGATCGCCGACATTACCGATCAGCTCGTGCGCGAAGGCGCCGACACTGCCGAACTGCTCGCGAGTCGCGGAAGTTCTCGGGCCTCGGGCGGCAAGCGCGCGGCGACACCGGCTATCAAGCGTGAAGGGCTCGCTGCTGCGGGCGCAACGGAACTCGAGTCGATCATCGCCGACTTGACAGCACAGATGCTCACGGCGGCCGAAGAGCTCAAGTTCGAGCTTGCCGCTCGGTTGCGTGACGAGGTGCAAGACCTGAAGAAAGACCTGCGAGGCATGGTCGACGCTGGCCACGTGCGCTAGAGCGCACGTACAGGGAGCGTGTCAGAGCCCCGGCCTAGAATGACCAGAGTGTCGGCGACCCCTCTTGAATCTGCTCCTCATTTGAGCGTGCGTGGCGCGCGTGTGCATAACTTGCGCGACGTCGACCTCGTTATTCCGCGCGATGCGCTCGTGGTGTTCACGGGCCTCTCCGGCTCGGGCAAGAGCTCGCTCGCCTTCGACACGATCTTCGCCGAGGGTCAGCGCCGCTATGTCGAGTCGCTCTCGGCCTACGCTCGGCAGTTTCTCGGGCAGGTTGATCGGCCCGATGTCGACTTCATTGAGGGGCTCAGCCCGGCAGTGTCGATCGACCAGAAGTCGACCAACCGCAACCCGCGCTCGACCGTGGGCACCATCACCGAGATCTACGACTACATGCGGTTGCTGTGGGCTCGCGTCGGTATTCCTCACTGCCCCGAGTGTGGCGAGCGCATTCAACGTCAGACGGTTCAGCAGATTGCTGATGAACTCATGACGCTCGAGACGGGCACCCGCTTTCAGGTGCTTGCGCCCGTTGTGAGCCAGAAGAAGGGCGAGTTTGTCGACCTGTTTCGCGAGCTCGCTGCATCGGGCTACGCGCGAGCGGTCGTCGACGGCGAGCAAATCCAGCTCAGCGAGCCTCCCGTGCTCAAGAAGCAGGTGAAGCACGATATTGCCGTCGTTGTTGATCGCCTGGTGGCGAACGACGAGGCCTTGACTCGCTTGACCGACTCGCTCGAAACCGCCCTCGGGCTCACGGATGGCCTTGTCGTCATCGACTTCGTTGACCGCGAGACCACCGCGGCAGACCGCACCCGCACTTTCAGCGAGCGTCTGAGCTGCCCGAACCGCCACCCGTTGCAGCTCACCGAGATTGAGCCGCGCACGTTCTCGTTCAACGCCCCGTTCGGAGCATGCCCCGTGTGCTCAGGCCTCGGTACGCGCATGGCGGTCGATGTCGACCTGCTCATCGGTGACCCGAGCTTGAGTCTCAACGATGGCGTCATTTTGCCGTGGAATCAGCAGGGCAAAGGCCTCTATAGCTACTTCCAGAAGTTGTTGGCGGGGCTGGGACGTGACCTCGGCTTCTCGCTCGATACGCCGTGGGGTGAGCTTGAACAGAGCACTCAAGAAGCGATCCTCGAGGGCAACGACTTCGAAGTTCGCGTGAAGTGGCGCAACCGGTATGGCCGCGACGTGACCTACTCCACCGGCTTCGAGGGAGTCATCCCCTATATCGAGCGCAAGTATGCCGAGGCCGAGAGCGACTGGTCTCAGCAGCGCTTTGCTGAATACCTCCGCGAGGTACCGTGTTCGGAGTGCAACGGGGCTCGACTCAAGCCTGAAGTGCTGGCCGTGACGGTCGACGGCCACAGCATCTCGTCGGTATCTGAGCTGAGCCTGCTTGACGCCTATGCGTTCATGCAGACCATCACGCTGAGCGAGCGCGAGGCCTCCATTGCCGCCGCTGTCCTCCGCGAGATCCGCGCGCGGCTCGAGTTTTTGCTGGAGGTCGGCCTGGGCTACTTGAGCATGGCGAGGGCCGCCGGAACACTCTCGGGCGGCGAGGCACAGCGCATCCGTCTGGCAACGCAAATCGGATCGGGACTCACGGGCGTCTTGTACGTGCTTGATGAGCCGTCGATAGGACTTCACCAGCGCGACAACCGACGACTCATTGACACGCTCGTCAAACTCAAGAACCTGGGCAACACGCTCATCGTTGTCGAACACGATGAAGACACGATTCGCACGGCCGACTGGATTGTCGACATTGGGCCCGGTGCCGGCGAGCACGGTGGTCGAGTCGTGCACAGCGGATCGTATGCAGAACTCATCGAGAACGCCGAGTCGATTACGGGGGACTACCTCGCAGGCCGCCGTCAGGTCGTCGATCGCGTCGCCCGTCGATCGATTGACCCAGCGCGAGTGTTGACCGTCGAGGGCGCCAAAGCGAATAACTTGCGTGACGTCACCGTCGACTTTCCGCTCGGTGCGTTCGTCGCGGTGACGGGCGTCAGCGGGTCGGGCAAGTCATCGCTGGTGAACGACATCCTGTACAAGGTTTTGGCCAACAAGCTCAACGGAGCACGCCAGGTTCCCGGCAAGCACGTGCGGGTGCACGGCCTCGAAAATCTCGACAAGGTTGTCCACGTCGACCAAGCGCCGATTGGTCGCACACCACGATCGAACCCAGCGACGTACACGGGCGTGTTCGATCGCATTCGCGCGCTCTTCGCCGAGACGGCGGAGGCAAAGGCACGTGGGTATCTGCAGGGTCGCTTCAGCTTCAACGTCAAGGGCGGTCGCTGCGAGAACTGTGCGGGCGACGGCACGATCAAGATCGAGATGAACTTCTTGCCCGACGTCTATGTCTCGTGCGAGGTCTGCAATGGTGCTCGATATAACCGTGACACGCTCACTGTGCACTACAAGGGCAAGAACATTGCTGAAGTTCTCGACATGCCGATCGAAGAGGCCGCAGAGTTCTTCGAGCCCATCTCGGCCATCCATCGGTTCTTGAAGACCCTCGTTGACGTCGGACTAGGGTATGTCCGGCTCGGGCAAAGCGCCACCACGCTCTCGGGCGGCGAAGCCCAACGCGTCAAGCTCGCGACCGAGTTGCAAAAGCGGTCGAACGGTCGCAGCGTCTATGTTCTCGATGAACCGACGACAGGTCTGCACTTTGAAGACGTGCGCAAACTGCTCCTCGTTTTGAATGGCCTCGTTGACAAGGGCAACACCGTGATCGTGATCGAACACAACCTCGACGTGATTCGGGCAGCGGATTGGCTGATCGATCTCGGCCCCGAGGGTGGCGCTGGGGGAGGGCGCGTGATTGCCGTGGGCACTCCAGAAGAGCTCGCTGCTGTCGACGAGAGTCACACGGGGCGCTTCTTGCGCGAGTTGATCGACGGCGCCACGTCTGATTCTGGGCGTTCGAAGCGCTGACATGAATTCGCGCGAGCAGTGGCGGCCCCAGCGCGGCGAGATTCCGACCGAACCGGGCGTCTACCGGTTCACCGATGCAACGGGTCGCGTGCTCTATGTCGGCAAGGCCAACAACCTGCGCAATCGACTGAGCAACTACTTTCAACCGCTCCACAGTCTGCACGAGCGCACGCGTCGCATGGTGACGACGGCGCAGGGTGTCGAGTGGACGGTCGTCGGGAGTGAGCTCGAGGCGCTCTCACTCGAGTACACGTGGATCAAAGAGTTCGCTCCGCCGTTTAACGTGAAGTTTCGCGACGACAAGACGTACCCCTACGTCGCCATCACCCTGGCTGATCGCGTCCCTCGCGTCATGATCACTCGTACGCGGGGCATCCCGGGGGCTCGGTACTTCGGGCCGTACACGAAAGTGTGGGCCGTGCGCGAAACGGTTGATCTCATGCTCAAGGCGTTTCCGATGCGGTCGTGCGGCGAGTCGACTTACAAGAGGGCCCAGGCGACGAACCGTCCGTGCCTGCTAGGAGACATTGGCAAGTGTGCCGCTCCTTGCGTCGGCCGGGTAACTCCGGAACAGCATCGCGGAATCGCCCTCGACTTCGCCTCGTTCATGGCAGGTAATGATGAGGGTTACGTTCGGGCGCTCAAGGCAGCGATGGCGGATGCGGCCCGCGACCTCGACTATGAGTCCGCGGCGCGCATCCGGGATCAAATCGGCGCGCTCGAGACTGCCCTCGCGAAGAGCGCTGTCGTTCTCGATGACGACACCGACGCCGACGTTTTCGGAATTGCTTACGACGAACTTGCCGCCGCTGTGCAGCTATTCGTGGTTCGCGGCGGACGCATTCGTGGAGTCCGTGGGTGGGTGGTCGATACCGAGCTCGATGTCACGATGGCGGAACTCGTCGACACCGTGCTGCAGAACGCTTACGACGGCACAACGTTTCCCGCTCGCGAGATCATCGTGCCCGCGCTACCTGACGACGTCGCGGCGTTGCAGGTCGTGCTGACCGAACGCCGGCGCGACGCGGGGGAGCGTGGTGCCGTTGTCGTGAAAGTGGCTCAGCGTGGCGAGAAGGCAGCCCTCGCCGAGACTGTTGCGACGAATGCGCTGGGCGCTCTCGTGCAATACAAGACGCGCCGCAGCGGAGACTTCACGGCGCGATCTCAAGCTCTCGCCGACATTCAAGAGGCCCTTGGCTTGGCCACAGCGCCCCTGCGCCTCGAGTGTTTTGACGTCTCGCACTTCGGTGGCAAGAACCCCGTGGCATCCATGGTCGTTTTCGAAGACGGTTTGCCGCGTAAAGACCAGTACCGCAAGTTTGCGATCGCTGATGCGCGTGACGACACCGACGCCGTGTATCAGGTGTTGCGGAGGCGACTCGCCTACCTTCACGACGAACAGAGTGGTTTTCCCTCGGGGGAGGTCGCCGACTCCGATGCTGACGCGCGCGGAGAGAGCGGCGCGGCGGCCACTCCGACCCGCAAGTCATTTCACTACCGGCCGGGCCTGCTCGTCATCGACGGTGGTCAACCGCAAGTTGCGGCGGCGGCCCGGGCACTGCGCGACGAAGGCTTGAGTGACATTGCGGTGTGTGGCATCGCCAAACGCCTTGAAGAAGTGTGGCTGCCCGACAGCGATTTTCCCGTGATCTTGCCGCGGTCGTCCGACGCGCTGTTCTTGCTGCAGCGATTGCGCGACGAAGCGCACCGGTTCGCGTTGCGCTACCAACGCACGACTCGCTCGCGCGACATTCGCACGCAACTCTCGAGCATCCCTGGCTTGGGCCCTGCTCGCACGAGCGAGTTGCTCAAGCACTTCGGATCCGTGGCTCGATTGCGGGCCGCCTCGGTTGACGAACTCACGGCCGTCGAGGGTGTTGGGCCAGCGATCGCGCAACTCGTCCACAGAGCACTTCGTTCTGACGGTTAAGCTTGTCTTCTTGACCCCCCAACACGTGAGGATTCATGCCTGACTCGGCTCCGCATGACGTGGTGATCGTCACCGGCATGTCTGGCGCCGGTCGATCGACGGTCGCTAATGCTCTCGAAGACCTCGGGTGGTACGTCGTCGACAACCTGCCGCCACAAATGCTGCGGCCGCTCGTTGATCTGGCCGTGCACCCCGGCAGCGCTCTTCCGCGCATTGCCGCCGTCGTCGATGTTCGTGGCGGAAAACTCTTCGCCGACCTTGCGGCGATCATCAGTGAACTCCGATCGCGCGACACCGTTCGCGTCGTCTTTCTGGAGGCGACGGATGCTGCGCTCGTGCGGCGGTTTGAGCAGGTTCGGCGCCCGCATCCGTTGCAAGACGACGGCACGCTGCTCGACGGAATCGCGCGAGAGCGCGAACGCATGCTCGAGGTCCGAGAACTCGCCGACATCATCATCGACACAACCGAGTTCAACATCCACCAGCTCGCGACGACCGTCACCGAAGTCTTTTCGGCCCACGACTCCGGTGGGGTCAGGATCACACTGCAAAGTTTCGGGTTCAAGTACGGAACCCCGACCGATGCCGACATCGTCGCTGACGCTCGATTCTTGCCGAACCCGTTCTGGCAACCCGAGCTTCGGGCAGAAACAGGTCTCGACAGCGCGGTGAGCGAATACGTGCTTGCGCAAGAGGGAGCGGTCGAGTTTCTCGATTCGTTCGTCGCCACTTTGCGTCCTGTGCTCGCGGGTTACGCTCGAGAGAACAAGCGCCACGCCACGATCGCGATCGGGTGCACCGGCGGTAAGCATCGCTCGGTTGCTCTCATTCAGCAACTCGCCGAACGCATGAGAGAGCTGCCGAACGTGAGCGTCACAGTGAAGCATCGCGACCTCGGACGCGAGTAAGGTCGAATCTCGTACCCCCGCGCCCCTGACGACTCGAGAGGATGTCCCCGCCGTGGCATTGACCGCTGATGTGAAGCACGAGCTCTCGCAGTTGGCGGTCACCAAAACGACGGTGCGTGCTGCCGAGCTTGCAACACTGTTGCGCTTTGCCGGCGGCCTTCATCTGATTTCCGGTCGCGTTGCCGTTGAGGTCGAGCTCGACACTCCGGAGATCGCCCGGCGAGTTCGCAAAGACCTCCATGAGTTGTACGGAATGCGAAGTGACGCCGCGATGATGTCGCCCGGCGGGATGCGCAAGACTCCGGCCTACGTCGTGCGTGTTCTCGAGGGCGGCGAAACGCTCGCTCGACAAACAGGACTCTTGGATGCCCGTCGGCGGCCCGTGCGCGGTCTCCCGAATCGCCTCACCACGGGTTCTCGCGAAGAACTTGCGGCGGTCTGGCGTGGCGCGTTTCTGGCGCATGGATCGCTGACCGACCCCGGACGCTCCGCAGCGCTCGAGATCACGTGTCCGGGAAATGAGTCGGCAATGGCCTTGGTGGGTGCCGCTGGACGACTCGGCATCGCCGCGAAGGCACGCGAGGTTCGCGGAGTGCATCGCGTGGTCATCCGCGATGGCGAAAAGATCAGTCAGATGCTTCGGCTTATGGGCGCTGAGTCGACCGTGGGCGACTGGGAAGCCCTGCGCGCACGCCGTGAGGTGCGCGCGACGGCGAACCGCCTGGTCAACTTCGACGACGCCAATTTGCGACGGTCGGCTCAGGCAGCTGTCGCGGCCTGTTCGCGCGTCGAAAGAGCCCTCGAGATTCTGGGGGACGACCTACCCGAGCACTTGCGGTACGCCGGCCAGCTGCGCCTCGATTACCGTGATTCAAGCTTGGACGAGCTTGGTCACCACGCTGATCCGCCGATGACGAAAGATGCCGTGGCGGGGCGTATTCGGCGCCTGCTCGCGATGGCTGACAAGCGTGCCGAACAATTGGGCATTCCGGGAACGGACGCGAATCTTCCCGCCGACCTTGACGCTGACTAGAGACCGCACGCCACGCCCGTCTCCATTCTGCGCCCGGGAACATCCGAGCCCTCTTGCGGGTTGCGCTCGGTAGACTGGCCCACCGTCAGCACGCTCGTCGAGAGTTCGGCGATCGGACGCCCTATCAGGAGGAGAGTTCACTCCCATGTCTGTTTACACGCTGCCCGAACTTGGCTATGACTACGCCGCCCTCGAGCCTCACATCAGCGCGCGCATCATGGAACTGCACCACTCGAAGCACCACGCGGCTTATGTTGCTGGTGCCAACGCGGCGCTCGAAGCCATGGCCGAGGCGCGCGAGACGGGGTCGTTCGCGAACATTAACCGGCTCGAGAAAGACCTCGCCTTCCACCTCGGCGGTCACGTGAACCACTCCATCTTCTGGACAAACTTGTCGCCCAACGGGGGAGACAAGCCCGAGGGCGAGCTCGCCGCGGCCATCGACGAGTTCTTTGGATCATTCGACAAGTTCGTCGCCCACTTCACGGCGGCGTCGATGGGCATTCAGGGATCGGGCTGGGGCGTGCTGTCGTGGGACCCGATCGGTCGTCGCCTGATCATTCAGCAGCTCTTCGACCAGCAAGGCAACACGGCACAGGCTACGGTGCCGCTGCTGCAGCTCGACATGTGGGAGCACGCGTTCTACCTCGACTATGTCAACGTCAAAGCCGACTACGTCAAGGCATTCTGGAACATCGTCAACTGGAGCAATGTCGCCGACCGCTTTGCGGCAGCGCGCTCGCACACCGACGGGCTCCTGCTACTGTCATAGATGGCGTCGAGGCCGGGGCTGATGCCCCGGCCGTCGCTGTTTAGGCGCTGTGACACCACCCACCTCTACCACCACAGTTGGCGCGATCGAGCGCCGGAGCAACAGGAGACACCGTGAGCGTGAAAGTCGGCATCAACGGATTCGGCCGCATCGGACGCAATTACCTTCGGGCGGCTCTCGCCCAGGGCAGCGACATCGAAATCGTCGCCGTCAATGACCTCACTGACAACGCAGCATTGGCTCACCTGCTCAAGTACGACTCGGTCGGCGGTGTTCTCGCCCACGATGTGACGCACGATGGTGACTCGATCACGGTCGGTGGCCACCGCATCCGCGTGTTCGAAGAGCGCGATCCCGCAAACCTCCCCTGGGGCGAGCTGGGTGTTGACATCGTGATCGAGTCGACGGGTCGCTTCACCAAGGCAGAAGACGCCAAGAAGCACATTGCTGGCGGCGCCAAGAAGGTTCTCATCTCGGCTCCCGCGACGGGCGACGACGCCACGATCGTCATGGGCGTCAACGAGGAGACCTACGACCCCAAGAACCACGTCATCATCTCGAACGCATCGTGCACGACCAACTGCCTCGCTCCGCTCGCCAAGGTGTTCAACGATGCATTCGGCATTGAACGCGGCTTCATGATGACCGCCCACGCCTACACGGCCGACCAGAACCTGCAAGACGGCCCGCACAGCGACCTCCGTCGCGCCCGTGGTGCTGCCATCAACATCGTTCCGGCCTCGACGGGTGCTGCCAAGGCCATCGGCCTCGTGCTTCCCGAGTTGCAGGGCAAGCTCAGCGGTTCGTCGTACCGTGTTCCGGTTCCCACCGGCTCGATCGTCGACCTGACGATCGTGACGCCCACCGAGGGGCTCACCGCGGAGAAGATCAACGCTGCCTACAAGGCTGCTGCGGCCGAGGGTCGTCTCAAGGGCTACCTGCAGTACACCGAAGACCCGATCGTGTCGAGCGACATCCAGCTCAACGCGCACTCGTCGATCTTCGACGCGGAGCTCACCAACGTGAGCGGCAACCTCGTGAAGGTCTCGGCCTGGTACGACAACGAGTGGGGCTACTCGAACCGCCTCGTCGACCTCACCGAGTACGTGGGCGCCCGCCTCTAGGCGGCACCGACGACAGGACGAGTTTTCGTGGCTCTGCGTACGATCGAGTCCCTTGGCGACTTGGCAGGTCGACGCGTCATCGTACGGTGCGATCTCAACGTGCCGCTATCCGATGGTGTCGTCACCGATGACGGTCGCATTCGCGCCTCGTTGCCGACGCTCAACGCCCTCATGCACCGTGGCGCGAAGGTTGTCGTCATCTCGCACCTCGGGCGCCCAGAGGGCGCTCCTGACGCGCGGTACAGCCTTCGCCCGGTGGCTCAGCGATTGAGTGAGCTGCTGGGGTCGCCGGTGACGTTTGCTGACGACACCGGCGGTGACGCGGCAGCGGATGCTGTAGCAGGGCTCGGCGAGGGTGAGATCGCCGTTCTCGAGAACCTGCGCTTCAATCCCGGCGAGACGGCAAAAGACGCAGCCGAACGCCAGGCGTTCGCCGATGCGCTCGCGCGCATGGGCGATGCCCTGGTGTCGGATGGCTTCGGAGTCGTGCACCGCAAGCAGGCGAGCGTGTATGAACTCGCGCACACCCTGCCGAGCGCGGCTGGCTCGTTGATTTCTGCCGAGACCGATGTTCTCGATCGACTCACCGAACGCCCTGAACGGCCGTACACGGTCGTTTTGGGCGGGTCAAAGGTCAGTGACAAGCTCGGCGTCATCGCGCACTTGTTGCCGCGCGTCGACCGGCTGTTGATCGGCGGAGGCATGCTCTTCACCTTCCTGGCGGCTCAAGGCCACAAGGTGGGGGCAAGCCTGCTCGAGGCTGACCAGCTCGACACGGTGCGTGGCTACCTGGCTGACGCTGAGGCGCGGGGGGTGCAGATCGTGCTGCCGACCGACGTCATCGTTGCCGACCGTTTTGCCGCCGACGCGTCGCACACCGTGCAGCCGGCCTCGGGCATTGAAGACGGCCCCGCGGGAGCATCCGGAATCGGGCTCGACATCGGACCCGACACGGCTGCCCAGTTCGCTGAACTTGTCGCGTCGTCGACAACGGTGTTCTGGAACGGGCCGATGGGCGTGTTCGAGTTCCCGGCCTTCGCAGGCGGCACTCGCGCGGTCGCTGAGGCGCTCACGCGCGTGTCGGGACTCGGTGTTGTCGGCGGAGGCGACTCGGCAGCCGCCGTTCGCGCTCTCGGATTCAGCGATGACGATTTTGGCCACGTCTCGACCGGAGGCGGGGCCAGCCTCGAGTTTCTCGAGGGAAAGAAGCTTCCCGGCCTGGAGGTCCTCGGATGGCAGTAACGCGCACCCCGCTTATCGCGGGCAACTGGAAGATGAATCTCGACCACTTGCAGTCGATTGCGTTCGTGCAGAAGCTCGCGTGGAGTCTGCGCGACGCCAAGCACGACTACGGACAGGTCGAGGTGGCGGTCTTCCCTCCGTTCACCGACCTGCGCAGCGTGCAAACGCTCGTGAGCGCGGACAAGCTTGACCTTCGCTACGGCGGGCAAGATCTCTCTGTTCACGACAGTGGCGCCTACACGGGAGAGATCTCTGGCGCTTTTCTCGCTGCACTCGACTGCCGCTACGTCATCATTGGCCACAGTGAGCGCCGCCAGTACCACGGCGAAACAGACCAGGTCGTCGCAGACAAGACCGTCGCCGCCCTGCGTCACAAGCTCGTGCCCGTGGTGTGTGTCGGCGAAACGGCCGACGACCTCGAGAAGCACGGCCCGTCGGCGGTTCCTGTTGCTCAGCTCACGACCGTTCTCGAGGCTCTCTCTGCCGACGCTGACATTGTGGTCGCCCACGAGCCCGTCTGGGCTATTGGCTCTGGCAAGGCCGCGACGCCTGAGCAAGCTCAGCAGGTGTGTGCGGCGCTGCGCACGACGATCGCCGCGAAGCTGGGGGACGAGGCGGCAGAGCGCACCCGCATTCTGTACGGCGGCTCCGTCAAGGCGGCCAACATTGCCGGCTTCATGAAGCACAAGGATGTCGACGGGGCGCTCGTCGGTGGCGCGAGCCTTGACGTTGATGAGTTCTCGAGCATCGCGCGCTTTCCGCAGCACGTCGGCATCGCCTGATCGCCGCTCCGCCCTGCGTCGGGTAGGGTAGGAGACTGTTCGAAACGTGTGAGAGGTTCAATTCGTGGAAATTCTTCAGGTCGTGCTCCAGGTCATCCTGGGAATCACGAGCCTTCTGCTTACCCTCATGATCTTGCTGCACCGCGGTCGTGGTGGCGGGCTCTCTGACATGTTCGGCGGTGGCGTCACCTCGAACCTCGGCGCATCAGGCGTTGCCGAGCGCAACCTCAACCGCATCACGATCATTCTCGCGCTCGTGTGGGTGAGCTCGATCGTCGTGCTCGGCCTGATCACGCGCTTCGACGCAGCGTAAGGAGCACGACATGGTCTCTGGTGGCAGCGCCATCCGCGGATCCCGCGTGGGCTCCGGCCCGATGGGAGAACAAGACCGCGGCATTCACGCCGAGCGCATCTCCATTTCCTACTGGGATGCGATGGGGAACGAGACGGTTCGACACTTCGCGGCGAATCTCCCCGACGACGAGATTCCCGACATGATCGACTCACCGTCGACGGGTCTCCCCGCCGGCCGTGACAAGAACAACCCGCCGCAAGTGGCCAAGAACGAGCCGTACAAGACGCACCTTGCGTACGTCAAAGAACGCCGCACCGACGAAGAGGCAGCACAGATTCTCGACGAAGCGCTCTTGAAGTTGCGCCAGCGGCGCGGCACGGCCTAGAGCTACTCGGCCGCCATCCATTCGGCATGATCCATCGCCCCGGTCCAATAACTGGTCGGGGCGATGAGTGTTTCGGGCACTTCTGACGACGCTTCGTGGTCGATGAAGAACACCGTTCTCTTGGTACCCAGGACGCCCCCTACCGGCACATCGGCCACAGCGGCACCCGCGAGCGCGAGTCCGAGCGCGGCGGCCTTGTCGGCGCCGGCGAGCACGAGCCAAATGCGTTCGGACGTGTTGATGAGTGGCAACGTCAACGTGAGCCGCTGAGGCGGTGGCTTGGGGGAGTCGTGCACAGCGATCACACCAGAGTGCGTGACGCGGGGGCCCTCGCTCTCAGGAAAGAGCGAGGCAATGTGGCCGTCGGGACCGACACCGAGGAAGGTGATGGCGAAGCTCGGGTACGACCCGTTTCCTGCCGCGAGCAGTTCGTTCTGATACTGCACCGCGGCCGATTCGAGATCGACCCCCTGGTCTGAGGCAGGGAACGCGTGAACGTTAGACGCGGGAATGTCGATGTGATCGATCAGGGCCTCACGGGCCTGTTGTTCATTGCGATCGGCGTGACCGGCAGGCACCCACCGTTCGTCACCCCACCACAGGTGCACGCGGCTCCAGTCGATTTGGTCGCGACCCGGGTGGGCCGAGATCGCGGCGAGGACCTCGATGCCGACACTGCCCCCCGTGAGCACGACGTGAGCCTCTGATTGGTCCTCGAGAAGGTCGATCATTTTCGTGAGGAATCGAGCAGCGACCGAGCCCGCGAGAGCTTCGCGGTTCGAGTGCACAAGAACACGGCGTTCGGTGGTCACGAGGTGGAGCCTTTCTGTGGTGCGAAGAGCGACGAGCTCACGCGGCAGTAACGCCGCCGAACCCATTCTCGAGCACGGCACCGAACTCGTCGTCAGGGTCGAGCCTACGCAGCTCTTCGGCCAGGCACTCACGCAGCCCTCGGCGAGGCAGAGACAGTTCGTGTGTGGGCTGGCCCGGTTGCGTGAGAGTCACGACCGCCGGCTGCGTGCGCTCCAAGCTGATGTCGCCGCTGTCTCGATGCAAGACCACGCGGTGGATGCCCGTAGAGGGGTTGCTCTCGGCAACATCGATCTCGACGTCAACCTGCAGTCGCAGGCCGAGCCACGCGGCAAGGAGGGCCGTTGAGGGGCTGTCTGGCGCCCCGGATACGCTTACCCGCGTGATCGGCTCGTATGGCGGCTGGTCCAGCGCAGCGGCCAGTTGAGCGCGCCACAGGGTCAATCGCGTCCAGGCGAAGTCGGTATCACCGGGACGGTAGGCGGCGGCAATGCGGGTGAGGGTGCCGTGTGGGTCAGTCGTGGCTGCGGAATCGGTGATGCGACGCTGGGCCAGACGGCCGAGGGGAGTCGCCCAGACAGCATCCGGGCATTCTCCTGGCCACCACGAGACGACAGGCGCGTCGGGCAGCAGGAGGCCGGTCACGAGTCCTCGAAGATCGGTCGCCGTCGCACCATGAGCACGGAGCACAATCACTTCGCTCGCGCCCGCGTCACCGCCGACCCGAATCTCGGCATCAAGCCGCGGGGCCGGAGCTGCCTCATCGGTTGACACCACGATGATGCGCATGGGGTGCTCGCGTGACGCCTCATTCGCGGCCGCGATCACGTCTTCTTCGTCGCCGATAACGCTCGTGATGATGAGCGTGAGAACCCGGCCGAGGGCAACCGCCCCGGCCTCGTCGCGAATTCGCACGAGGGTCTTCGAGACCTGGCTGGCGGTGGTGTCGGGCAGGTCGATGATCATGGGCGCCTCCAGACGCGGCCGTCGCGAGCGAGCAAGTCGTCGGCTGATTGCGGGCCCCAGGTGCCAGGCGCATATTGCTCAGGCTGGCCTTGTGTTGCCCAGAATTCCTCGATCGGGTCGAGAATCTTCCAGCTCAACTCGACTTCTTCATGGCGGGGGAAAAGCGGTGGGTCGCCCAGCAAAACGTCGAGAATGAGGCGTTCGTAGGCCTCGGGGCTCGCCTCGGTGAACGCGTGGCCGTACCCGAAGTCCATCGTGACGTCGCGCACTTGCATGCCCGCTCCCGGAACCTTCGAGCCGAACCGGATGGTGACGCCCTCGTCGGGCTGAACCCGGATGACGAGCGCGTTCTGCCCCAGCGCAGAGGTCTGTTCTTCGGCGAACAAATACTGTGGGGCCCGCTTGAAGACGACCGCGATCTCGGTGACTCGACGGCCGAGTCGCTTGCCAGCGCGCAGATAGAACGGAACCCCGGCCCAGCGGCGCGTGTTGATGTCGAGGCGCATCGCTGCGTACGTTTCGGTGACCGACTCGGGGTTCATGCCCTCTTCGTCAAGGAAGCCCGTCACCCACTCGCCGCCCTGCCAACCGCTCGCGTACTGCCCGCGAGCGGTGCCTGTCGCGAGATCTTTCGGCAGTCGTACCGCCGAGAGCACTTTCTCTTTCTCGGCCCGCAGGTCGGCAGCGTCGAACGACACGGGCTCTTCCATGGCGGTCAGTGCGAGCAGCTGCAAGAGGTGGTTCTGAATGACGTCGCGAGCGGCGCCGATGCCGTCGTAATAGCCGGCCCGGCCTCCCACTCCGATGTCTTCAGCCATCGTGATTTGCACGTGGTCGACGTAGTTCGCGTTCCAAATCGGCTCGTACATCATGTTCGCGAACCGCAGCGCGAGGATGTTCTGCACGGTCTCTTTACCGAGATAGTGGTCGATGCGGAACACCGAATCGGGCGGAAACACCGACTCGACGACATCGTTGAGCTCGCGAGCCGTGGTGAGGTCGCTTCCGAAGGGCTTTTCAATAACCACACGGCGCCACTCGCCAGGCTTCGCCTCTGCGAGTCCGCTTCGGCGCAACTGCTCGGTGACGAGCGGGAACGACTTCGGCGGAATCGACAGATAGAACGCGTGGTTGCCCATGGTTCCGCGCTCGCGATCGAGATCGGCGAGCGTCGTCGTCAGTCGTTCAAACGCGCCGTCATCGTCGAAGTCACCCGATACGAACCGGATGCCCGACGCGAGCTGGCGCCAGACGTCTTCGTTGAACGGCGTGCGTGCGTACTGCTTGACCGCATCATGCACGACCTGCTCGAAGTCTTGCGTCTCCCAGTCGCGGCGAGCGAAGCCGATGAGCGCAAACCCCGGAGGCAAGAGCCCACGGTTGGCAAGGTCGTACACGGCGGGCATGAGCTTCTTGCGTGACAGGTCACCCGTGACGCCGAAGATGATGAGTCCGCTGGGGCCGGCGATGCGATTGAGTCGACGGTCGTCGGGGGAGCGCAACGGGTTGTTGTCACGCCCGATGGCGGCGGGGGCCATAGTTCTCCTCGTGGTGGCGATGCGGGTCAGGAGAGCGCTGCGATGATCGCCGCGATGCCCTCGGCGTTGCTCACCCTCAGGGTCACAACGGGAGCGCCGTGCTCGGCAAGAACGACCGCGTCTCCGGCCGCTTGTGCCGAAATGAGCTGTGCGTAGGTAAACGGCCGCTCAGGAATCTCGAGATCGTCTCCGAGAAGACCCGTGATCTGCAAGAACGCCCCGATGGTGGGTCCACCCTTGTGGTACTGACCGGTCGAGTGCAAGAACCGCGGGCCCCACCCGAATGTGACGGGCCGACCGGTGCGCGACGCGATGAAGTGCCGCACGGCTTCCAGCTCAGGGTGGGCGAGGCGATTGAGATACACCTGCACCGCCACATAGCCCGTGGGCGACAGCGTCGCTTCGAGGGCGTGAACGGCTTCGCCGACGGTGGATGCCGAGCCCAACACTGCGGCCGGGCCCACCACCTCAACGTCACCGTCGACAAACGACGCCGGCACGGGCTCGGGGCGAGCATCGAGCAATCCGCGTGCGGCCACCTTGGCCGACTCCACATCGGGCTGGTCGAAGGGATTAATGCCGAGCAGCACACCCGCGACCGCGGTGGCGTACTGCCAGGTCAGCAGCTGCGCGCCGAGCGTGCCCGAGAGTTCAATCTCGCCATCAGCGACGTCGCGCGTGGCACGAGCGTCGGCCACGAGTCGAACGACCTGCACGTCGGCGGCACCGCTCGTGAGTTCGGGGGCGTCGACGCCGACAACGACCGGCAAGATGCCCACGCCGTCTTTTCCGGTCGACTCGGCAATGAGCTGTTCGATCCAGTCACCGAGGCCGACGATGTGCGTGCCGTCGGCGACGATCACGAGCTTGTCGCGCAAGGGCGAGGTGCCGGCAATCGCTGCACCGAGCTGCAGGCCCGGGTTTGAGGCGCTGTCGACCGCAAGGGACAGGCTTGCTGCTTCGGCCTCGTCGAGGAGGGCATCCAGATCGACACCGGCGAGTCCGGAGGGGACGAGACCGAACGCGGTGAGAGCCGAGTAGCGACCGCCGACGGTGGGGTCAGCGGTGAAGACTCGGTATCCCGCCGCCACAGAAGCCTGCTCGAGCGGTGAACCGGGATCGGTCACGATGATGATGCGCTCGGCCGGATCAATGCCCGCAGCCCGGAAGGCAGCCTCAAAGCTGCGCTTTTGGCTGTCGGTTTCAACAGTGGATCCCGACTTCGACGAAACGACCACGGCGGTGTGGCCGAGGTGCTCGCCGAGAGCCGCGGCAACCTGCGACGGGTCGGTGGAGTCGAGGACGACCAGCGGCACTCCCGCGGTCTGCGTGATGACCTCGGGTGCCAGTGACGAGCCGCCCATGCCGCACAGAACGATTCTCGAGATGCCTCGCTCTGTCAGCTGCTCGCGCAGCGCGACGATCTCCGCAACGAGGGGGCGCGAGACGGAAACAGCCTGGGTCCAGCCCAGACGGATGCTCGCCTCGGCTTCAGCCGCGGGCCCCCACAGCGTGCTGTCTCCCGCCGTAATGCGGCTCGCCACGAGCTGCGCGACGAGCACGGGAACGTGCCGGTCGATGGCGGATTGCGCGTCACCGCGTGCGGCGACCGTGACGGTCATCGGGCTGCCTCGAGTGCGGCGCTGACGGTGTCGAGCAGTTCGTTCCAGCTCACGATGAACTTCTCGACGCCCTCCTTTTCGAGCAACGCCGTGACCTCGTCGTACGAGATTCCGAGGTCGGCGAGTGACGAAAGCACCTCACGCGCTGCGTCATAGCTACCCGTCACAAGGTCGCCCGTAATGACGCCGTGATCGAACGTCGCCTGCAGGGTCTTCTCGGGCATCGTGTTGACCGTGTGCGCGACGGCAAGCTCGGTGACATACAGCGTGTCGGGAAGGCTCGGGTCTTTCACGCCGGTCGATGCCCACAGCGGTCGCTGAACGTTCGCGCCCGCAGCCAAGAGGGCCGCCGCGCGGTCGCTGGCGAAAGCCTGCTCGAACACCTCGTAAGCGAGGCGCGCGTTGGCAATGCCTGCTTTGCTCTTGAGCGCGAGCGCCTCAGGAGTGCCGATCTCAACGAGTCGCTTGTCGATTTCGGTGTCGACGCGCGACACAAAGAACGACGCGACCGAGTGGATCGTCGAGAGATCGTGGCCGGCCGCCTGAGCCTTCTCGAGACCGGCAAGGTAGGCGTCGATGACGGCACGGTGCCGCTCGAGGCTAAAGATCAGGGTCACGTTGACGCTGATGCCTGCGGCGATCGTTTCGGTGATCGCCTCGAGGCCCTCGATTGTCGCCGGAATCTTGATCATGGCGTTCGGTCGACCGACCTTCTTCCACAGTTGCTGAGCCTGAGCAATCGTGCCCGCGGCATCGTGAGCGAGGCCCGGCTCGACCTCAATCGAGACGCGGCCATCGCGACCGTTGGTCGACGCGGCGACGGTCGCGAAGATGTCGCTGGCAGCGGCGACGTCATCGGTCGTGATGTCGAAGACCGCTTGCGTGACATCCGTGCCCGCTGCGGCGAGCTCGCGAATCTGGGCATCATAGGTGGTCCCGGTGGCCAAGGCGGCAGCGAAGATCGTCGGGTTCGTGGTCACGCCAACGACGTTGCGGTCGGTGATGAGAGCCGCGAGCCCGCCCGAAGTGATGCGGTCGCGTGAGAGGTCGTCGAGCCAAATGCTGACGCCAAGGTCGCTGAGCTGTGCGGTCGGGGTGGAAGTCATGGTGCCTTCAATCGTGAGAGGGAGTAGGGAACTGAGCGGTCGCAGGCGACCGAGTTAGTGGGCGGCGATGCTGTCGCGCGCCGCGGCCGCAACGGCCTCGGGAGTGATGCCGAACTCGCGGAAGAGCGTCTGGTAGTCGGCGGATGCTCCGAAGTGCTCGATCGACACGGTGCGTCCGCGGTCGCCGACGTACTTGTGCCAGCTCAGAGCGAGGCCCGCTTCGACCGAAACGCGCGCGGTGATGCTCGCGGGAAGCACCGACTCGCGGTACTCCGCGCTCTGCTCGTCGAACCACTCGAGGCACGGGGCCGAGACGACGCGGGCGTGGATGCCCTGCTCCGCGAGCTGCGCGCGGGCATCCATCGCCACCGCAACCTCAGAGCCCGTCGCGATGAGGATCACGTCGGGCGCACCATTGGCGGCCTCAGCGAGCACATATGCGCCCTTCGAGACGTGGTGTGCGGCGGCAAGTTCGTCACCCGAGGCAACACCCGTGCCGCGCGTGAACACGGGAATGTTCTGGCGCGTGAGGGCGATGCCGGCGGGGGAGCGGCGTTCGAGCACGGCCTTCCAGGCGTGGGCGGTCTCGTTGGCGTCGGCAGGGCGCACGATCGAGAATCCCGGAATCGCGCGGAGCGAGGCGAGCTGCTCGATGGGCTGGTGAGTCGGACCATCTTCGCCGAGCGCGACGGAGTCGTGAGTCCAGACGTAGGTCACGGCGACGTTCATGAGGGCGGCGAGACGCACCGCAGGCCGCATGTAGTCGCTGAAGATCAGGAAGGTGCCGCCGAAGACGCGCGTGCGCCCATGCAAGGCAATGCCGTTGAGAATCGCGCCCATGGCGTGCTCACGAATGCCGAAGTGCAGAATGCGACCGTAGGGGTTCGCCGACCACTCGTGCGTCGAGTGCTCAGCGGGTGCGAACGAGCCGCCCCCCGTGATCGTGGTGAGGTTCGACTCGGCGAGGTCGGCCGAGCCGCCCCAGAACTCGGGCAGAACCCCCGCGATGGCGTTGATGACCTTGCCCGACGCAGCGCGCGTCGAGACACTCGTGCCTCCCTCGAAAACGGGCAGAGCGGCCTCGAGCTCGGCAGGAAGTTCACCAGCCTGCATGCGCTCAAGAAGCGCGGCGCGCTGCGGGTTCGCCGCGGCCCACGCGTCGAAGCGCACGGTCCAGGCGGCGTGGCGTTCGCGGCCGCGGTCGACAGCCCGACGCGTGTGCGCGATGACCTCGTCGCTGACGGCAAAGTGTTCGGCAGGGTCAAAGCCCATGACCGTCTTCGTGGCAGCAAGCTCGTCGGCGCCGAGGGCTGAGCCGTGAATCTTGCCCGTGTTCTGCTTGGTCGGTGCCGGCCATCCGATGATGGTCTTGAGAATGATGAGGCTCGGCTTGCTCGTCTCGGCCTTGGCTGCGTCGATTGCCGCGTGGAGCGCGTGGAGGTCTTCGACGTACTCACCGGTCTTCTTCCAGTCGACCGTCTGAACCTGCCAGCCGTATGACTCGTAGCGGGCCGCCACGTCTTCGGTAAAGGCGATGTTCGTGTCGTCTTCGATCGAGATCTGGTTGGAGTCGTAGATCGCGATCAGGTTGCCCAACTGCTGGTGACCAGCGAGCGAGCCCGCCTCGCTCGTGACACCCTCTTGAAGGTCGCCGTCGCCCGCGATCACATAGATGTGGTGGTCGAAGACACTCTCGCCGGCCGGCGTCTCAGGATCGAGCAATCCGCGCTCGAAGCGCGCGGCATAGGCAAAGCCGACGGCCGAGGCGAGGCCCTGGCCCAGTGGTCCGGTCGTGATCTCCACGCCGTCGGTGTGGCCGTACTCGGGGTGTCCGGGGGTCTTCGAGCCCCAGGTGCGCAGAGCCTTGAGGTCGTCGAGCTCGAGTCCGTATCCGCCCAAGTACAACTGCACGTATTGCGTCAACGAGCTGTGGCCTGCCGACAGAATGAAGCGGTCGCGACCCAGCCAGTGCGGGTCAGAGGGGTCGTGCTGCATTACCTTCTGGTGCAGCAGGTACGCGACGGGCGCGAGTGACATGGCGGTGCCGGGGTGGCCGTTGCCGACCTTCTCGACGGCGTCGGCGGCGAGAAGCCGTGCGGTGTCGACGGCGTGGCGGTCGAGATCGTCCCAGGTCAGGTCGGTCATGGCGTCGGTACTGCCCTTTCTTCAGACGGATGCGGGCCGCACTCACGCCTGCACGATCGGAAGCGTGCAGGGCAACGACGACCCTGGCCAGTATAGAGAGAGACGTATGCCTCCCGGGGTTTGCACCGGGCCGTCTCTCAAGGTCGCTCCCGTAGACTGCCCCCAGCCTGTGCCAGAAATGAAGGAGCCATGGATACCGCCCTCGATCACGCCGTCACGACGCGACCGCGGAGCATCCGCCGCACCCTCTCGGCCTACGTTGCCCTGACGAAGCCGCGCGTCATTGAGTTGCTGCTCGTGACGACGGCTCCCGTCATGATTCTCGCTGCCAATGGACTGCCGAGCATCTGGCTTGTCCTCGCGACACTGATCGGTGGCGCACTCTCGGCGGGCTCGGCCGGCGCTTTCAACATGTACATCGACCGCGATATCGATCGCCTCATGAACCGAACCCAAAACCGTCCGCTCGTGACCGGCGAGATCTCTGACCGCGCGGCTATCGTGTTTGCCTACACGATTGGCGTGGTTTCGATCATCTGGCTCGGCCTCACCACGAACTGGCTGGCCGCGTCGCTGTCGCTCGCCGCGATTCTCTTCTACGTCGTGATCTACACGCTCGTGCTCAAGCGGCGCACTGAGCAGAACATCATCTGGGGCGGGATCGCCGGGTGCTTCCCGGTGCTCATCGGGTGGTCCGCCGTCACAGGGTCACTCGCGTGGCCACCCTTCATCCTTTTTCTCGTGGTCTTCCTGTGGACCCCGCCGCATTACTGGCCGCTCTCCATGAAGTACCGCGACGACTACGCCGTCGCCCACGTGCCCATGCTGGCTGTTCTGCGCGATCGCGCCACGGTGGGCGTTCAGGTCGTGCTCTACGCCTGGGCCACCGTCGCTGCCTCGCTCTTGCTGATTCCGATCGCACCGATGGGGGCGCTCTACACCGCGGTGGCCCTGATTTCGGGTGGCTGGTTCATCGTCGAAAGCCACCGTCTGTATGGCAGGGCGGTGCGCGGGCTTGAGGCCAAGCCCATGCGTGTCTTCCACGCGAGCATCACGTATCTCACGCTGCTTTTCGTTGCCGTGGGAATCGATCCGCTGCTGCCGTTCTAGACGGCGATCGTCGCCGTTTCATAGGGCGATACGCCCGCGCTGGCCGTGGTCTTCGAGCTGCGCATCGTGAGCAGCACGAGCGTGACGAGTGCGATCAGCACACACGCGAGCACCATGTGGATGCCCACGAGCAGTTCCGGAAGCCCGAGTCGTGCCTGCACAATGCCCACGGCAATCTGCACGGCTTCAACCGCGATGAGGGCAACCACGGCGCGACGCAGGGGAGCGAGCCCGAGTCGCACGGCCGCAACCAGCAGCGCGACACTGAGCCCCGCCGTGATGTAGGCCGGCCACGAATGAATGTGCTGCAGTAGCTCACTGTCGAGTCCATTGCGCGCGGCACCCCCGTCGCCCGCGTGCGGCCCCGAACCCGTGACGACAATGCCGACGAGTACGGTGACCCAAGCGACAACCGCGGTGGCGATGCCGAGCACGTGCACGGCACGCGGCACGATCAGCTGTCCCGTCGTTTGGCCGCGATACACGCGATGCACCAACACGACGGCAAGCGCGACAAGCACCGCCGACACGACGAAGTGCAAGCCGACGATCCACGGGTTGAGCTGAGTGAGCACGGTGATGCCGCCGATGACCGCTTGCGCGGGAATACCGAGGCCCAGCGCGACCGTGAGACGCAACAGCTCGGGGCGCTCGCGCCGCATCCGCACGACGAACAAAAACGCAAGAATCGCGATGATCACGAGCACGAACGTCAAGAGGCGGTTACCGAATTCGACAATGCCGTGGATGCCCATCTCGGGCGTCGCAATGAACGAGTCTTCGGTGCAGCGCGGCCACGTGGGGCAGCCGAGCCCCGAACCCGTGAGGCGTACGGCGCCGCCCGTGCCGACGATGAGCGTCTGGCTCACGAGCGATGCCCAGGCGATCACGCGCACGCGCCGATCTGCGGTTGAGACGGGCAGCCACTGCCACAGCCGATTCACGGTCTGCTTCCTCCTCTTTCAGGCTTCGCACGATAGAATCGACCAAGCTCATCGTCAGTGTCGATCGCGGGCCACGCTTTTTGGGGTTGCTCGGCGGCCCCGCGCACGACATCTCGTCTGGCCTCAGTGTATGCACGCTCGGTGAGCGTCTGCCGAAGGGGCCGTCACCGCTCGATGTCCACGGAATGTCACCGAACCAACCACGGTTGGGATCGGAAGAGAGAAGAGGAACCGCATGTCTGACGTGCTCATCGACCGCCCCGAGCTCGAGGGTCTCGGGCAATACGAGTTTGGCTGGAGCGACTCTGACACCGCCGGTTCAACGGCTCGCCGTGGCATCGACGACAGCGTCGTTCGCAACATCTCAGAGCTGAAGAATGAGCCGCAGTGGATGCTCGACCTGCGCCTGAAGGGCCTCAAGCTCTTCGGCCAGAAGCCCATGCCGCTCTGGGGCGCCGACTTGTCGGGCATCGACTTCGACAACATCAAGTACTTCGTTCGCTCGACCGAGAAGCAGGCCACGTCGTGGGAGGAGCTTCCGGAAGAGATCAAGAACACCTACGAGAAGCTGGGTATCCCCGAGGCAGAGCGCCAGCGTCTCGTCGCTGGTGTCGCCGCGCAGTACGAGTCGGAGGTTGTCTACCACCAGATTCGTGAAGACCTCGAGGCCCAGGGCGTCATCTTCATGGACACCGACACGGCGTTGCGCGAGCATCCCGAATTCTTCACCGAGTACTTCGGCACCGTGATTCCTGCAGGCGACAACAAGTTCGCAGCCCTCAACACCGCGGTGTGGTCGGGCGGTTCGTTTGTGTATGTACCCCCGGGCGTGCACGTCGAGATTCCGCTTCAGGCCTACTTCCGCATCAACACCGAGAACATGGGCCAGTTCGAGCGCACGCTCATCATCGCCGACGAGGGTTCGTACGTTCACTACATCGAGGGCTGCACGGCGCCGATCTACAAGAGCGACTCGCTGCACTCGGCCGTCGTCGAGATCATCGTGAAGAAGAACGCCCGAGTTCGCTACACGACGATTCAGAACTGGTCGAGTAACGTCTACAACCTCGTGACGAAGCGTGCCGTTGCGCACGAAGGCGCGACGATGGAGTGGATCGATGGCAACATCGGCTCGAAGGTCACGATGAAGTACCCGTCGATCTTCCTCATGGGCGAGCACGCCAAGGGCGAGACGCTGTCTGTTGCCTTCGCCGGCCCCGGTCAACACCAAGATGCTGGCGCGAAGATGATCCACATGGCGCCGTACACGACGTCGTCAATCGTCTCGAAGTCGATCGCCCGCGGTGGCGGACGTGCCGGATACCGCGGAGAAGTTCGCGTCGACGCGAATGCGCACCACTCGGCCAACACCGTTCGTTGCGATGCCTTGCTCGTTGACACGATCTCGCGCTCCGACACCTACCCCGCGATCGACATTCGTGTCGACGACGTGCAACTCGGCCACGAGGCGACGGTGTCGCGCGTGAGCGAAGAGCAGTTGTTCTACTTGCAGTCGCGCGGACTACCCGAAGACGAAGCTATGGCCATGATCGTGCGCGGGTTCATTGAGCCCATCGCTCGCGAGCTGCCCATGGAGTACGCACTTGAGCTGAACAAGCTCATCGAGATGAGCATGGAAGGCAGCGTTGGCTAGATGAGTTCCGCCCCCGCACCGCACGCACCGACGATTGAGACGCAACAGCACGCGCACGGCCCGGGCTCGCCCGTGCCGGTGCAGACGCGCAACGAGCGTTTTGCGTCAGCGTCGCACGACGACTTCCCGGCCGTAACGGGACGCGAGCTCGAGTGGAAGCTCACGCCGGTCGACAAGATTCGCGACCTCATCGATGGCGCGCTCGACGGCTCTGCCTTTCCTGCTGAGGTCTCGGCAGCTGCTGGCGTGACCACCGAGTGGATCACTCTCGATGACGCGCGCGTCGGCTCAGCAGGTCTCGCCGAAGAGCGCGCGGCCGCGAACGCCTGGTCGAGCGCCGAGAAGGCCCTTGCCGTGACGCTCACGAGCGAAGAGGCCGTTGCCGTGACGATCGAGCGCACGGGAACCGACCGTGCGCCGCGCGCCGCCCACACCGTCATCACCGCGACCCCGAACGCCCGCGGCCTCGTTGTCATCGACCACCGCGGCAGCGCACGGCTGAGCGAGAACGTCGAGATCATCGCCGAGGCGGGAAGTGACCTCACCGTCGTAACCCTTCAAGAGTGGGACGACGAGTCGGTTCACCTCTCGAGCCACTTCGCCCGGGTCGATAAAGATGCCCACCTCAAGCACGTGGTTGTCTCGCTCGGTGGCGCAATCGTGCGCGTGAACCCTTCGGTTCACCTCGCGGGAGCAGGCGCCGACGGGCAACTCCTCGGACTCTATTTCGCGGATGCTGGCCAGCACCTTGAGCAGCGCGTCTACGTGCACCACATCGCCCCGCACACCGTCAGCCGCGTTAACTACAAGGGCGCACTGAACGGCAAGGGAGCTCGCACCGTGTGGGTGGGCGACGTGCTCATCGGTCGTGATGCCACCGGCACCGACTCGTACGAGCAAAACCGCAACCTCGTGTTGAGCGACGGCACGCGCGCCGACTCGATTCCCAACCTCGAGATCGAGACAGGCGACATCGCCGGCGCGGGTCACGCGAGTGCTACGGGTCGTTTCGACGACGAGCAGCTCTTCTACTTGCAGTCGCGTGGCATCGATGAGGCGGAGGCCCGCCGACTGGTCGTGCTGGGCTTCTTGCTCGATGTCGTTCAGAAGATTGGCGCTCCTGACCTCGAGGCGCGACTCGTCGCCGCTGTCGAGGCCGAGCTCGACGCAGTGGAGGTGGTGTGAGATGTCTGCGACCCGCGTCTGTTCGATCAGTGAGCTGAGCCCGGCATCCGCCAAAAAGGTCGTCGTCGACGGTGTGGCTGTGGCCGTCGTCATGGACTCTGCCGGGGCCGTGCACGCCCTCGGTGACACCTGCACGCACGGCGAAATCTCGCTGAGCGAGGGCTTCGTTGAAGACGACGCGATCGAGTGCTGGGCCCACGGGTCGAAGTTCGCACTCGACACGGGCAAGCCTCGCAACTTTCCGGCCTACGAGCCGGTTCCCGTTTACGCCGCGACGGTTGATGGCGACGACGTTCTCGTCGACGTCACGCAGAACATCGCCGGCTCAGCATCCACTTCATAAGGACAATCCGACACATGACCACTCTTGAGATTCGCGACCTGCACGTCAGCATCGAAACCGATCAGGGCACCAAAGAGATCTTGCGCGGCGTCAACCTGACGATCAACTCGGGCGAGACGCACGCGATCATGGGCCCCAACGGATCGGGCAAGTCGACGCTCGCGTACACGATTGCCGGGCATCCGCGCTACACGGTCGACAGCGGGTCGATCACGCTTGACGGCCACGACGTGCTCGAGATGAGCATTGACGAGCGCGCTCGTGCCGGTCTGTTCTTGGCCATGCAGTACCCAGTCGAGATTCCCGGTGTGACGGTGTCGAACTTCTTGCGCACCGCCAAAACCTCGCTCGACGGCGAAGCCCCGGCTTTGCGCTCGTGGATCAAAGAGTTGCGTGGATCGATGGACGCCCTGCGCATGGATGCGAGCTTCGCCGAGCGCAACGTGAACGAAGGCTTTTCGGGCGGTGAGAAGAAGCGCCACGAGATCGTTCAGCTCGAGCTGCTGAAGCCGAAGATTGCCGTGCTTGACGAGACTGACTCGGGACTCGATGTTGACGCGCTCAAGATCGTGTCAGAGGGCGTGAATCGCGTGAAGGAGAACACCGGGCTCGGAGTGCTGCTCATCACGCACTACACGCGGATTCTGCGGTACATCAAGCCCGACTTCGTGCACGTTTTCGTTGACGGAAAGGTCGCTGAAGAGGGTGGCCCCGAGCTCGCCGAGCGGCTCGAGAATGAGGGCTACGACCGCTACCTGACCGGCTCGACCGTAGGCTAGACAGATGCCCACCGCACTCGAACCGCAACTCTTCGACAAGGTCGAAGAGGGCCTGAAAGACGTTGTTGACCCCGAACTGGGCGTCAACATTGTCGACCTCGGCTTGGTGTACGACCTGGCGTGGGATGAAGAGAGTGATGCGCTCATCATTTCGATGACGCTCACATCGGCGGGGTGCCCCCTCACAGACGTCATCGAAGAGTCGATCGCAAACGCGCTCGACGGCATTGTCGAGCAGTTCCGCATCAACTGGGTCTGGATGCCGCCGTGGGGCCCTGAACGCATCACCGACGACGGTCGCGACATGATGCGCGCATTGGGCTTCAGCATCTGACAGCCCGGTGGGCTGTCAGAGCCCAATGCGCCGCCGAAGGCGGACTGGGCTTCAGCATCTGAGAGCCCAGTGGGCTCTCAGAGCCAAGCGCACCGCCGACAGGCAGTCCGGAACGCGCGAAAACGTGAGGAACACCGAAGGGCCCCTGCCAGAGATGGCAGGGGCCCTTCGGCGTGTGACGCGCTACTTGGTGCGCTGTGAACGCTCTGCGGCGGCCCACAGGGCCGGAAGCAGAGCTGCGGCGATGGCCGCCTTGATGAGTCCGCCAATGATGAACGGGTAGAAACCGGCGACCAAAACAGACTGGAGGTCGTTAGGAAGACCCAGCTGTCCGAGCGAGAACGCGAGCCACGGCAATCCGAAGGCGAACACGACGATCGAACCACCGATGAAGGTGATGATCGGCTTGTACCAGCCGCGATCCCACGA
>NZ_JANRKZ010000169.1:0-9067 GCF_033763155.1 Microcella sp.
GCGGCGCGCACGGCCGCGTCGGCATCGACGAAGTTGTTGTACGACATCTCTTTGCCGTGCAGCTGGGTGGCCTGCGCGATGCCGTGGGCTCCGTCGGCGCGGTAGAGCGCGGCGTGCTGGTGGCTGTTCTCGCCGTAGCGCAGCACTTGCTGCAGCGTCGCGTGCACGTCGATGGTCGAGGGGCTGCCGTCACCCGCAGGATGAGAGGCCCGCACACCGAGCGTGTCGGCGAACCAGCCCGCCACCGCGGTGTCGTAGGCGGCCGTGTGCGCGAAGGCCTTGGCGGCAAAGCGCTGGCGCTGGGCGAGTGTCGTGCCGCCGAGCGTGAGCGCCTTCGTGACCATGACGTAGTCGGCCGGGTCGACGATGATCGCGACGTTGGCGTGGTTCTTGGCGGCGGCGCGCACCATCGCGGGCCCGCCGATGTCGATCTGCTCGATCACGACGTCGCCCTGCGCGCCCGAGGCGACGGTCTCGACGAAGGGGTAGAGGTTGACGATCACGAGGTCGAACGGCGTGACGCCGAGGTCGATGAGCTGCGCCTCGTGCGACGCCAGACGCAGGTCAGCCAAGATGCCCGCGTGCACCTTCGGGTGCAAGGTCTTGACGCGACCGTCGAGGGTTTCGGCGAATCCGGTGACCTCGGCCACCTCGGTGACGTGGTGCCCCGCGGCCGCGATCGTCGCCGCCGTCGAGCCCGTCGACACCATCTCGACGCCACCCTCGGCGAGCGCCGCCGCCAACTCGAGCAGCCCCGTCTTGTCGCTCACCGAAATGAGGGCGCGACGCACCGGCACCGCGTCGCGGTGGCGGTAGAGGGCGGGGTCGTGGGCGGGGCCGGCCATGGGGTCTCCAGTGGTGATCAGGGGGTGGATGCTGTGCCGAGCTCGATCGCGCCGTCAGCGATGCCGCGCACGACGTCGATGAGCAGGCGCCGCTCAACGGGCTTGATGCGCTCGTGCAGGCTGTGCTCGGTGTCGTCGGGCAGCACGGGCACGCGCTCTTGCGCGAGGATCGGGCCGGTGTCGACTCCCGAGTCGACAACGATGACGCTCGCGCCGGTCTGCGTGGCGCCCGCGGCGAGCGCGTCGCGCACGCCGTGGGCTCCGGGAAACTCGGGAAGATACGCGGGGTGCGTGTTGATGAGCCGCGGCGCGAGGGCCTCGACAACGCGCGGCGGCAGCAGGCGCATGAGGCCGCTCAACACCACGAGGTCGGGTTGCCACTGCTGAACGGCCGCGAGCAATTCGTCGCCCCACTCCTCACGCGAGTCGAACGACGAGAAGGGCACCGTGAAGCTCGGGATGCCGAACTCTTCGGCGTGAGCGAGGCCGTCGGCGGCGCGGTCGGCGCCGACGGCGACTACGTGCGCGGGGTACTCGGCATCGCGACACGCCTCAAGCAGAGCGCGCAGGTTTGACCCGCCGCCCGAGATCAGCACGACGACCCGCAGCACGCCTCCAGGCTATCGGGTGCGTGCGAGGGGCTGCGGCCGGGCAACCCGCACACCGCCGGCGAGCAGGCCCAGGGATGCTCCGATGAGAGTTTCGACGAACATCCACAGCCCCACGGTCACCGGGTCGGGGCCCACCTCGGCGAGGCGACCGGGCCCGGCAGCACCTGCCCCCACAAACGCGAGAAAGCCCATCGCGCCACCGGCGATCAGTGCCGCGAGCGCGGCCGTGCCGAGCCCCCACCAGCGCGGCGGCTCACCATCGAGCGCGGCAACGAGTCGTGGGCGCACCGCGAGACCCGCGATGAACGCCGCGAGCACCGGCACGATGAGGGTCATGAAGCCGAGCGGCGAAGGCTCCAGCGGCAGCGCGCCCAACACCGGCACGGCGGGCAGTGGCCCCAGCGTCGTCGCGATGGGGCTCACGGTCGACCCCGCACCCACGGCGAAGCCCGGGCCCACGAGCCATGACGCAGCCCAGATGACGAGGGTCGGCACCAGGGCGAGCTGCGCGGCCGTGAGGGCGATGCCGCCGAGCACCCCGGCCTGCACGCTCTCATAGAGGGCGATGACCTGGCCGTAGCCCACCACGAGCGCGAGCGTTGTCACGACGGATGCGGCGACGATGACCGTCGCCACCGTGCCGAGCCCGGCGCGCAGCGCGGCCCCTCCCGCGGCGATCCACGGTTGCGGCCCCTCGGCGATCATGCGACGCAACCGCACGCGGGCCGGATTCGTCGCGCCGATCGACCCAATGGCGAGGCCCAGCCCGAACACCAATCCCGGAAACAGCAGCGCTTGCCAGCGCGAGGGCAGCACGCCCTCGGTGGAGGCGGTCAGCACGAGCAGTCCCGAGAGCACCACGACCGTGGTCAGAGCAACGAGCTCGCCGAGCACGCGGTGCGGCTCGCGTCGCAGCCGCCGTGCCATCACGACACCGGCGAGCGCCGTGCAGAGCGCAAAGCCACTGAGCGCGAGCGACACCAGAAACGGCTCGCCGACGCCCGTGACACCGAGGGCGAGGGCGGTTTGGGCATCCAGCTGAAAGGTCACGTCGACGCCGTGTCCAACGAGCCAGATGACCACCGCCGCGCGCCAGAAAACCACCCAGTCGATCTGAAATCCAAACTGCGCGGCCCACATGATGGTCAGGATGCTCAAGGGCACCGCAACGCCGATTCCCACGATGAGCAGCGCCTCAAGGGCGCTCATCAGGGCGGTCAGTCGACGGGTCATGTCGCGGGCGAGCCTATCGCCGTGCGGCTCACGCGAGCACGGCGCGCGCCGCAGCGCGAGCCTCGACCGGTTCGGCCGCCGCGCACGCCGCCGTCGCGGCCGTGCGACACTGCTCGAGCGTCACTCCGGCGAGGCGCGCACCCACGGTCGGAATCGCGCGCGCGGTCATCGACAAACTCGAGGCGCCGAGCCCCACGAGCACCGCCGCGAAGTCGGGGTTGGCCGCGGCCTCGCCGCACAAGCCCATGGGGGTTCCGGTTGTCGCCGCCGCTTCGCCCACGAGACGAATCATGCGCAAGAGCGCGGGTTGCCACGGGTCGGCGAGTGCGGCGAGTGACGCCGACATGCGGTCGGCCGCCATCGTGTATTGCGAAAGGTCGTTCGTGCCCACACTGATGAAGTCGACCGCGGTGCACAACTCGGCGGCCGTGACCGCGGCCGCCGGAGTCTCGAGCATGATTCCCACGCTCGCAATTCCTGCCGCTCTGGCCCGCGCGGCAAACTCGCGCGTCTCGCCGAGCGTCGCGATCATGGGCGCCATGACGGCAACGTCGGCACGTTCCGCGGCCGCGGCTTCGGCGATCGCCTGCAGTTGCCGCTCGAGCACCTGCGGATCACGGATGGCCGTGCGCACGCCGCGCAGCCCCAACACGGGGTTCGGCTCGTCAATCGCGGTCAAGAACGGCAACGGCTTATCGCTGCCCGCGTCGAGCGTGCGCACGATGATCCGCTGCTGCGGAAAAGCCGCGAACACTTCGCGATAGGCCGCGACCTGTTCGGCCACGCTCGGTTCATCGGCGCGGTCGAGAAAGCAGAACTCGGTGCGGAACAGCCCGACTCCGTCAGCGCCGCGCTCGACAGCGCGCGCAATCTCGCGCGGCGCCCCCACATTGGCGCTCAACACGACAACGTGACCGTCGGCCGTCTTGCCGGGGCCCACGAACGGCGGCAGCGTGATGACGCCCGTCGCCGTGGCCTGCTCGGCCAGATCGGGCTGCACGATGACCTCACCCGTGTCTCCGTCGACCAACACGAGCGTGCCGTCGGCGATGCTCGTGGCGCCCATGACGCCCACCACGGCGGGCAAGCCCAACTCGCGCGCAATGATCGCGGTGTGCGAGGTGGGGCCGCCCTGCTCGGTCACGAGAGCGAGACACTGCGACGGGTCGAGCGTGACGGTGTCGGCCGGTGCCAAGTCGTCAGCGATCAGGATGTACGGCTCTCGTCGCTCGGGCAGTCCGGGCGGCTCGACCCCCGTGATGGCGGCGATCGTACGGTCGCGCACATCGTGCAGATCGGTCACGCGGTCGAGCAAGCTGCCGCCCGCGGCGCGGTAGTCGGCCACGAGTCGCGCGATGGCGTCCCACACGGCACGCTCAGGGCTCACGCCGCGCTCGTGCACCGCCCGCGACGCGGCGTCGTGCAGCACGGCGTCGTCGGCGATCGCCGCCGTCGCCGCGAGCACCTCGGCGCGGTGCCCCTCGGTGGCGGCGGCACGCTCGCGGTATTGGGCGGCGGTCGCGCGCAGGGCATCCGTCACGATCTGCGCCGCGGCGGCACGAGAGGGCGGTGCCATGATGACCGTCGCGCTCGGTTCGGCAATCGCGTGCACGAGCACGGCAACCGGCCCGACCACGCGGCCCGAGCTGACGCCGAGGGGCCCCGAACCGCGATCGGGTTCGACCGCGTCGGCGAGCAGGGCAGGCACGACGGTCGGAGTCGGTGCCGTCACGAGGGGTTCGCCGAATCCACCCTCGATGAGGTCGGCGATCGCGCGCACGGCGGCGGTGGCGTCATCGCCCGTGGCGCTCACCTCAACCTCGGTGCCGGGCTTCGCGATCAAGATCGAGATGCTCAGCGGGCTCGCGGCAGGAGCCGCTGGCTTGCCCGGCACGGCGAGCGAGATCGTCGACGAGAAGGTGGCGGCGAGCGCGGCGATCTCGGCCGCAGGGCGGGCGTGAAGGCCACCCTCATTACGCACGAGAGCGATCGCGGATGCGCTGGGCTGGTCGGGTGCTGCAGCGGGCGATGGCGTCGCGGCGGATCCGGACGCCGCGGGGCCCGGCGCATCGGTCGATGTCGCCGAACCCGCGAGCAAGGCGACTTTCGGCGCGAGCGCGGCCGAGGCTTCGGCCGCGACAACGTCGATGCTGTCACCGGTCGCGGCCCGCACCACGGCAGCGAGCAGACCCTCGATGAAGGGCGCGGGAACGACCCGCACATCAATGCGCTGCGCGATGAACTCGAGAGCCATGTCGGCGCTCAACACGGCTGAGCCGAGATCGGTAAGCACGACAACGCCGACGCCCTCGGAGGCCTCACTGATAGCCGCGGCCACCCGTGTCGCATTCGTGCCCGTGCCGCCGTCGGCGCGGCCCGCCGCAATCGCGATTCGTGGAGGGTCGGCGGGCGTGAACTCGCGCGCGAGCGTGGCCGCGGCCTCAGCCAGGGCCCGACTGTGCGAGACGAGCACGAGACCCACGCGCGGCGCACGGCGATCGGCCGTGCGCCGCGGGGCCACCGTCGGCGCCTCGGTCGCGGTTGTCGGGGTGGAAATGGGCGCGGTGGGCACCGAGGCCGCGGCCGCGAGTGCTGCCGCGAGAGCGTCGAGCATGAGCGCTGCGGAGGCAGCCCCCGGGTCGATCGAGCCCCGACTGCGGTCGCCCAAGTAGCTTGCCCGGCCGCGACGCGCGACGAGCTCCGCCGTGGCATCGCGAGCGACGCCGGCCGCGATCGCGGCGGTGGATGCTGCCGCGGTAAGCGGAGCGCCCGTCGCGACCGCAGCATCCAGGGCCTCAATCGCGGGCACGAGCGCATCGAGCAACGTCTTATCGCCGAGCTCAGCGTGGCCGCGTTGCTGCACGCCTGCGGCTCCGGCGCGCAAGGCCGCGACGAGCGCGGGGCCATCGAGCGCGGAGGCATCGCCGCACGCGGTCGCCGCCCGCAACAGCAGGGTGCCGAAGAGTGGGCCGCTCGCTCCGCCCACGGTGCTCACGAGCGTGAGCCCCGCGCGCGTGAGCGCTTCGCGCACCGTCGAGGGCGGCTGGGCATCGAGCTGGGCCACCACGGCGCTCATGCCGCGCTGCAGGTTCGCGCCGTGATCGGCGTCGCCGATGGCTGCGTCGAGTCGGGTGAGGTGCTGCTCGTTCTCGGCAATCTCGCTCGCCCAGCGGCGCAGCCAGTCGGTCGTGACGGCAAGTGTCAGCACGGTTATCGCCCCCACCGTAGGGCCGGGGTGTCGACGGGGGCGTCCCAATACGCGAGCAGTTCGGCGTCGACCGGAAGCACCGTGATGAGGCAGCCCGCCATGTCGAGAGCCGTGATGGTGTTGCCCACGAGCGTGCGAACCGTGCGCACCCCCACGGCCTCGAGCAGCGGAACCATCTCGGCAAGCATCGCGTAGAGCTCAATGAGCGGCGTAGCGCCGAGGCCCGAGAGCATGACGATCGCGTCGCCCGCGGGCAAGCCGTCGGCCACAAGCGGGCCCACGAGGCGTTCCGCGAGTTCGGGCGCGGCAGCCATTGTCTGGCGCGCCCGCCCGGGCTCACCGTGAATGCCCACGCCCCACTCGATCTCATCGTCGGCGAGCTCAAAGGTGGGCACACCCGCCGCGGGAACCGTCGCGGCACTCAGCGCAACCCCCATCGAGCGGCCCGAGGCGGCGATGCGGGTCGCCAGGTCGTGCAGCGTATCGAGGTCGTGGCCCTGCTCGGCCGCGGCACCCACGATCTTTTCGAGCAACACGGTCGTGCCCGTGCCGCGGCGTCCCGCCGTAAACGTCGAATCGGCCACGGCCACGTCGTCAGCAACGAGCACCGTGCGCACGTCGATGCGCGCCGCCTGCGCGAGCTCAGCGGCAAGCTCGAAGTTGAGCACATCGCCCGTGTAGTTCTTGACGATGTGGAGCACGCCCGCTCCGCGGTCGACGGCCACCGTGGCGCCGTGAATCTGGTCGGGCGTGGGCGAGGTAAACACGTCACCCGCGACGGCCGCGTCGAGCATCCCGAAGCCCACATAGCCCGTGTGCAGGGGCTCGTGCCCCGAGCCTCCGCCGCTCACGAGCGCGACGGTGCCGAAGTCTTTCGGCTCAGCGCGATAGACAACGCGGCGCTCGTGGTCGACGCGCACGCCGGGGTGCGCAAGCGCGAGGCCGCGCAGGGCGTCAGCGACGACCGTCTCGGGGCTAGAGATGAGCTTCTTCATCGCGGGGTCAGTCTAGGCCGGGGCCCCGCTGCGCATTCTGCTGGCCGCCAAGCGAGATTTACTCGTCGGGATACGGATGCGCGCCATAAGCCGTGCGGCAGCTGCGCGGGCTAGGCGACATCGGGAACAGCCAGCAATGTTCCCCAGGGATTCTCCCCTCACGCAATGTGCCGATCATGGCACGTGCCGCGAGAGGCACATTGCACGAGAGGAGCAGCCCACCCAGAGTCCCGCGACGCAACACGACAGCCGCGCAATCCGCCGAATGGCCGGGGACATGACGACGGCCCCGCACCTCGTGAGAGGAGCGGGGCCGTCGACAATGCTGCGGCGGATGCTGCCTAGAGCGCCGCGATGATCTCGCGCATCAGGGCGGCCGTCTCGCTCGGCGTCTTGCCGACCTTGACACCCGCAGCCTCGAGGGCCTCTTTCTTGGCCTGCGCGGTGCCCGCCGAGCCGCTGACGATGGCGCCGGCGTGGCCCATCGTCTTGCCCTCGGGGGCGGTGAACCCCGCCACGTAGCCCACCACAGGCTTCGTGACGTTGGCCTTGATGAAGTCGGCCGCGCGCTCTTCAGCGTCGCCGCCGATCTCGCCGATCATGACGATCGCCTTCGTCTCGGGGTCGGCCTCGAACGCCGCGAGGGCATCGATGTGCGTCGTGCCGATGATGGGGTCGCCGCCGATGCCGATCGCGGTCGAGAAGCCGAGATCGCGCAGCTCGAACATCATCTGATACGTCAGGGTGCCCGACTTCGAGACGAGGCCGATGGGGCCCTTGCCCGTGATGTTGGCCGGCGTGATGCCCACGAGCGACTCGCCCGGCGTGATGATGCCGGGGCAGTTGGGGCCGATGATGCGCGTCGCGTTGCCCGTCGCCTGAGCGTGCGCCCAGATCTCGGCCGAGTCGAGCACGGGAATGCCCTCGGTGATGATGACGAGCAGACCGATGCGAGCGTCGATGGCCTCGAATGCGGCGTCTTTCGAGAACGCCGGCGGAACGAAAGCGATCGAGACGTCGGCACCGGTCGCGGCCATAGCCTCGGCCACCGTCGCGAACACGGGCAGGTCGATCGGCGAGCCGTCAGCCGCAACGTGCGAGACGGTCGTGCCGGCCTTGCGGGCGTTGACGCCACCGACAACCTGCGTGCCGGCCTTGAGCATGAGGGCCGTGTGCTTGGTGCCCTCACCGCCCGTGATGCCCTGCACGATGACCTTGGAGTCTTTGTTCAGAAAGATCGACATTGTTCGCGTTTCCCTTACTTCGCGGCGAGCGCGGCAGCCTTGTCAGCGCCCTCGTCCATGGTCGTGGCGAGAGTGACGAGCGGGTGGGCAGCCGCGGCAAGAATCGCGCGCCCCTCGTCGACCTGGTTGCCGTCGAGACGCACCACGAGCGGCTTGGTTGCCGAATCGCCGAGCATCTCAAGGGCCGAGACGATGCCGTTGGCCACCGCGACGCATGAGGTGATGCCACCGAACACGTTGACGAACACGCTCTTGACCTGCGGGTCGCCCAAAATCACGTCGAGGCCAGCGGCCATGACCTCGGCCGAGGCGCCACCGCCGATGTCGAGGAAGTTGGCAGGCTTCACACCGCCGTAGTTCTCGCCCGCGTAGGCCACGACGTCGAGCGTCGACATCACGAGGCCGGCACCGTTGCCGATGACTCCCACCTCACCGTCGAGCTTGACGTAGTTGAGGTCGTGCTGCTTGGCCTTCGCCTCGAGCGGGTCAGCGGCATCTTTGTCTTCCAACGCCTCGTGGCCCGGCTGACGGAAGCTGGCGTTCTCGTCGAGGCTGACCTTGCCGTCGAGCGCGACGATGTCGCCGGCGCCCGTGAGCACGAGCGGGTTCACCTCAACGAGCGTGGCGTCTTCGGCAACGTAGACGCCGTAGAGCAAGACGAACACGGGTGCGACCTTCTCAACGAGCTCGGCCGGGAACTTCGCGGCAACGGCAATCTCGCGTGCCTTGTCGAGCGTGATGCCCACGGCCGGGTCGACCGCGACGCGCGCGAGCGCCTCGGGGCGCTCTTCGGCGAGCTGCTCAATCTCCATGCCGCCCTCATAGCTGCACAGCGCGAGGTAGTTGCGGTTGGCGCGGTCGAGCAGCACCGAGAAGTAGTACTCCTCTTTGATGTCGGCGCCCTGCGCCACCATCACGCGCTTGACGACGT
>NZ_JANRKZ010000170.1:0-4559 GCF_033763155.1 Microcella sp.
CGACGGCCACGACGCCGCGACCCATGGTCGTCTGGCCAGCGCGGTGCAGACGGATGCGCAGCCGTCGCAGCGGCCGGTGCGGCCGAGTGGGGCGGCGCACCCATCGCGCGGCACGGCGCACGCGACTCGGAAAAGCGGCGACCGACGCCGCCCACCGCCGCGGGCCACCCGAGCGAATCCAGGCGGCGAACTCACCGAGCATGAGCGTCACGCCCGCGACGAAGATGAAGACGACGAAAAGCACGAGATAGTGCACGGCTGGGTTGAGCAGCGTGACGATCGACGAGATGACGGCGCGGCGCACCCAGCCCTTCGTCGAGAAGAGCAGCGAGTGCAGCATGAGCAGCACCGAGATAGTGACCATCGCGAGGCCAAGCGCGAGCGTGTAGAAGTGCGTGACCTTGGCGTAGATCATGATCGCGTAGATCAGGCCGACGGGCAGAGCCGTGGCGAGGGCGACCGTGACGGGCGAGAGCGTGCGAAAGACGTCGGTGATGAACCACACGACCGTGCGGTACGCCGCAATGACGATCAGCGGAATGACGAGCAGAATCGCAAACGGCAGCACCTGGTAGTGCCGCAGCCACGTCGTCAGAAACGAGTAGCGAACGCGAAACTCGTAGCCGTTGGTGAGCTGGTTGAACTCGCCGGCCGCTTGCTCGAGCAGTTGGCTGTTGACGTTGAAGAAGGGCACGAGTTCGTCGCCCACGATGACCGATTCACCGCGCAACACCGCGGGAATCGCAAACAGCACCTCGCGAAAGACCACGAACGCCACGAGAAAGTACACGGCGCTGACGACGTGCACGATGCGACGGGCGACCCGCAATTCGGCGGCGCGGGCCTGCTCGGCGCGCACGCCAGCGGCACGCACGGCCGACGGCTGCGCGAGGGCGAGAGAAGTCACCGCGTGGTCACATCCGCAGCGTGAACGGCGAGCACCCACTCGTTGCGCCCCGAGGCGCGGCGGTACTCGACTTCACTGAAGACGCGGTCGATGATGCCGAGGCCGTAGCCACCGTGGTCAGAGACGGTGGGCAGCACGCGACGCTGCACCTCGGGCAGCCCCGAACCCCAGTCGGTCACCATGACCGTGACGCCGCCGGGTGAGGCGGTCATCCCGACGCTGATGGGGCCGATCGCGCCGTTGTAAGCGTGGCGACGGATGTTCACGAGCAGCTCGTGCAGGCCCAAACGTGCACGGCGCGCGTCGTCGCCGTCGAGCCAAGGCGCCGAGCGCGACAGCAGGGTCGTGAGTCGCTCGTCGAGGTAGGAGAAGTCGAGGCCTCCGTCGATGAGGTAGTCGTGGGTTCTCATGACGAGTAACCTGCCCTCACGACAATGACCGCGCGGTCATCGAACTGCTCGGCTGCACCGGCGTGCTGATCCACCTCGTGCAAGACGCGCGCGATGGCAGCGACGGGCGTGCGACGACGAGCCTCGTCGGCGAGAGCGCCGAGCCGCTCGAGGCCAAACTCGTCGTCGCTCTCATTGGGCTGCTCGGTAATGCCATCGCTCGTGATGAGCAGGGCAGAGCCGGGCGTGAAGTCAGCCGTGAGTTCAGTCGAGCACACGTCGCGCGCGCCCAGCGGAGTGCACGTCGGGCCGAGGCGCCGCACGGCGTCGGCCGTCGCGAGCATGACGGGGTGGTGCCCCGCCGAGGAGATGCGGAGGGTACCCTCGGCCGGGTCGATGGCGACGATCGCCAGCGTCGCGATTGCCGCGGCGCGGTCGAGCATGTCGCGAACCGATGAATCCACGGCCGAGAGCAGCACACCCGGGTTGGGGCCCAGGTGTGCCACGTGGTGCTGCACGCTCGAGAGCACGACGGCGGCGATGAGCGATGCTGCTGCCCCGTGACCCGCCGCGTCACCGAGCACGGCCACCAGACGGCCGTCAGACTCGATGAGGTCAACAAGGTCTCCACCCGCGCCGTGAAGTCCACGCGCGTGAGACGCTGCGCTGATCGACCCGACGATAAGGCGGTCAGTCGTCGAGAGAGCGCGCTGCACGCGCGCGGCATGCGTCACCTCGGGCGCGGGCACACTCGTGCTCACACGCGACGGCAGCAGATCGGCCCACGCGCTGCGCACGGTGGCCGGCCTCTCGACGATGGCGGTCATGGGTCAGGCTGCCGTCAGAACGCGGGCGCGAGCATCCGCCATCGACGGCGCCGTTGCGAACACAGCGTCAAGACGCGTGAGCTCGAGAATGATGCGCGCGGCGTCGCTCACGGCGACGAGCGTGACCGAGCCGTGGTGGGCAACCGTGGCCTTGAGGGCACGAACGAGCCCGGCGAGAGCACTCGAGTCCATGAACTCGACGTCGGCGAGATCGATGATGACATGCGCGTGCTCGGCCGAAATGAGGTCGATGACCTCGCGGTCGAAGCGGTCGATGCCGTGCGCGTCAAAACGGCCAGAAATCGCCACGGCAACGAGGCCGGGCTCAGTGGATGCATGCACCTGCATGATGGCTCCTCGGGAACGCGGCCGGGGCCGCGGTGTCAGCGCGGCCGGGGGTGCCGCGTTCGGATGAAGCGATCGGTCAACCGCCTCACTAAACGTTATAGCACTTTATAGTGCTATGTCAACCCAAGTTCGTCTGCTGCGCCGGCGCGCATCTGTTCCCGCAGTTCCACGAGCTCGGGGTACTGCGTAAAGAACTCGAGCTTGGCGCCCGTTGGCGTGTCGGGTGACCACTCTTCTTCAATGACGAACGTCATGAAGCTTTCGGCAAAGTCTTCGCCGAGGTTGGTGGCGGCATAGTCGCTCACGAAGTCTTCTTCGTTCGCGAGGTAGAACTCCCACGCGATGTCAGGGTCGACGTTTTCAAGGTCGGGGCGGTCGGTGTAGTCAGCCCAGAAAGCCTCGTAGAACGCATAGAGGTATGAGTCGGCAAGCGCGCACCCCTCGATGGTTTCGAAGGTGTCGCACGCCTCGACCTTGCGCTCAAACTCGGTGGGGCCGAACGAAAACACGTGGGCATATTCGTGCACCAGGGTCGCGACCATGAGCTGCTCGTCGTCGGCCGTGGCCAGGTTGACGGCAAGCGTGAAGAACTGCGGGTTGGTGTCTTGGTAGACGTACGCGAGCGTGTCGCTCGTGTCCGAGTCCCCCACGCGAAATTGGCTAATCGACGAGGCCGCGGCATCGGCTCCGACGAGGCGAATCCAGAGATCCCACACCTCGGCCGTGACACCCTCGGGCTCCGGGTCGAGCGATCCGTCGTCGAGAACGTCGTAGACCACAACCTCGCCGAAGTCTTCGTCGAACTCGACCTCTGCCCCGACCGGGGTCGAGGCGCCATCGGATCGTCCGGCATCAATCGACTCACCATCGAGCGCCTGCACAACGAATGCCGCTGTGGCGAACATCGCGACGAGCGCGAGAGTGATCAAAAACGGAGGCAGAAAGCGGCGCACGCGATCACGCTAACTCATCGAGGGCCGCGCGCACCGCGACGAGGCGCTCGAGAAACTGGCGCTCGTCGCGGCGGGTGCGGCGCATCCAGCTCGTGACTTCGTCGTTGCTCTTACTCGCGTTGCACGAGCCACACGCGGGCACGACGTTATCGAGCGTGTAGCGACCGCCTCGGGCGATGGGCTGCACGCAATCGCGTTGCAGCGGTCGGTCGATCGCACCGCAGTAGGCGCAGCCGCCCCACAGCCGCTGCAGCTCGGCCCACTGTGCGGGCGTGAGGTCGTTGTCGGCCGCCGCCACGCGCCGACGCCGACGGCGAGCAGCCTTCGCCTGGCGAGAGTTCGGGTGCGGCACGGCGCCAGGCTACGCCCGTGCTCACGTGCGCGTGCGAGAGCACGCCGAGCCTCCGCCATGATGGAGCAATGACTCGTCGCGGCCTGTACCTGTTCGTCGCGCTCGGACTCATCTGGGGCATCCCGTATCTCTTCATCAAGATCGCGGTTGCTGAGCTGACGCCAGAGTTTCTCGTGCTCGCCCGCTGCCTCATCGCGGCGGCGCTGCTGCTGCCGATCGCCGCGCGCCAGCGGGCGCTCGCCCCCGTGCTGCGGCGCTGGAAGCCTCTGCTGGCGTTCGCGGTCGCCGAGATCGTGCTGCCCTGGTATGCGCTCAACGCGGCCGAGAAGACGCTGCCGAGCTCGACGACCGGGTTGCTGCTCGCGAGCATCCCGCTCGTGGCCATCGGCGTCGCATTCGTCATGGGCCGTCGCCACCGCGTGACGGCGCTCACGGTGCTCGGCCTCATCACGGGCACGGCGGGCGTTGCCGCGGTTGTCGGCCTCGACCTCGGCGGCGGAGACCTCGGGGCCGTCGCCCTCATCGGTGTTGCCGTCGTCGGCTATGCCGTCGGCCCCGCCATCTTGTCGAAGTGGATGCACGACCTCCCGGGCCTCGGCGTCATGGCCCTCGCGCTCACGATCGCGGGTCTCATTTACGTGCCCATTGTCGCGATGACCGGGGGGTGGCCGACCGAGGTTCCGTCGCCGCCCGTCATCACCTCAGTGTTTGTGCTCGCGATCGTCTGCAGCGCCGTGGCCTTCTTGCTGATGTTCGCGCTCATCGCCGAAATCGGCCCCGTGC
>NZ_JANRKZ010000171.1:0-4757 GCF_033763155.1 Microcella sp.
CGCCGGGCGGGCACCGATCGGTGGCGATGGCAACGGATGCGCCCGATTCGTGTCGCGATCGACAAAGCCAGTGCGGCCATCCGTTCGCGGCCTGCTGTGCTCATCTTCACCGCGCGCTATGTGCCCTTCGCGCGCATCGCCGTCAACCTGACCGCGGGAGCGAGCGGACTGCCTGTGCGGTTCTTTCTGCCGCTGTCGGCCGCCGCGGGGCTCGCGTGGGCCGTCTACAACGTCATCATCGGCGCGCTGTTCGGAGCCGCGCTCGCCGAGGTTCCCGTCGTGGCCGTGGTCGTCTCGGTCGTCGTGGCCATCTCGCTCGGCCTCGCGATCGACGCGATCGCGGCGTGGGTGATCAGACGGCGAGAAGATCGCGAGAGCGATCAATGAGTCGGCCGGGCGCTCGATAGCGCCAGCCCGCGGCGCGCCACTGCTCGGCGTCAAGGCACAAGCGACCGTCGATGACGACGGCCGAGGGCGAGGCCAGCCGCGCCGCGATGACGGGGTCGAGTTGGCGGTAGAGCGCCCACTCGGTGAGCACGAGCACGACCTCGGCGTCGAGCACGGCTTCGTGCACCGAGTCGCGGTAGGTGAGGTCGGGCGCGATGGGCCGCGAGGTCTCGATCGCTTCGGGGTCGGTCGCCGTGACGATCGCGCCCTCGGCGTGCAAGCGCCGGGCGATGTCGAGAGCGGGTGAGTCGCGCACGTCGTCAGAGTCGGGCTTGAAGGCGAGCCCCAGCACGGTCACGCGACGGCCCACGAGCGAGCCGCCGAGGGCGTCGCGCGTGAGATCGACAACGCGATCGCGACGACGCAGGTTGACCTGGTCGACATCGCGCAAGAAGTCGAGTGCATGCCCGACCCCCAGCTCGTCGGCGCGGGCGATGAAGCCACGAATGTCTTTGGGCAAGCATCCGCCCCCGAATCCGATGCCCGCGTTCAAGAACCGGCGGCCGATACGGGCGTCATAGCCGATCGCGTCGGCCAACTGCGTGACGTCGGCGCCCGCAACTTCGGCGATCTCGGCCATCGCGTTGATGAACGAGATCTTGGTCGCAAGAAATGCGTTGGCGGCCACCTTGACGAGCTCGGCGGTGGCGAGGTCGGTCACCATGCGCGGGGTGCCGGCCGTGAGCATCGCGCGGTAAACGCGATCAAGGGTCTCGGCCGAGCGCGAGTCACCCGGCGTGACCCCATAGACCATGCGGTCGGGCTCGAGCGAGTCGCGCACGGCGAATCCTTCGCGCAAAAACTCGGGGTTCCACGCGAGCGAGCCCCCCGCTCGCTCGACCTCGCGCTGCAGCACCTGCGCGGTGCCCACGGGCACGGTCGACTTGCCCACCACAAGGTCGCCGGGCGTCAGCACTCCGATCACGGCGCGCAGTGAGGCGTTCACGGCCGTGAGGTCAGCCGAGCCGTCGGGCCGCTGCGGCGTGCCAACAGCGATGAAGTGCACGGATGCTCCGCGCGCGGCCTCGATGTCGGTGCTGAACGACAGCCGACCAGCGGCGATGCCCCGCTCGAGCAGCTCGGTGAGCCCGGGCTCGAAGAACGGCGCCCCGCCTTTCGCGAGCGTATCGATCTTGAGCGGGTCGAGGTCGATGCCGACCACTTCATGCCCGAGTTCGGCCATGGCCGCCGCGTGAACTGCTCCGAGATATCCGCACCCGATCACCGAGATCCGCATGGCTTGACGCTAAGCACCGCTCGTGAACACGAGTCGACGAGCGGCTGGCGACTGGGTGGCGAGTGGGCGACGCGCGCGGCACTCGGCTGGCGTTCAGGCGACGTCGAGCGGGCATCCATACACTGTGCAGTCACCGGCACCGGTTGCCGACCGCGCGTCACTGAATTGCGAAGGAGCCCTCATGGCCCAGTCCCGTCTTGAGGCCGGAGCCCCGGCCCCCTCGTTCACGTTGCCCGACAAAGATGGCGCGCACGTGTCGCTCGCCGACTTCGCCGGCCAAAAGGTCGTGCTCTACTTCTACCCCGCCGCGAGCACCCCCGGCTGCACCACGCAGGCCTGCGACTTTCGCGACAACCTCGCTTCGCTGAAGGGCGCCGGCTATGTCGTGCTGGGCGTTTCGAAAGATGAGACGGATGCCCTGCAGAAGTTCGCCGCCGAAGAGCACTTGCCCTTCTCCCTGCTGAGCGACCCCGACCTCACCGTGCACAACGCCTACGGCACCTACGGCGAGAAGTCGATGTACGGCAAGACGGTCATGGGCGTCATTCGCTCAACCTTCGTCATCGACGAAAAGGGCACGATCGAGCACGCCCTCTACAACGTCAAGGCCACGGGTCACGTCGCGAGCCTGCGCAAGAAGCTGGGCCTCGACTAGAGGCCCGGCGCATCAGCGCAGCGCTCGGCCTCGACTAGCCGCTCAGGCCGCTAGTCGCGGCGGTCGAGGTACCGCGTCACGGGCGTGCTCAAGATCAGCACGATGCCGAGCACGGCGGTGGCGATGACCCACCAGCCGATGTCAGGGCGCGGAATGAAGCCCTGCACACTGCCAACCCCGATCGCGAGCTGCAAGAACTGATAGGTGAGCACGCTCCCCCGCGTCCACGCGCGGCCGCGATGCACGCCGATCGTCATGGCAATGAGCCACACGGCGGCCAGCAGCACGAGCACCGTGAGGGCGATGGCCGTGGGCGGAAACTCCGCTTCGGCCAGCAGCAGCTCAATGACGAGAAAAGCCGTGGCGGCCACAATGAGCAACGACTGCGCCGCCAGCAAAATGACAAGCACGGTGACGTACGGCGAACGTTGGGTGTCTTCCATGCAAACCATCCGATGCAAACCTATTGATTTGACAACCAGCCTATGGGAACCTATATGCGGTTGATGTGACGCCTACAGAGCGGTGGGCGACGTTCCCAGAACCTTCTCTCTCACCGAATCGGCGGTGCCGACCATCAGTGTGAGCACCGACGATGTAGCGCGTCTGTCAACCTTCGGCGCATGCTACCTGACCCACGATAAAGGAGCACTTTCCCATGGATTGGCGCGACAAAGCAGCCTGCCTCACCGCTGACCCCGAGCTATTCTTCCCGGTCGGCAACACCGGCCCCGCGGTCGACCAGATCGAGAAGGCCAAGGCCGTGTGCGGCCGTTGCTCGGTGACCGAGACGTGCCTCCAGTACGCCCTCGAGACCAACCAAGACTCGGGCGTGTGGGGTGGCCTCAGCGAAGACGAGCGCCGCGCCCTCAAGCGCCGCGCCGCCCGCGCTCGCCGCGCGAGCTAACGCTCACTCGATCATCCACAGCGCCCCGGGGCTGCATCTCAGCGATGCACCCGGGGCGTTGTCATGCCCGGGGCGCGATGGGCATTGCAAACGACGCCCAGCAGGCGCCGGGCCCGCGCGTGCGCTAGGCCCGGCGCTTGAGATAAAGCAGCGGTACGTCGATCGTCACTTCGGTGCCTTCGCCCTCGAGGGTGTGCCAGTCGATCGTGCCGCCCAGCTCGCCCTGAATGAGCGTGCGCACAATCTGCGTGCCGAGGCCCGAACCCACTTTGCCCTCGGGCATTCCCCCGCCGTTGTCGCGCACCTTGACCGAGAGGGCCTCGTCGGTGCGCGAGGCGATGATCTCGACTTCGCCATCGGGTCGACCTTCGAGGCCGTGCTCGACGGCGTTGGTCACGAGCTCGGTGAGCGCAAGTGCGAGCGGCGTGGCGTATTCGCTCGGCAGGGTGCCAAAGCTGCCGGTCGAGAGCGGTCGCACGACAGTGTTGTGACTCGAGGCCACTTCGGCAATGAGCATAAGCACGCGCGAGAACACCACGTCGAAGTCGACGTTTTGGTTGAGGCCTTCGCTGAGGGTGTCGTGCACCACGGCGATGGCGGCGACGCGGCGCATGGCTTGCGTCAGGGCATCCCGCGTCGCGTCGGTGTGTGACCGACGGGCCTGGATGCGCAGCAGCGAGGCGACCGTCTGCAGGTTGTTCTTCACCCGGTGGTGAATCTCGCGAATCGTCGCGTCTTTTGTGATGAGCTCGCGCTCTTGGTGGCGCACTTCGCTGACGTCGCGCACGAGAATGAGCGCGCCGATGCGCCGGCCGTCGAGCAGCAGCGGAATCGTGCGCAGCGTCACCGTCACGCCGCGCGACTCGATGTCGGTGCGCCACGGCGCGCGCCCCGTGACGACGAGCGGCAGCGATTCGTCGACCTGTTGCGGGCGGCCCGCGAGCAGGCTCGTCGTGACGGTCGCGAGCGACTGCCCTTCGAGCTCGCCCGCAAAGCCCATGCGGTTGAAGGCGCTCAGCCCGTTGGGGCTCGCGAAGGTGACAATGCCGTCGAGGTCGAGCCGAATGAGGCCGTCGCTCGCGCGCGGGGCACCCCGGCGCGGGCCGCTCGGGGCGGCCAGGTCAGGAAAGTCGCCGGCCGCGATCATGGCAAACAGGTCGTTGGCGCACTCGTTGAACGTGAGCTCTTGGCGGCTGGGCATGCGCGCTTCGCTCAGGTTGGTGTGGCGTGTGATGACGGCGATCGGATGCTCGGTCACGGCCTTGCCGCCCCGCCCGCCGCGCCGCAGCACCGGTACAGCCCGCATGCGCGTGGGCGTCTCTTCGTACCAGTCGGGCGCCGACGAGTCGACGATTGCGGCGGTCTCGAAGGCTTGCGTCACTTGCCGGCGCCACTCGGGCTTGATCTCTTGCCCGACGAAGTCGCGGTAGAACAGCGTGGCTGAACTCGAGGGCCGCGTGTGAGCAACGGCCACGAACGAGCCCGTGCGCGTGGGCACCCACAACACGATG
>NZ_JANRKZ010000172.1:0-4540 GCF_033763155.1 Microcella sp.
CCGCGTGATCGGGGCCACCGTGCTGACCAGTTTCGCGACCGTCTTGATCGGGACGGGGTGCCAGTTCAGAAAGTCGGTTACGAGCGCAGCGAACGCGGAGTCGGGGCTCAAGCCCGCGCCCGCCACGTCGAGCGGCCCGCCGGAGAGTTGCGCCACGAGTGCCGGCTGAGCCTCGCCACGGTAGAGGCGCCACTCTGAGCCATTGGTGTAGATGAGGTTGGGCAGGTCTTTCAGGCGATTCCACTGGTCGCGGTTGTGGCCCGAGAACGTGCCCGGGTCGAGAGAGAGGCCCGCCTTCTTGACCTCGATGTAGCCAACGACCGCGCCCTTCACCCGCACGGCAAAGTCAGGCCGCGAGCTCAACTCGGTGAGGTGCGCTTCGCCGTCGAGGATGGTCTTCCTGCCGCCGAACTCGCCGATGGCGGTGACGAGGTGCTCGATCGGAACACGCAAGGCCTCTTCGGGCTCACCCGTGCCCGCGAGCTTCGCCTTGACCTCGACGCCGTAGTCAGCGACAAGTTGGGAGATCTTCGCATCGAGCATGCGGCCATTCTGTCGCAGAGGGGTGACGAAGGTGATCAGAACCGCACGATGTGCCTGCTCAAGCGCAGGTCGTGAGGGTGGAGCCACCCAGCGGTACTCTCACCCCATGACGATCACGGTCTTGCACATTGACGCGTGCCCCAATTGGCGCGAAGCAAGCGATCGAGTGCGCACGGCCTTGACGGCGCTCGGCCGCGACGACGTCGTCGTGACCAACGTGCTGCTGAGCTCGCCCGAGGAAGCCGCCGCGGTAGCCTTCGCTGGGTCGCCGACCATTCTCATCGACGGTGTCGACCTCTTCCCCTCAGACGGGTCGACCGCCGATCTCGCATGCCGCATCTACCGCACAGATTCGGGGTTCGCTGGCCAGCCGAGCCTTTCGCAGATCGAGAATGCATTGCGCGACCGGCTGCACCCGTGATAAACCTCACGGGGGCGACTGAGTGCTCAGGCGGTGCGCACGACCGCGCTGACCGGGGTCGGGTTAGCAAAGAGGTCGAGCACGGGGCAGTGGGCGTCGACGACGTCACGCAGCTGCTGGTAGCGCTCTTCGCTCTCGGGGCCCGTGATGGTGATGGTGAGCCGCACGTCGCTGAAGCCGGCCCGCACCGTCTCGTCGATGCCGAAGAGGCGGCGCGCATCCAGGTCAGCTTCGGCATCGATGCGGATGTCGTCGACCTGAATGCCGAGCCCCTGCGCGTAGAGGCGGTAGACGACGATCTGGCACGAGATGAGGGCCCCGAGCGCGTACTCGACGGGGCTCGCGGCCACGTCGTCGCCCGCGAGGGCGCCGGGCTCGTCGACGAGGAAGGTGTGCTTGCCGGCGCGGATGTTCGAGGCGACCGAGCCCTCGCCTTCGCCGCTGACGCGGTAGGTGAGCTGAGCCGCGGCCGGGTTGGCGGCGATGCGCTCGCCCCAGGCGGAGCCCGCATCGGTGAGGCGCGCTGCGCGCTCATCGGCGGTGACCGCGGGAACGGTGGACGGGGCAAAGGTGTCGGTGAGGATCGTCATGTCATGACCGTACGATCGGGATGCCCGCCGCGTCGAACCCGCCCGTCACACACGGTCGCGGCGCGTCACATGGCGTCGCGATGCGTCACACAGCGTCATGTGCCGATTTCACCACAGATCAAGATCGTGTCGCCAGCGACCGCGGGGCCACCCGCCCAGACAAAGCTGAATTGCCAGAGTGCGACTTGCGTTTTCGCCACGCGATGTCACGGCAAGGACCTCAGCCGCAGGCCAGCAGGCGGGCTATCACGTGATCGATCACCACCTGGCGGTGGCATCCGCGTTGATCTCGCTCGACACACAAGAAGCCGACATTCTCGCCCTGCACCAGATCGGCAAGGTCGTCGATTGCCCGCCGACCAGCCGGCGAGAGAACGATCGCTCGGTACCTCTCGTGGGCTTCACGACCTTCGGCACTGTCGGGATGCTGCAAGCCGCTGCGGTTGTCCCGCGGATTGCCCAGGGCCGGTAGGTGGAGGTAGTCGACTCCGATGCCGGCGAGCGCGGACCGAAGACCGCTCTTTGAGAAGCCTGGAGTGCGCGAGAGGGCGTTGAGCCGAACATCCGCGACCACAGAGACCTTGAGCTCAGTCACCTGAGCGCAGAACTCGTCGATCGTCATTCCCTCGTACCCGAGGCCGATCATGGGCACCCCTCCTCCGCGGCACCTGACCGCTGGGTGCGATCATGCCGCGGAGCGCCGACGTCGGGAGTGCCCGCCGAGGCTCAGCCGCCGAACGCCGCCTCATACGTCGCGACGAGCTGGTCGCGGTACTGCGCGGGGGTTACGCCGCCCGTAATGTCGGTGACGGTGATCTCGACCAGCAGGGCGCCCGAGCGCACCATGAGAGTTTCGTTGTAGAACACCGGAGTGTCGACCTGGTTAAGGTTCGCCAGCACAGCGGCCTCCTCGCCGACACCAGCGAGCGGCTCAAAATCGATGCCGCCCTCGCCATCGAACTCTGCGCCGCTCAGAGCGTCGGCGAAGGCTTGCGTGGGGCCATCGGCCGACACGTATTCAGTCACCTCAACACCGATGGTGAGCCCGGTTCCGTCGTCGCTCTGGTTCCAGTCGCAGCCGTAGAGGATGCCACCGACGCCGCCGGCCTCGATGACCATCGAGATGTCGAGGTCAACGACATCGAAGCCCCAAACAGCCGCGACCTGGTCGTCGGCGAGGAAGGAGCAGTCGGTGTCAGAGCCGACCGTCTGCGCGGGCAGACCGAGATCGGTGCCGCTGTCGTCGGGCGCGCTCGACTCTGAACTCGTGTCGGGCTCCGTGACCGTGTCGCCGCCGCTGTCGGCGGGTGATGAGCAGCCAACGAGCAGGCCAGCGGCAATCACGAGAGCAAGCGGAGTGACGAGGGTAGGCACACGGAAAGTCATGATCGAAGACTAGGCAAGAGGGTGAGAGAGGATCGATGGGGTAAATCCCCCATCATCGCGACGCTCACCCGCCCCGGCGCTCAGCCGGCGGGCCGCTTAGCCGCCCAGTCGATGCAACGCCGCTGTGCGGCTCGAGACCCCGAGACGTCGGTAGATCGCTTGCAAGTGGTTCTCGAGCGTCTTCTCGCTAATGCTCAACGACGTCGCCGCCTGACGCACGGTCGCGCCTGATTCCAGAGCCGCGAGAACCTGGCGCTGCCGGGAGGTCAGCAGCCCGCGCGCGTCGCGCGCTGCGGCCGCACGCAGCCGAGCGAGCGTCGCCCGAACGTGCCGGGCGAACTCTTCAACGAATTCGAGCTCGCGATCGGTGAAGTCACTGTCCGCCCGAAAAACGGCCAGGGTTTCGACGAGCCCGTCGTCAACCTCAAGCAACGTGCCGATCTGATACTCGCCGCCGAGTGGGCGATAGACCTGGGCATACAGCGGGCGCGCGTGCCATTCATCGGTCGTGAGCGTGTCGCTAATGCGCAACGAGCCGGGCGTCGGTGCCGCGAGCAATTCCGCCACCAACGGCACTTCGCTCAGCACGCGGGGCATGAGGGGAATCACGAACGGAATCGGCTCGGGCAGGTGGTTGCCGCTCATCGCTCCAGTCGTGAGGTCGATCGTCACCCAGCCCGCGCGCGTCGCGGGAACAAGGCGAAAGAGAATCTCGACCGATTGTTCGCGCAGATCGGCGGGGGTGGTGATCTGGGCAAGCTGTACGGCGGCGTCGAGCAACACATGCAGATCGGGAGCCTGCAGGGACTTCATGCGCGAGAGCATATCGACTTTGCGGGTGACGACTTTGCCCGGCGCTGCCGGCGACGCGGCCAGCTTCTAACGGTCGCAGCCCCCCGACTTATCGGCGCGTGAGCCCGGCACGCTCAGGTCGCGCAGGCCCTTGTAGGCGTAGGGGTCTTCTCCCGCGACCATCACGATGTCGCGAAAGTCGTATTCGGCGAAATAGCGCCCCTCACTGTTCTGCCACGGCAGTAGCGACTCGGCGCTCATGTATTGGTTGACGAGCGCGCGACGATAGCCGTGCTTGCCGCTGTTCTCGAGCGAACGATGCAGCAGGTAGCCGTTGAAGAACAGGGCCGCGCCGGCGGGCACCTCGACCGCGATCGCGTCGTCGTCGGTGTACGGAAACCCGTAGGCCTCGTCGGTGCAATCGAAGCGTTCGTCGGTTTGCTCACGGTCGGGGTAGAGCACGCCGCGCGCGTGCGAACCAGGCAGCACCCACAGGCAACCGTTCTCGGTCGTCGCGTCGTCGAGCGCGATCCATACGCCGCAGAGAGAGCGGTCGCGCGTCGGAATGAAGTGCTCGTCTTGATGCCAGGCCTGACCCGGCTTGCTCTCGCTCTTGATGAACAGCATCGACTGCATGGCCTTGACGTTCGGGCCGATCACGCGCGTGAGGCCCGAGACGATCCGAGGGTGCCGCATGATCTGCCGGGCCACCTCGCTGATTTTGTGCGGGTGGTGGATGCACAAGTACTGCCGCAGCACGTCGGCGTCGCTCTGCCCGGGGTGAGCATCCACCGCATCGTCGCCGGGG
>NZ_JANRKZ010000173.1:0-11565 GCF_033763155.1 Microcella sp.
ACAATCGTGGCCGCCGCCGTAAACACGGCCACGACGGCGTCGAGCGCTCGATTGGCTTCGGCCGCCGCGACCCCAAACCCGGCCGCATCGCGGCGCCACCCTTCGGCAACGTGCGACTCGCTCCACGCCAGCCAGAGAAGCTCATCGACCGTCGCACCCGCCCGGTAACGCTCGGCGATCGACTGCAGGGTGCGCGCCAGTCGCGCCGCACGGCGAGCGATGGCGTGGTCAATTGTGGCGAGACGATCGGGTGCCGTCAGGGCATCCACCAACAATTCATCGGCCGTGCGGTCACCGTCTCCCGCCAGTTCTTCGGCCCGCAAGGCACGGCGCAGTCGTCTCAGGCCCACGCGGTCGATGCCACCGAGCGGCCCCAGCAACAGCTCGGTCGCCGCAGCGGCATCGAGCTCGGCGCGACCGACCCCCACCTCGACGTGCCGAATAAGGGCACGCGCTGCGGGATGCTCGCGCACCGGTCGCCCCGCCGCCGTCGACTGCACCGGCACCTCGGCCTGGCCCAGCGCCCGTACGATGCCCGGGACCATCGTTCCGCTGCGCACGATGACGGCCATGCGCCCATACGGAATGCCATCGAGCAAGTGCCGCTCGCGCAGCAGGTCGGCCACGAGAGTTCTCTCGCGCGTGGGGTTGGGGGCCTCGAGCGCGAGGAGAGGACCATTCCAGGTCGGGGGAATCGCCCGCACGTCGCCGTCGGCCACCTTCGGTGAGGCCACGGCTTTGCGCTGGGTTCCGGCGGCCGCGGCACCGATGCGGCCGGTCACGTCGGCGGTGAGCCCTCGCAGCGCTGGGCCATGGCGATGCACGGTTGTCAGCACAATCGGTGTGGCATCACGCCAACCGAGCTTGGCCGGAAGGTGGGCGAGCGCCTCTGGCTCGGCACCCCGGAAGGTGTTGGCCGCGAGGTCGGGGTCGCCGAGGGCGATGACCGTCGCTCCGCGGGAGGCGAGTGCCGCGAGCAGGTCGAAGCCGCTGGGCGTGGCATCGTGAGCGTCGTCGAGAACGACGAGCTGAGGCACGGCGGGCATCGCCGCGGGAGGCTGTCGCACGAGCTCGACAGCGGCTCGCACGAGCTCAGCGGGGTCGAGTTGGCCCGGCCGTGAGGCCCCCAAGATGCGCCGATACTCATCGACGAAGTCGGCAATGGCGGCCCACGCAGGCACCGACCGCTCGCGTGCCGCTGCCCGCAACTGGTCGGTGCTCCAGCCGTGCTCACTGAGGCGGGCGATCGCATCGCGCAACTCGGTGCGAAACGCGGGCAAGCGCCGAACGTCGGGCCCGAGATGGTCAGGCCACGCGGGACCGCGTGCCACTCCCGCCCCGAGTACCTCGTCGAGCACCGAGCGGTCGAGCAATTCAGCCAGGTCGGCATCCTGATCAGCACCGCTCAAGAGACGGGGTTCGGCGAGGCCATCGAGCCGATGGGCAGCCATCACGATCGAGAACGCATACGCCGAGATCGACCGCGCGAGGGGCCCGGGCAACGCACGCGAGCTCCCCACGCGCACGGCCAGGCGGTCGCGCAACAGAGTTGCGGTTCGCCGCGACGGCGTGAGCACGAGCACGCGCTCGGGGTCGAGGCCGTCATCGAGCACGGCGCTCGCCACGAGCTCGATCACGGCAGTGGTCTTGCCCGACCCGGGGGCGCCGAGCACGACGGTGCCGCGCGAGTGACGCGCATCTACCACGCGTTGCTGCGCGGCGTCGAGAACCACGGGCGCGCTGTCGGCGATCGGCAGCGCGGCATCGAAGGTGGTCACGGGGCCACGCTACCGGCGCGCGCCGACAGCGGCACCGGCGCACCCGCCGGCCCGGTGCGCCCTCAGTGAACACGAGGGCTCGGCCCCGAGCCGCCGGGTACGCTGACGGTCGTGGACATTCGCATCGGTATTCTCAACAGCCCCCGCGAGCTCGCCTTCGAGACCTCGGAGTCGGCCGCTGACATCACGGCCGCGATCACGGCCGCCATGGAGAAGGGCGCGCCTGTCGTGAGCCTGACCGACAGCAAGGGCAAGCTCTACCTCGTGCCGACGGCCGCCATCGGTTATGTCGAGATCGGCAGCGACTCGGCGCGTCGCGTGGGCTTCGTCGGTTAACCAGCCGCACCCCACCACCGGCCGACAGCCGGTACGCTCGCCATCATGGAACTGCTCTTCGTCACGGTCATTGGTGCAGCCCTCGCGCTGGGCGTTCGCTATGTCGTTCCCGGCCGGCACGCGCACGGCCTTCTTGTCGTGCCGCTCGCCGGCGCTGCCGCGACGGCCGCCATCTGGGCCATCTGCGTGTGGATCGGCCTGCCGTTCGACGGGGGCTGGATCTGGGTCATCGCTCTGGTCGGTGGCCCCCTCGTGGCACTCGCCCTGGCCCTCACGCTTCCGAAGCGCCGCGAACACGCTGACGCTCAACTGCTCGAGCGCCTCATGAAGCCGGGAGCGACGGCTAAGGCCTAATCGCCGGGCGACGGATGCCCTGCGCTAGCCCGAGAACGTGCGCACGGCAACGCCGCCGAGGCTGATGAGCGTCACGATCGCGAGGGCGATCATCATGATCGAGTAGTCCCGGCGCACGAGCACGGCGAGCGCCGAGAGAACGACCCCGCTTGCCATCACGATGACGAACACGAGGTCGGGAACTCGCACGGCCGCGTCGAGCCCCCACGCGCCCGAAGCCCAGACCAGGGCACTCTGCACGAGCTGGAGCGCGGCGCCCGCGCCGAGCATCCCGAACCCCCACCAGCCCAGCCGCGTGCGGGGCAGCGTGCGGAACATGCTCGCGGGTTGTTGCTCAGCCATGACGCTCCTATGCCGTGAGACCGAGGCGATCCATGCGCCGCGTGTGCTCCGAAATGAGCTCGGTGAAGACGGGCTCGATTTGCTCTTCATCGCGCGAGGGGTCGTCGTGCATGACGAGCGCCGACCGCGCCTGCAGCATCGTGTCTCCGACGAGTCGGCGGCACCACAGGGCGAGGCGCGACGAGAGTTTGGGGTTGGCCGCGATCGCCCGCTCAATAATGCGATGCACCGGGGTCTGCAGGTCTCCGCGCGTGAGCGCTTCGGTGACCCGTCCGCTGAGTTCACCCGGTAGACCGGCGGCGAGGCGCACCCAAAAGTCGGTGAGAAATCCGATCGTCACGTGGGCACTCGCGACTTGCTCGTGCCACTGCCCGCCGCGCGTGCGCCGCTCAAACTCTTCAACACCCTCGAGGTGCGGCTGCATGACGTCGCTGCGGTCGAGTTGCAGTCGCTCGATCTCGGTCGAGAGCGCTAGGTAGCGCGTAAGCACAACGCCCGAGACGCGCGCGAGGGCGTCTTTGTCGGCAACCCGCGGAGCGTTGGTCATGGCCGTCGTGAGCTGCTCGATGAATACCAAGTGCAGGGCCGCGCAGTGCCCGAGAAAAACATCAGCCGCGGGGGCCAACTCGCCGAGATCGACCTTGAGTGCCGCCGCCGCGGTATCGCGCGGGGTCAGGGTCGGCGCCTCGACGCGAGGGCGCTGCCGTCTGAACCACGAAGCCACGCGCCCAGCCTAGGCGATGGCCCCGCCAAAGAGCGCCCGGCGGCTAAACTGGCCTTCACTTCTACATAACGACAGGCGACACACACTCGTGACTTTCACTGACCTGGGCATTGAGCCCGACATGGTCGAGGCTCTCGCGGCCAAGGGCATCATCGAACCCTTCCCGATTCAAGAGCAGACCATTCCCCTGGCCCTCAGCGGCCAAGACATCATTGGCCAGGCCAAGACCGGCACCGGCAAGACGTTCGGCTTCGGCCTTCCGCTCATCCAGCGCCTCGGCCTGCACCCCGAACCGGGCGTCAAGGCGCTCGTTGTGGTTCCCACCCGCGAGCTGTGCGTGCAGGTCACCGAAGACCTCGAAACCGCCGCCATCAACCGCGACGTCAAGACCGTTTCGATCTACGGCGGCAAGGCCTACGAAGGCCAGATCGAGCAGTTGAAGGCCGGTGCGCAGATTGTTATCGGCACGCCCGGGCGCTTGCTCGACCTCGCGAGCCAGCGATTGCTCTCGCTCGCCAACGTCGAGGTCATGGTGCTCGACGAGGCCGACAAGATGCTCGATCTCGGCTTCTTAAGCGACATCGAAAAGCTCTTCGCGCAGACCAAGCCCACGCGCCACACGATGCTCTTCTCGGCGACGATGCCCGGGCCGATCGTCGCGCTCGCGCGCCGCTTCATGTCGAAGCCCATCCACATTCGCGCGACCGACCCCGATGAAGGCCTCACGCAGGCCAACATCAAGCACGTCGTCTACCGCGCACACGCGCTCGACAAAGACGAGGTCGTCGGCCGCATTCTGCAGGCCGAGGGTCGCGGCAAGACCGTCATCTTCACGCGCACCAAGCGTGCCGCCGCCAAGCTCGTCGAAGAGCTCACCGACCGCGGATTCAGCGCGGCCGCCGTGCACGGCGACCTCAATCAAGAGCAGCGCGAGCGCGCCATGGCCGCGTTCAAGGCCGGCAAGAAAGACATCTTGATTGCCACGGATGTCGCGGCTCGCGGCATTGACGTCAACGACGTCACCCACGTCATCAACCACACGGTGCCCGACGACCACGACACCTACCTGCACCGTGCCGGCCGCACGGGACGCGCGGGCAAGACCGGCATCGCCGTCACGTTCGTCGACTGGGCCGACATGCACAAGTGGGCGCTCATCAACCGGGCACTCGAGATGAATCAGCCTGAGCCCGTCGAAACCTATTCGTCGTCGCCGCACCTCTACAGCGACCTCGACATTCCCGAGGGGTCGAAGGGCCGACTGAAGTCGACCCCGATTCCGAAGGTCGAGCGCGAAGCATCACACCCGCCGCGCGAGCGCAGCCGTTCAGGCAGCGCGAGCGGGCGGGGCGAGTCACGCGGGTCCAGCTCGCGCGGCACCGCGTCGGGCAGCTCGAGTGCCGCGGCCGCCGGGCAGACCAGCACGGGCGAACCGCGCGCCGAGGGCTCGGGCACTCCGCGCCGTCGCCGTCGCCGCCGCACGGGTGGGTCGGGTGCAGCATCCACGGGCGAGGCGAGCACCCCCAGCAGCTAACCCTCGCGCGACGCGATGTCGTGGGGCAGACTTGACCTGCGGATCGTGCGCAGGGGAGGCGCGCGCCGCAGGGGGGTCTGCCATGGTTCGATCACTGACGTCGTGGTTCGCGCTCGCGGGCGCCACGAGCCTGTTTCTTGCGGGATGCTCGGTCTCGCCGCCCGCCGCGCCCGAGCCTGACGAACCCGCGCCCGCCGCCGACGCCGACGGCCAGCCCACCGAGTGCATCGTGGGCACGTGGGAGCTCATCGTGCCTGATTACGCACTGCAGGCCGACGAGTACCTCACCGGGCTCGGTATTCCCGTCGAGAACTTCGCGATGGACGGCGCCCAAGTGCTCACGCTGACCGAAGACGGCCTGCTGGCGGTCGACACCGACCTCACGTCGACGGGTGATCTGGTGGCCGGGTCAACCACGTTGCCGTTCTCGATCACGACGGTCGAAACGGCGACAGCCGAGTGGGGCTGGGATGCGGGCGACCTCGCGGGCGATGGCACGATCGCGATCGCGGAGTACCTCGTCGTTGAATCGGCCACCGAAACCGCCGGCGAGGCTGCCGCGGCGGGTGTCGAGCCTCCCGTGCCGACCCTCGGAGAAAGTGCACAACTGACCGTCGACTGCGATGCCAACAATCTGCTGCTGCAGGGCGGCGGGCCGCTCTCGGCCGTGTTCGCCCGACGCTAGGCCAGAACCGGTCGTCGGCCGCGGTGATGGCCGGGGGTCGGGAATGGCGAGGGTGCGGAGTAGGTTGGGTTGCCTATGCCTGCCACCGACACCACCCCCGCCACCCCCACTCGTGATGCAGCCGCGACCGCCGCGCGCGATCGCACCGTCATCGGCCTGCTCATCGGCTCGGTGTTCGTGGTCATTCTCAACGAAACGCTCATGGGCGTCGCGATTCCCGTGCTCATCGAGTCACTCGGCATCACGGCATCGCTCGCCCAGTGGCTGACGACCGCGTTCATGCTGACGCTCGCGGTGATCATCCCGATCACGGGCTTTCTGTTGCAGCGCTTCACGACCCGCTCGATGTACCTCGTGGCGATGTCGCTCTTTACCGCCGGCACGATTCTGGGCGCCACGGCACCGGGGTTTGAAGCCCTTCTCATTGCCCGCATCGTGCAGGCAAGCGGCACGGCGATCATCTTCCCCATGCTGTTCACGACGGTCTTTGCCCTCGTGGCCCCCGAGCGACGGGGCCGCGTCGTCGGCAACATCTCGACGGTCATCGCGGTTGCACCCGCCATCGGACCGAGCCTTTCGGGTCTCATTCTGAGTTTCGCCGACTGGCGCTGGTTGTTCATCACGATGCTGCCGATCGCGGTCGCGGCCCTCGTCATTGGCGCCGTGCGCATGGTCAATGTGGGCGAACTGCGCCCGAGTCGACTGGATGTTCTCTCGGTGCTGCTCTCGATTCCGGGCTTCGGCGGCCTCGTGTTCGGCCTCGCCGAGTTCGGTGAGGCGGGCCGCCAGCCGACGGAACAAGCCGCGTCGACGACGACGACGGCAGGCATCGCTCTCGCGATCGGCCTCGTGTCGCTCGCCCTCTTTGTGTGGCGCCAACTCGTGTTGCAGCGCACCGATGGCGCACTTCTCGACTTGCGCACGTTTGCCGAGCGGCAATTCGCCATCTCCATTGCGATTGTCACGGTCGCGTCGATGGCACTCTTCGGCGCCATCATTCTCATTCCGCTGTTCGTTCAAGACGTCATCGGTGCGAGCGCCCTCGTGTCGGGCCTCATCATTCTTCCCGGCGCACTCTTGCAGGGTTTGCTCGCCCCGTGGATCGGGCGCCGCTATGACGCGGTCGGCCCGATGTCGCTCGTCGTTCCCGGATCGATCTTGCTCGCCGGCTCACTCTGGGGCATGGCTCTCTTCACGGCAGCCACCCCGCTGTGGCTCATCGCGGTCGTCAACGTGGGGCTCAGCCTCGGCCTGGCCCTGCTCTTCACTCCCCTCTTGACCAATGGCCTCTCGGCCCTCTCGCCGCAGCTCAACTCGCACGGCAGTGCGATCGTGGGCACGATTCAGCAGGTCGCGGGCGCGGCGGGAATCGCGCTGTTCATCTCGGTCGCCGCCGCGTTTGGTGGGGGCGGCGCCGAGGTGGCCTCGGTCACGGCCGAGGGTGTGCGAGCCGCGTTCACGGTCGGCGCGATCATCGCGACCTTCACGATTCCCGCGGTGTTCTTTGTGCGGCGCACGCCCGTGCCAGCCGGCGGCCCGGGCGGTCACGGCGGCCACGACGGTGCTGCGACACCGTCAGATCCTCCTGCCACAGCTGACTAGGGTTTGTCACGGCATTCGCCAACTACTCTGGGCGAGTGATTGCCGCTCGTCGCCGCGCCGCCCTACTTGCGGTCAGTCTCGTGACCGTGATGCTCAGCGGATGTGCGACGGCTGACCTCCCGCAGGGCAAAGTGATCACGAGCGCGGCCCTCGAGACACCGAAGCGACTGCTCGCCGTCGACAAGAAGGCCGAGCTGAGCGACGAGTTGCTCACGAGCCTGACGAGCACAACGCTTCCCGGATGCTCCGCCGCCGTCGCCGTGCGCGGTGAGCTCGTCTGGGCCAACGCGCGCGGGCTGGCCGACCTCGCGTCGGGCACGCCCCTCACCACGAGCACCCGCTTCGACATCGCGTCGATCTCGAAGCAGTTCACGGCAACCGCGGTGTTGCTGCTGCAGCGCGATGGATTGCTCTCGCTCAGCGACCCCGTCTCTCGCTACATCTCAGGCCTGCCCCGCTGGGCCGACGAAACCACTCTCGACTCGCTCATGCACCACACGGCACGACTGCCCGACTATTGGATCGAGCTCGACCGGCGCGGCATCGGCTTTACCGACGCGGCTGATCAGGCGACGACTCTTGCGGCGATCGCCCGAGAACCCGACCGTGAACCGGGCGAGGGCTACTTCTACTCGAACAGTCACTACGTGTTGCTCGCGACCGTGGTCGAGAACGTCAGTGGCCAATCGCTTCCCGACTTTCTGCAGACCCGCGTGTTTGGCCCCCTCGATCTCGACATGACCCTCGCCCCCGCCCTGCTGGCGCCCGACATCGCGACCTCCTACGAGGTCGATCTCTCGATTCAGCAGGGCGCCTGGAGCGCCTACGGCCACACGGGAATCATCACGACCCCGACCGCTCTCGCCCTGTGGGGCGACGAATACCGCGACGGCCAAATCGTGAGCGACGACTACGCCACCGGGGCCATCTCTGACAACGATGGTGCCCGCTACGGCGCGGGCATCTTTCTCAACGACGACGGCACGCTCTCACACTCGGGCCGCTGGGGTGGCTACCTCTCGAACTTTCGCGTCTCGGTTGATCGCGAGGTCGTCATGGCCGTCGCGTGCAACGGTCGCGCGGCCCCGCGAGCCGACCTTGCCAACGGTCTGTGGGCGCTGTGGACCGAACCGATCGAGCCGCTCATTCCCGAGTAACGAAGGCTAGGCGCGCACGGGTGCGACGCCGCGAGTCGCGGCGACAAGACGCTCGAGGGTCTCGGGTGAGGTCGTGTTCTCGGCGAGCCGATTGGGCTTGCCGTCGCCGTGGTAATCGCTCGAGCCGGTCATGACGAGGTCAAACCGTTTGGCGAGCTCGATGAGTCGCTCGCGGCCATCGGGGGTGTTCTCGCGGTGGTCGACCTCGAGGCCGACGAGTCCGGCGTCGACCAAGCGGGCGAGTGAGTCGTCATCGACGACCGCCTGTCGGCCGCGTGTTGCGGGATGAGCGAGCACGGGGGCACCGCCGGCTTCGGCGATCATCCGCACACCATCGAGAACGGTCGGCGCCTCATGGGGCAAGTAGTAACCCCCCGAGAAGTGCAAGATCGACTCGAAAGCCGCCGAGCGATTGGGCACGATGCCGCGGGCGACGAGCGCGTCGGCGATGTGCGGGCGACCAATCGAGACGCCTCCGCTTTGCGCGAGCACGTCATCCCAGCTGACGTCGAAGTCTTCTGACAGTCGTGCGACCATGCGCTCGGCACGGTTGAGTCGATCGTCGCGCGTGCGTGCCGTTTCGCGCACGATCGCCGTGTCGTTGGGGTCGAAGAGATACCCGAGCACGTGCACGCTGCGCCATTCGTGGCGCGTGCTGAGCTCGATGCCGCGAATGACCTGCAGACCGCTGCCGGCCGCCGCTGTGAGCGCTTCATCCCAGCCTGCGGTCGAGTCGTGGTCGGTGATCGCGACGGTGTCGAGGCCCGCCTCAATCGCCGCGCGAATGAGCTGCGTGGGCGTCTCGGTGCCGTCACTGACGCTGCTGTGCGTGTGCAGATCGATCGGGCCGCGCGTCATAGCCCCATGCTACGGGCGGGATGCTGTGCCGTTCGCCGCGCCCGGAGCGAGCATCCGGGCCTCAGCCCGCTCCGAACCACCGCGAGTAGGCTCAACGCACCATGATCCGACGCTTTCTTGCCGCCGCTGTGATCGTGGGGGTTGCGGCCGCTCTGCTCGTGATTGCCTGGCCGAACCTCTTCGGCCTGGCCGAGGCTCCCGTGGTGGCGCAGCTCGTCTCGGTGCGCGCGCTCGGCGCGACGGTCGCGATCATGGTGGCGTTCACGCTCGGCCTCCTCGCTCTGCTGTGGGCCGGTGCTCGCCGCTTCCTCGCCGCGATCGCCCTGCTCGCCGTCGTGTTCGCGGCGCTCAATGTTGCCGTGCTCTCGACGCGCGGCTTCGGCGACGAGTCGTTTCCGACCCGCGCCCCCGCCGAGCTCGCGGTGCTCTCGTGGAACACGCTCGGCGACGCCCCCGGCGCTGACCGCATTGCCGACCTGGTCATCGCCGAGCACGCCGACATCGTCGTGCTGCCTGAGACGAGTCAAGAGACTGCCGTCGCCATTGCCGAACTCACGCGCGTGCAAGGACGGCCCATGTGGGTCTACTCGATAGCATTCGACTACATCGCCAAGGCCCGCTCGACGAGCGTGCTGATCTCGGTCGACCTCGGCGAATACGCGGTCGATGACTCGGTCGGCAACACCTCCGTGGTGCCGAGCATGGTTCTGCGGCCGGTCGATGGCACGGGCCCGACCATCATCGGCGTGCACCCCGTCGCACCGATTCCCGGCGAGCTCTCGAACTGGCGGTCTGACCTGCGCTGGATCGACGCCGTGTGTCGCGGCGAGCAGGTCATTCTCGCGGGCGACCTCAACGCGACGGCCGACCACTTCCGCGTCGTCGACCCCGAGGCTGGGGTCGCGGGCCTCGGCTTCGGAGACTGCCTCAACGCGGGACTGTTGACGGGCAACGGAGCCGTGGGCACCTGGCCGACGCGCCTGCCGCCGCTAGTCGGGGCGCCCATCGACCACGTCTTCGTGACCCCCGACATCACCGTGACGGGCATGCGCGTCATCACGACCGAAGATGGCAGTGGCAGCGACCACCGGCCCATCGTCGCGCGGCTGATTCTCGAGTAGCGGCGAGAGGGCATGCGCCCAGTGCCAGAATGAAGGCATGACCGACGGCAAGGATGCCCCGCGCGCGACCGAGAACCGTTCGACTACTCCGTCGAGCGACACCTTTCGGCAGTACATCTCGAGCAACTGGGCCGAGCGGCCCACGCGCGTGACCGCCCAGCGCCCCGTCGCCGCGCGCGCAGCCGAGCGACGCGCCCGCCTGTCGGCGCTCTACCCGGGAGTGCGTCTCGTGTTGCCCGCCGGCCCTGCGCGGCAACGCTCGAACGACACCGACTACCCCTACCGCGCGCACTCGGCCTTCGCGCACCTCACGGGATGGGGCGCCGACACCGTGCCCGGCAGCGTGCTCGTGCTCGAGCCCGCGGGCGATGGCCACGTGGCCACGCTCTACTTTCGCGAAGGTGCGGGGCGTGACTCCGACGAGTTCTATGCCAACCCCGAGATCGGGGAGTTCTGGACGGGCCCGCGCCCCTCGCTCGCCGAGGTCGCGGTCGACCTCGGACTCGCCACGGCCGGGCTCGCGACTCTTGACGCGGCTCTCACGGCCGACGCGCTCATCGTGCGCGAGGCCGACCGCGCGCTGACCGACCAGGTCGACGCCGCCCGACTGCTCGCGGGAGCCGCCGAGATCGACACCGTGCGTGACGACGAACTCGCGCGCGACCTCAGCGAGCTGCGACTCGTGAAAGACGCGTTCGAAATCGCCGAAATGCGCCGGGCGGTCTCCGCCACGCAGCAGGGATTCGACGACGTCATCACCGACCTGCCGCAGATCGTCGCGCACGCGCGCGGCGAACGACTCGTCGAGGGCACGTTCAACCGCCGGGCGCGCGCCGAGGGCAACACCGTCGGCTACGACACGATCGCCGCGAGCGGCCCCCACGCGTGCATCTTGCACTGGACCCGCAACGATGGCCCCGTCGTGCCGGGTGACCTCATCCTCATTGACGCGGGTGTCGAGCTCGAGAGCTACTACACGGCCGACATCACCCGCACACTTCCGGTGTCAGGCACCTTCACTGACGTGCAGCGTCGGGTGTACGAGGCCGTGCGCGAGGCGGCCGACGCGGCGTT
>NZ_JANRKZ010000174.1:0-6166 GCF_033763155.1 Microcella sp.
AGTATTCCGCCGGGCGGAAGAGGTTATTCGCAAGACGGTCAGTGACTTGCCAGGCGACGCTGCCGAGCAAACTGAGGCCAACGACGATGCGTGCGAGCCCCACAAGAAGAGAACGATTCACGGCCGAAACGTATCAGGCCAACCCGCCCCCGCGCGACGATACGTTTGCGCTCCGACCTGAGTCGCGACCGCGAAGCGTGACGACCGCGCTCGTCACGCGGTAGCGGACGCTGCGCCGCAGGAGCGGCGGCGCAGCCAACAAACACAGTGCCCCCGGCAGGAATCGAACCTGCGGCCAAGAGATTAGAAGGCTCCTGCTCTATCCGCTGAGCTACGGGGGCTCACCTTTCAGGGTATCGGAGCGGGCTCACGGGCGTCGCTCAGCGTGACCGGCGACGCTGGAGGCCTACTCGAGGAGAGCATCCGTGGTCGATCGCATTCTGGGCGTCTACAACGCCAACGGCGGGCTCGTCGGCGAAGTGCGGTACATCGTCGGCCACCTACTGGGCACCGTGAGTTGCGCGCTGTGTGACATCACGCACTCCCCCGTGCGCCGCAAGCGCGAGTGGGATGCTCTGGTCGCCGAGCTCGACGTGCGAGTTGACCTGCGCCACCTCAACGAGCTCGATGAGCGCGAGCGCGAGGCGGTGGGGCACACGGCGCCGGTCGTGTTGGTGGAGAGAAACGGGATGCTCTCACCCTTGCTCGACGCCGCGCAGCTCGACGCACTCGACGGGTCGGTGAGCGAATTCGGGCGTGCCGTGCGCGCCGCGCTCGCCGAGCTCAGTCGATGACCTGAGCGAGGGCAGTCAGCAGGCGAGGCAGGGTCGGAACCCCTTCGGCGCGCAGCAGTTCGCTGCCCTCACGGTCGTAGATGATCGTGGTCGGAGTGCTGCGGATGCCGAGCTCGGCTGCTCGCGACTGGTGTGCCGCGACATCCCGTTCGTCGACGACGAGGGCCGGAACAAGCCGCTGCGCCTCGGCAATCACGTCGCGGGCCCGATGGCACGGATCGCAGAAGGCTGAGGTGAAGAGTTCGAGGCGCACACGGCCAGCGTACGCGCGACCCCTGTGCCGCGAACGCCAGCAATGCGCGCGGGTAGACTGCCCCGGTGAGTTCAACGACCGACCGTCTCGTCTGGATCGACTGCGAAATGACCGGACTCGATCTCGCGGTCGACGACCTTATCGAGGTGGCTGTCGTCATCACCGACTACGAACTCGAACCCGTGCATCCCGGATTCAGTGTCGTGATCGCACCCACCGAGGCCGGCCTCGCGAACATGGGCGAGTTCGTGCGTGAGATGCACGCAGCGAGCGGCTTGCTCGACGAACTCGACGAGGGCATTGCCCTTGCGGATGCTGAGCAGCAGGTGCTCGCCTACATCACCGAGCACGTGCCGACGGCGGGGCAAGCTCCCCTGGCCGGCAACACCATCGGCACCGACCGTGCGTTCATCAACCGCTCGATGCCGAGTGTCGACGCTCACCTGCACTATCGCTCTGTTGATGTGTCGAGCATCAAAGAACTCGTCCGTCGCTGGTTTCCGCGCGTCTACTTCAATGCCCCCGCCAAGAACGGCGGGCACCGCGCTCTCGCCGACATTCTCGAGTCGATTCGCGAACTCGACTACTACCGTCGCGCGGGCTTCGTTGCCGAACCCGGACCGACGTCAGACGAGGCTCAACAGGCCGCCAACGACGTCGTGCAGAAGTGGGCACCCCGCCTGTAATAGACTGTCGTGTCGGCCGTCGCAAGACGACTCGCATGGTGGGTATAGCTCAGCTGGCAGAGCGCCTGGTTGTGGTCCAGGAGGTCGCGGGTTCAAGCCCCGTTACTCACCCCAATTCTTTTTCCCGTGGTGATCATGTCGTCGAGACGACAGCGTGTCGCCACTGAGTGCTCGGCAGCGCATCCTCGACGGCGCCTGATCGGGTGTCGCCGTCGTCGCGCCCTTCCGTGCATCGTCGGCGCAGCGCGACACAATGGACTCGTGACCTCTTTCGCGCCTCCCACGGCTCGCCGTGACGATTCTGCGCGCGAACAGACAGGAAGCCAGGTGCTCGAACGCCCCCTCCACGCCGCCGAGGTCCCGTGGACGATCGTCGTCTGGAACGATCCCGTCAATCTCATGAGCTACGTCGCATGGGTCTTCCGTCGGCATTTTGGGGTGGATGCTCCGACCGCCGAACACCTCATGATGCAGGTGCACAACGAAGGTCGCGCCACACTCGCTGAAGGCAACCGTGAGCACATGGAACGCCATGCCGAAGCCATGCACGAGTACGGCCTCTGGGCCACCGTCGAGCGGGCACCCCGATGAAGATGACCGTGCCCACCGGCGCTGATGCCGAGCCCGGAGTAGTGGGAATCGTGCATGTCGAGCCCGAAGAAGCGCGCATTCTCGTGTCGCTCGCCGATCAGCTGCAGGCCTTGCTCGCCGAGGCTCTCGAGTCGCCCATCGATGATGACTCGGCCGTTCGTCGGGTGCTGCCCGATGCGTACCGCCACGAGCCCGAGCTTGCCGATGAGTGGCGACGATTGAGCCGACGCGGTCTTGTCGATCGCAAAATCGGATTTGCACGCACGCTCTCGCGCGCCCTCGCACCCGTTGCCGATGAGGGCATCGCACGCTCCGTGCCCCTGTCGACGGATGCGGCGCTCGACTGGGTGCGCGGCATCGGTGACTTGCGGCTCGTCATCGCCGATCGCATGGGCATCATCGTCGATGGCGACAACGGCACCTTCGGCGAGCCAGGGCTGCGTGACGTCTACGACTGGCTGGCGTGGATGCAAGATGGGCTCGTGCAGGTGCTCGAGTCGAGCGAGGGTTCAGCCGAAGCTGGCGCATGAACGACGAGGCGGCTACTCCATCTCTCGACCTCGATGCCGAGGCCTTCGAATCGCTCGTCATCGACGAACTCGATCGCCTGCCCGACGAGATGATCGACGGCCTCGACAACGTCATCTTCGTGACGCAAGACCGACCCGACGACGGCTCGCTCGATCTGCTCGGCATCTACGACGGGGTCGCGCTCACCGAGCGCGGTCAGTATGGCTTCGGCGAGTTGCCCGATCGCATCATCCTGTTTCGCGAGCCGCTGCTCGCCATCAGTGCCGACCTCGACGAACTGCGCGACGAGATCCACGTCACTCTCGTGCACGAGATCGCCCACTTCTACGGAATCGATGACGACGAACTGCATCGGCTGGGCTGGGCATGACGGGCGCGCGGCGAGTGCGGGGCATCCTGAGCGCGATGCTTGCTCTCGCCGTCGTGCTCGGCGTCGTCTATGCCGCAGCCGCGTTGCTGAGCCCGATTCCGCGCCTGCACGTTGAGCAAACCCTCTCGACCTCGCTCGACGGTGCGTGGGATGCCGAGCTCGCGCTACCCGCCGCGGGATCGACCGCCGTGCTCGCTGTCGACGGGCTGCCCGTCACCGCGGGCAGCACCGACCCGCGGCCTATTGCCGGAGCCGCCAAGCTCGTGCTCGTGAGTGTCGTGCTCGGAGTTGAGCCGCTCGACGCGGGCGCCACAGGCCCAGCCATCACGATCGACCAGGCTGCCGTCGACCGGTATCGCGAACTCGATGCGATGGGCGCGCGCACGGTCGTCGTGCAGTTCGGGCAAACCTGGACGCGGCGCGACCTCATTGCCGCTACCCTCATCGGCTCGGGCAACAACACCGCCGAGTTGCTGGTCGACACGGTGTTCGGCGGTCTCGACGACTACCGCGCCGCGGCGCGCGCATGGCTCGACGAGCGCGGCTTGACTGCGACGAGCGTTGTCGATGGCACGGGCCTCGATGCGGGGTCACTCTCGACCGCGAGCGACCTCGCGCAGCTCGCTCGACTCGCCCTCGAAACGCCCGTGCTTGCCGAGCTGCTCACCGCGCGCCCCGACGACGTCTCGAGCGGTTCGCCGGTCAACGACGAGGCCGACTTCGTGAGCGAGCTCGGCACCGTGGGCCTCACGCGCAGCTATACCGACGCCGCCGGCGTGTGCATCATCATGGGCGTGCCGGCCGGCGACGAGACGATCGTCGTTACTCTGCTGGGGCAACCGAGTTATCCCGAGGCCGAGGCCGCGGCCGCTGAACTCATTGCGAGCATTCGCGAGGGCGTGCACCCCATCGAGGTCGTGAGCATCGGCGATGTCGTTGCCGTGGCCCGATCGCAATGGGGCCAGTCGACCGAGCTCATCGCGACCGAATCGGTCACGGTGAGCTCGACGCAGCTCGCCGGGCTCGACATTCGACTCGAGGCGGCATCGCGATCGACGATTCTTCCGGGTGCTGACGCCGGAAGCATCGTCGTGACCGCGGGAGGTGTTGAGCAGGTTGTCCGACTCGAGTCAACGTCGGCCATCACCGAGCCCGGGGTCGCGTGGCGGTTTGCCGACCCGATGACGGTGCTTCAGCGCTGGACGGGCTAGTCGGTCGGCCAACCACTCAGAGCGCTGAGCCGTCGACGATCTCATCGGCGGTGCCACGCGGGTCGTGTAGCACCGCGTGTTCCTGCTCCTGACGAGCCCAGCGGCTCCAGTTGCGGGCGAAGAGCTCGCCGTCGCGCGCGATCGCGCGGCGGCGGCGCTCGGCATCATCGGCGAGATCAACCCAGATGGCGGGGTGGGCGAGCTCGCGGGCGGCCGGGCTGATGGCACCGCATCCCTCAATGATCAGGTCGCGGTCGGGGTCGAGGTCGTGCCACTCGCCCGGGGTGTTGTCGACCCAGTTCCACGATCGCCAGCGCGGCGGGTGCCCCTCGGCCAACGCGCGCAGCACATGCTGCAGCACGTGGGCTTCGCCGGCCTCGAGGCCATCCCACCCCGGGTAGACGTCGTCGAGGCTCAGCAGTTGAGCCCCCGTGGCGCGCGCCAGGGCCGTGGCGAACGTGGTCTTGCCCGACCCTGATCGCCCGTCGATCAGGGTGATGCGCGGCCCCGCCTTAGCCGAAAACACCCGTGAACCGTCCCGTGAGCACCGACGCAACAACGGCGACGACCGAGATGCCCACCCCGATGACAACAACCAGAGTGTCGGATGCTCGCCATGGTGACTCACGCACCCACGTGCGCGGCCCCGGCGCCCCGACGCCGCGCGCCTCCATGCCGATGGCCAGCGCCGAGCCCCGCCGAATCGAGAGCACGAGCAGAGCGAACACGAGCCCGAGAGCCCGACGCACTCCGCCACGGTCGGCGAGTCCGCGCGCCCGCTGGGCGCGCTCGAGCACGCGCGCGTCGTCGCGCAACACGGTCAGCAAGCGCAGGGCGGCGACGGCCCCGAGCACGAATCGACTGGGCAGGCGGAGATTCTGGCCGAGGGCATCCCCCAACCGCGTCGCGTCGGGGCGCGCAAAGAGCGCAATGGCCGGAACTCCGATCGCGAGAATGCGCAGCAGCGTGGCGAGGGCGAGTTCGAGTGAGCCGTCACTGATGCGCACGAGCAGAAACTCGACGTAGACGGTGCCCGAGGTGCGGCCATAGAACACGACGGTCGCAGCGGCGAGCGGTGCGGCGATGAGCAGCGGCGCGAGACGACGCAGCAGCGTGCGAGGCGAAACTCCGAGAAAGGGAATGAGCACGAGTTGCAGGCCGAGAGCGACCGCCGCCGAGACGAGGTCGAGTGTCGACACGAGAACAAACGCCGGAAGCAGCGATGCCGCGATGGCCGCCACGGGGTTGATGCGCTCAGCGCGCGAGGCGACTGTCGGCATGGCGACGGGTGGTTGGTTGTCGCGCAGCGGCAGGGCTACCTCCCGCGCGTCAAGCGCCTCGATGAGCTCACGATCATGCGTAGCCATGACGATGGCTCCCCCGCGGTCACGGTGCTCGGCCAGCAGCGCGGCGAGCTCGACCCACGTGCGACTGTCTTGGCCAAAGGTGGGCTCATCAAGCAACAGCACGGGCGGCTGCGGCGCGAGTGCCGTCGCCACCGACAGACGGCGTTGCTCACCACCACTCAGCGCGTAGGGGCTCACATCAGCCAAGTGACCTAGTCGCAGACGATCGAGCACGGCATCGACCCAAGCCGCGTCGGCACCGCCGACCTCGAGTTCAGCGCGCACCGTCGCGGCAACGAACTGATGCTCGGGGTTCTGAAACACCACCCCGAACCGACTCGCGAGCGCGGCCGAACGCCAGCGCGACGGGTCACCCTCACCGAG
>NZ_JANRKZ010000175.1:0-8805 GCF_033763155.1 Microcella sp.
ACGAGATCGACCGTGCGCAGCACTTCGGCGTCGACGCTCTCGATCGCGCCCGAGTCGGGGTCGGGCATGCCGTGGCCGTCGTCGAGATAGTCGACCGCGATCGACGGATGCCCCAAGAACGACCCAGCCCACGGCAGCGACTCGATGCGGCCGGCGTAGAAACGACGGTTGACGAGTTCGGCGAGGTCTTCGCCGCCCGCGCGATACGAGCGCGTGAGCGACAGCGCGGGCAACAGTTCGCTGAGCTGGAAGAGGGCGGATGCGGCGTGCCGGGCATCCACATCGACATCGACGACCGGGCCACCGACCGCAATCGTGAACGGCGCGGGCGCCTGCGTGACCGGGTCTCCGACGGCGACAACCTGGCGGCCGCGGCGCACCGAACTCGCCACCTCGGCGACCGTGACGGCACCCGCGTCGAGCAGCATGACCGTGTCAAACGGAATGTCGTCGCTAATCTGGTGCACGTCGTAGGGCGACGCGAGCCACACGGGCGCGATCGGCCGACTGAGATGCGGGGCCTCGCGCTGCAGTTGAGCGGGCGTGATCGACCCACTCTTCAGCAGGGTCTTGAGCGCGGCGGCCTCGTCGGGCCAATCGGTGATGCCGATCGACCAGTTCTCGGCGAGCTGCCACGCGAGCAATTGCGCGCTGCCCGCGGCGTGCGCCTCGTCGACCAAGCGGAAGTCGGCCTCGAGACGTTCGAGCACGTCGGGCTGGGCGGCGAGCAGAGCACGGTCGTGCTGCAGCAAACTGTCGAGCGCCGAGCGCCACCACGCGAGCTCGAGCTCGGCGGCAACCTGCGACGGTGCAACGTGACGTGCGGCGAGGTCACTCAGCAGCGGCGCAACATCCCACTTCTCGAGCCGCTGCAACAGCGCCGTGCGCTCTTGCAGGTTGGCGAGCACGTCACTCTCGGCAGCCAAGCCGTCGAGCAGACCGTGCAGTTCGGCGAGCGGACGGTGCGCGAGCTGCTGGTCACGGCTGTGGTGGCCGAGCGGGGCATCCAGAGCCTCGAAATCGCGCTCGACCTGCTGGTAGGTGACGGCCACGTCGGCGATGCCCACGGGCACCGACGGCGTCACGCCACTCGGCACAAAGCGTTGCCAGAGCACACGCTGGTGTTGGATGCGCTGCAAGGCCTCGTGCATGTCGCCGACCGAGACTCCGGGGCGCAGATACTCTTTCGCGAGCGCCTTGAGGCGCCGACGCGTGGCCGCGGGCATCGTGTTCGACTCGCGACGGGGTGCCGTGGCGGCGATGAGTTCGGTGAGCGAGCGGTCGAAGACAGCCGGCTGAAACGCGTCGAGAGTGTCGCGCACGTCAGTGAGCAGTCGCAGATAGACACCCAACTCGGCGATCGACTCAAACTGCCGCAGGGGCGTCGCAGCGATCAGCGATCGCCCGCGCTCGACGAGGCGGGGTACGAGGTCGAGGTGCAAACGGCGCGCGAGTTCTTGCGCGTGCGTGGCCTCGTCGGCAGTGCGGAAGCGGGCTCCGTACCAGGGCGAGTCGCCGGGCCCGTAACTGAACTGGCCGAGTTCGGCGGCCTGCATCATGGCCTCTGCCGCCTCGCGGCGGTCGGCAGCGAGTAACTCGACGGCAGCGCGACTCAGGCGCGCGCGCGTCGTTGGCGGAGTCGGCAACAACTGCAGCCGGCTGAGCTCGTCAATGCAGTCGAGCACGCTGATGCCGAGGTCAGCATCGGGGCGCGAGAGCGCCTCGCGATACTCCACGAGCACGGTGCGCAACCGCACGAGTGCGTCGTTGACGTCAGCAACGCGCGGACGCTGGGCCTTCTCATTGCGACCAATCGCACGAATGAGGTCACGCCGCAGGGTCGAAGCCGAGACGGCGGTGCCCCGCAACCCGATGTCGGCGAGTCGCCGCTCAATCGTGCGCAGGGTTGCACGGCGCGGGCTCACGACAAGCACGCGCTTGTTCTGGGCGATCAGCGCACCGAGGGCGTTGACGACGGTTTGAGTGGCGCCCGTGCCCGGCAGCGTCTTGACGACGATCGAATTGCCCGCGGCGATGCTCGCGATGACGTGCTCTTGCTCAGCGTCGGCGTCGAGCAACAGCAGATCGGTCTCGGGCGGTCGCTGATCGGCCGGCACGGGCTCGACGGGCGACTGGCTCTCGTTGACGGCCCACCGCGCACTCGTATTGCCCGCGAGGGCATCGAGCACGGGATGCGCGAGATCGTGCGCGTCGGCGACCATCGCCGGGCCCACTTCAGCGAACGTGCTCACGACCAAGCGCGCGCTAATCGTGAAGCCGTCGAGGTGCGCGGTCAGCCCGCGCAAGCGATCGAGCGGAGGGTTCGGTTTGAACGCTTCTCCGTCATGGGCGAGTGCCACGAAAGCGGCTTCGTCGAGGTAGAGAGAAAACTGCTCGGCGAGGGCACGAACGAGGGCCGGGTTGACGACGATGCGTCCGGTGAGGGTGAGCTCAACATCCCGACCCCGACGGCGCAGCCGCAAGGGGCGCAAGAGTAAGGGGGCACAGTGGGCGACGCCGCCGTGCATCCACGAGACGAGGCCAATGCCGAGGGCCACGGCATCGATGCCGCGCACGCTCGCGAGCTCAACCCCCGCGTCGGCGATGCGTTCGGCCGCCACGCGCGCACTCTTGAGGGCAACGTCGTCACGCACGAGGTTGCTCAACAGCGTGGGGCTGCCAGCGATAAAGCGCGCAAGACCTCCGGGGTGGCTCGTGCCGAGCTCAATGCGGCCGCGCGGATCATCGTCAAAGTGCAGCAGCGTGCTGGCACCGCCCGCCCGCTCGAGCTCGTGACGCCACTGCTCCCAGACGGGCGTCGCGACGTTCATGGGCACCACGCGAGGGTCGTCGAACCGCACCGTTGAGGGTGACAGCGGGTTGAGCCCGCCCCCCTCGTCGGCGTCGATCTCATGATCGTCGTATCGGTCGGCACGCCACACGCGGCCACTGTAGGGCGAGAAAGGCAGAATTCTGGGGATTTCGGGCGGTCTGCCCCCGAACCCACCGAGGCAGCCACCCTAGAATCACGCCGTGGAACTCGTGGGCTCAGTCGCATCGGGGCTGGTGGCGGGCGGCGTCACGCTGCTCGTTGTCGTGGCCGCCGTCATGGTCGGCGGCATTGTGATCGTTGCGCGTCGGCGACGCCGACCGGGTCGCCTCCTGAAAGCGCCCGACGATGTGCGGCGACGGGCCGGTTCGGCCCTCGTGCGCGCCGACGACCGCATCGCCGAGGGCGAAGCCGACGTCGAGTTCGCAATCGCCCAGTTTGGCGAGCGAGCCGCGCAAGACTACCGAGCCGCCGTGCGCCGGGCGCGTGCCGATCGCGACGAGATCTTTCGGCTGCACCGCCTGATTGACGACGAACCCGACGCCGGTCTGGCGAACCGCGAGCGGGCCGACCGCATCGTCATGCTCGCTGACCGCGTCGACCGCGGGCTGGGCGAGCAAGCCGCGGCGTTCCGTGATCGCCGCTCGCTCGAGTCAACGGCTCCCGACCGACTCGCTCGACTCAGCACGCGCATCGCCGAGGCTCGCCAGCGGCTCATCGACGCAACGAAGCAACGGGATGCCCTCCTCACCCACCACGACCGCGCATCACTCGGCGCCGCCGCCGACGCCCCCGAGCGCGCCGCCCGCAGCCTCGACCGTGCCGAAACCCTGGCAGCGGAGGCAACTCCGGGCAGCACGGCCGCCGCAAGCAGCGTCATGGCGACGATCAGTGAGGCCGAGCGCTTGCTGTTTTCGGCCGAAGAGGCGCTCGAGCAGGTGCCCGCCGCGGCCGCGCGGCTCGACGACGCGATCGACGCGCTGCAGCGGTTGCGTGACGACGCGCGTGACGCCCGAACCGAAGCGCTCGAGGCCGCCGAAAAGGCGCCCGATGGCGACACGGGTGCCGCGATCACCACGGCCGTGGCACAACTCGATCGCGCTGCCCGCGCCGACGGCACCGACCCCCTCGAGCAGCTCAGCGACTTGCGCGACGCGATGGACGCCGTCGAGGTGTCGCTCGCCTCATCGCGCACGCAGGCTCAACGCCTCGCGCACGCGCGCGAGGCGTATCACGCGGCACGCGTGCAAGCCGAGGCGCAGATCGCCGCGGCGCGCGACGCCGTGGGCTCGCGCAGCTCTGCGGGTGCGCGGGCGCGGCTCGAAGATGCGGTGGACGAGTTGCGGGCATCCCGCGGCATGCTCGAGACCGACCCCGTGGGGGCGCTCGATGCCGTGCGCCGTGCGCTGACAAACGCGCGCGACGCCGAGGTGCTCGCGCGCTACTAGCCGCGCGCTACTGAGCCTGCAGCCAGGCGAGCACCGCGAGCACGCGGCGGTGGTCACCGTCAGCGGCGTCGAGCGCGAGCTTGGTGAAGATCGCCGAGATGTGTTTCTCAACGGCTCCGACGCCGATGAAGAGCGTGCTCGCGATGGCTGCATTGGTGCGGCCTTGCGCCATGAGTTCGAGCACCTCGCGCTCCCGCGCCGTCAACGACTGCAGCGGATCAACACGGCGGGCCATGAGCTGCGTGATGACCTCGGGGTCGAGCACGGTGCCGCCCGCGGCAACGCGGTCGAGAGCATCCCGAACCTCATCGAGCGACACGACGCGGTCTTTCAGCAGATAGCCGACTCCGCCCGTGCCAGCGGCGAGCAGTTCTTGCGCGTAGGCGACCTCGACGTATTGCGAGAGCAGCAGAATCGCGATCGCCGGATGCCGGCGACGCAGTTCGATCGCCGCGCGCACGCCTTCGTCGCGAAACGTCGGCGGCATGCGCACATCGAGCACCACGGCGTCGAGCTCGAGCGCGGGCACCGCCGAGAGCAGAGTCTCGGCGTCGCCGAACGCGGCAACGACCTCGACCCCGGCATCGCGCAACACGCGAACCAGCCCTTCGCGCAGCAGCACCGAGTCATCGGCGACCGCAACGCGAAGGGCTGACATGCCCTCCAGACTAGGCACTCGGCTCGCTTGCGGCGGCGACGGATGCTGCGCCCACGCCCGCCATCGGCAACGTCACACGCACGGCGGTCGGGCCGCCCTCGGGGCTCGAGACCTCGAAGGTGCCACCCATGCCCGCCGCCCGGTCGCGCAGCCCAGCGAGGCCGTGCCCGGTCTTTTCGACCGCCCCGCCCACCCCGTCGTCGGATACCTCGACCACGAGTGCCCCGTCAGCCGTCGTCACGCGCAGCGTGATGCCCGCGGCCTGCGAGTGCTTGGCGGCGTTGGCGATGAGCTCGCTCGCCACGAAGTAGGCGTTGCGAGCAACCTCGTCGGGCAAGTTGGCGGTTGCTCCGAGTTCGGTTTCGAGCGTCACCGGGATGCTCGAGCGCGTCGCGAGCGACTCAAGCGCCGCGAAGAGTCCGCGGTCGAGCAGCAGCGGCGGCGCAAAGCCGCGCGACAGGTTGCGCAATTCGTCGAGGGCGTCGTGGGCCTGACGGCGGGCATCCTGAATCAAGCTGGCCGCTTCGTCGGGGTTCGACGCGAGGCGGCTTTCGGCGGCGGCGAGATCCATCTGCAGGCGAATGAGGCGCTGCTGCGGGCCGTCGTGAATGTCGCGCTCGATGCGGCGCAAGGCCGAGCCTTCGGCGGCAACGGCGGCCTGACGCGAGGTGAAGAGACTCGACACCTGGGCTTCGAGCTGCTCGTTCGTGAAGCGGCCCAAGAACGGGCGAGCGATCGCGGCGTGCAGCCACGTGAGGCCGCGCAGCACGTAGGGCAGGGTAACGATCGCGACGACGCCCAGCACGATAAGGATGACGATCGCGGCAGCCCGGAATTCTTCGCCGAGGCCGCCGAAGCGAACCGTGTCAGTCCAACCCACGAGCAGCGCGAGAGGCGCGAATACGGCAGAACCGATGATGGCAAACGTCACCACCAGCACAACAAACGAGATGGTCGCGATGATCGGCGCGATCACCACAGCGTGCAACAGGGCCAACCAATAGCGGCCGTTCGCGAGTGGGCGCAGCCAGCGCTTCCACCACACGGCCGTCGGGTCGGCGGGCCAGACGGGTTCGCTGATCGGGGTCTCACCCGACCACCGCAAGCGAGCGATCTCAAACTGCCCCGTGTAGCGCGCGAGAAGCAGCGTCAGCGAGATGAGGAAGATGCCGACGATGACGATGAGCAGGCTCACTGCCGTTGAGAAGATCGAGCTCAAGACGCTCATCACGACGATCGCGATCACGAACGTCGGAATCAGATAGCCGAGCGCACGCGGAACGCGACGCCACAGGGCGCCGTAGCTCCAGCTATCGGCAACGGCGGGCGCCGCCGCGGTGGGTGCGGGTGCGGTGGTCATGGGTTTCTCCTGAGGTCAGACTGCCACGCAGCACGGTGCTGCGAGCGTGAACTCAGCCTCGCGAGCCAACGCGCGCCGCGGCATCCGGCCGACCCACGAACCGCACGGGGGCTAACCCCCGCCTGCCCGCGACCTCGCCCGCCGCGTCGCCCCCGGGTTGCCCGCGCGTGCAATAACTACTGCAAAGGTGCCCGGTGGCCCAGAACTCTGCCGACCGGCAGCGATTCTGCAGACGTTAGTGCACAGCTTGGCCAGCTGCAGGGCAACGATCGAGACAGCTAGACGAGCTGCAGGGTCACGATCGACACCGCGATCGTCACACTGATGGGCGCCTGCCATTCGGCGAGCACCTTCTCGACCTTCGCGCGGTCTTGGTGAAACGCGTTGGGGCCCATGAACACGGCGTCGAGAGCCTGCTCGACCGACAGCTGCACGCGCTGACGCACCTCGTGCACGCTCACGACGCGTGCGTCGGGGATGCTCACCGCCACCTCTTCTGCCTTGCCCGCCGGCACCTTCATGAGCTTGAGCCCGTGGCCGAGCTCGCGCAGGTGATCAGCGTGCGGCACGACGAACACGGCGGTGCCGCCGGGAGCCAGAATGCGCCGCACTTCGGCGGCACTGCCGGGCGCAAAGATGCGCAGGGCAACGGCAACGCTTGCGTCGCGCAGGGGAATTCCGGTCCAGACATCGGCGCTCACGCCGGCCAACCGCTCGTGCGCGCGGGCCGCGATGCGCACCGCAGGCGCCGAAGCGTCGAGCACGACCGCGCGCAGGTCGGGGCGAGCATCCAGCACCGCCGTGGCATACCAGCCGGTGCCGCCACCGAGGTCGGCAAGCCAGCCCCGCGCGTCCGTTGGCACGGCCGCCAGCACGGCGTCGCGAATCTCGTCGTGCCAGCCCTCGCTCTGAAAGCGCTCGCGCGCCTCGAGCATCTCGACCGTGTCACCGCTCGCGGGCGCACCCTTGCCCTTGTGGGCGGCGCGCAAGCTCAAGTAGCCCTGGCGAGCCTGGTCGAAGTGGTGGCGGTTGGTGCACGACGCACCGCCGTCGGCCGGCGCCAGCGGCTCGCCGCAGCTCGGGCACTGCAGAATGTCAAAGGCCGCGTCGAGGGTGCTCACGTGCGCAACCGTACAGGGCGCGGCGGGCCACCCCGCGCTCGGTAGGCTGAGCGCGGCGACTCCCGAGCAGGTTCGGCGGCCATTTCTCTCGGCGCGAAGGTGCTCGCATGGCGCTCGTCTACATCCTCATCAACGCGCTGTTCATTGCCGTCAGCAACGTCATGGGTGGTGTCGCGGCGCGACGCTTGCCTCTCGCGATCGTCGTGGCCATCGCCGGGCCGACCACGGTGGTCATCGCCCTGGTGCTCGCACTCGTGATGCCGGGCACGCCCAGCTGGCCCGGCTTCTGGCTCGGATTTGCTGCGGGCTTGCTCGGCGGCAGCGGCCTCCCCATCGCGTATCGCGCTTTCGCGATCGGACCCGTCGGCATCGCGGGCGCCGTGCTCGCCGTCGTCGGCACGGGCCTGCTCGTGCTCGTGGGCGTCATCACGGGCGACACCATCACTCCCCTGCGCGGCGCTGGACTCGCCCTCGGGCTCATCGCGATTCTGCTCGTGACCTACCGGCCCCCGGTCGACGGCGTGCGGCCCAGCCTGAAAGGCCCGCTGCTCGCGGCGATCGCCGCCACCCTATTCACAGGCTTCATCGTCACGATCAACTCGACCCCCTCCGCCGACGGGCTCTGGCCCATCGTCGGAGCCCGCTTCGGCGTCACGACCGTCGCCATGGTGTTGCTGGGGTGGATGCTCTACCGCCAGGGTGCCCGCGCCGTCGGCGGTCACTTCCGCACCCGGTACGTGCTCTTTCCAATGGCCACGGGAGCCGCCGACATTCTCGGCAACCTGTTTCTCGTGCTCGCGCTGCAGACGGGAGACCTCGTGCTGCTCGCGATTCTCGCGCCCGCCGCCCCCGTCTTCACGGCGATCATCGGCCGCGTCTTTCTCGGAGAGCTCATGACGCGCTGGCAAGTGCTCGGGCTCGTCGTGGCCTCGGCCGCGCTCGTGCTCGCCTCGCTCTAGGCGCGCGCGGCGAGTGCCGTCGCGATGAGCTCGATCACGTCGAGGGGCAACGGCTTCATGTGCACAAAGTGCACCGAGTCGGTCTTCGCACGATATGGCCCGACCACGGCTTCGAATTGCTCGTCCCCTCGGTAGATCGGGTAGAGCGCGAGGTGCTGCTTCCAGTGCGCGTAGTGCAGGCCGTGACGGGCGTCGATCATGACGGCGGGCATCCCGTAGCGAAACGCCTCGGTGCCGTTCGGGATGCACCGCAGCAGCACCTCGCGCACCGCCGTCAGGCGCTCGCGCGTCGCCTCGGGCGCCGCAGCGATGTAGTCGTCAATCTCGCTCATGCGCGGGCCGCGGCCACGCGGGCGAGGGCGAGGCGGTCGGCGGCGTCGAGGGGCGTGATGCCCTCGAGGGCCGCGAGGGCCAGCACGTCGGCGAGCG
>NZ_JANRKZ010000176.1:0-2611 GCF_033763155.1 Microcella sp.
GGCAGCTCGCCCGCGCGAACAAGAGACAAGACCTCCGTCGCGGTGACGTTGAGCACGTCGGCCACGTCGGCGACGGTGAGAAACCTGCCGAGAGGAAGTCCAGCCGAATCGGTCATGGCTCGATTATCCGCCCCGATGTCGCCTCCTACCTCGCGTGTGGATAACTGGTTCGCCGTTCAGCGATGAATCGTCAAGATCGGACGCGCTCGAGTGCCCAGAGTCCAGGAGGATGAATGACCACGGCCCTACCCTCTCCAGCCCCCTCTCGACCCCGTCGCGCCGTTGATGCCCGCCTGTTCGTCGGCCTCGTGTTGGTTGCGGCATCAATCGCCGCGGTCGTGGGGATCGTCACGGCGACGGACTCCGGAGACGATGTGCTCGTCGCACCACGGCTCCTCACCCCGGGAGACCTTGTCACGATTGACGACCTCGAGGTCCGTCGGGTGTCGCTGGGCATCGATGGGCATAGCTATCTCGCTCCCGCCGATATTCCCGCAGAAGGAGTCGTGGTGACGCGTACCGTCGCCAGTGGTGAGTTGGTGCCACTGTCTGCGGTCGGTGACTCGCGGGGGCCGAGCGCAACCACGATTGTTGTGTCACTCTCGACGCCCATCGGTGCGACGGTTCGCCCGGGTGACTCGCTCGACCTGTGGTCAGCTCCGGCTCTCGATGCCGGGCAGTTCGGAGCGCCCGTCGTCATCGCCTCAGACACTCAACTCGTTCGCGTCGTGGCTGACGATGCCATTGTCGCGGGGGCAGAAGCGGGCCGCGTTGAACTTCTTGTGGCGCGGCGTGACGTGGCGCGCATCCTGCACGCTCTTGCGAATGGCGATGCCTTGTCTGCCGTTCCTGTGTCTCTCTCGATGGGCCGCTGACATGCTCGTGGCCCTTGCTGTTCCTGGTTTGGATGCCGACGCCATTGAGCTGGCGGTTCTGCGAGCCGGACATCGAGTCGCCTGGCGCGCGATCGACCATGACGAAGTACTCACGCAACTCGCGCAGCGGGCGCCGGAAGCGATCGTGATCGCCGATCACCCCGCGGTTGCGACATCGACGGTCGTCGGATCGTGTGACCTCCTCGGCGTGCGAAGTTGTCTCATCGTGCGGGCCGACACGCCGCTCTCTGCTGGGGCGCTCCGTCTGGGCTTGCAGGATGTCGTGCGGATGAGCGACGACGGTTCTCTCGATCTCCGCGTGTTGGCTGAGCCGCAGATCATGCCGACTTCTGCACCGAGCGATCACGCCGTCGATCCGACTCCTCCGACCCCTCCGACTCCTCCGACCCCGGTGATGCCGACAGCCGCACTGCCGCCGCCCCCATCGCCGACGGTTTCGTTGGACTCACCGCGTGTCTCGGCACCGAGCACGGCCGGGAACGTGAGCCCGCGCATCCCGCGCATCATTGCCGTGTGGGGCCCGGCGGGTGCCCCCGGTCGCACGACACTGTCGATCGGATTGGCGGCCGAACTCGCCGCCAGGGGCCTATCGGTGTGCCTTGTCGACGCCGACACCTATGGCGGCACGGTAGCCCCCGCCCTCGGTCTGCTCGACGAGTCGCCGGGTTTCGCTGCGGCATGCCGACTCGCGGGAGCAGAGACGTTGACGCACGCTGAGCTTGAGCGTGTGGCCCAGCATGCCGAGGGGGCCGCGGGCTCGAGGTTTGCCATTCTCACCGGCATAGGTCGCCCACATCGCTGGCCTGAACTATCGGCATCGCGCGTGACGGCCGTTCTGGAGCAGTGCCGACAGTGGTGCTCTGTCGTGGTCGTCGACGCGGGCTTCAGCCTTGAGACCGATGAAGAAATCAGCAGCGATCTGCTCGCGCCCCGCCGCAACGCCGCGACAATTGCCGCCTTGCGGGCGGCCGACGATGTCGTGGCGGTCGGCGCAGCCGATCCGCTGGGATTAGCTCGCCTGCTGCGCACGCACGCCGACTTGCTTGAGACGCTCGATGGCGCGCGGGTGCGCATCGTGGCGAACCGCGTGCGAGCATCCGTGCTCGGCATTGACCCGCACGGGCAAGTGCGGCAGACGCTCGATCGCTTTGCGGGCATCCGCAATGCCGTGTTGATTGATGACGATCGGGATGCCGCCGACGTTGCGCTGCTCACCGCTCGGGCGGTGCCGCTCGCAGCGCCGCGCTCGTCGTTGAGTCGGGGCATCGCCGAGCTTGCCGACGCGCTCGGGTTCGCGCGCGAGCCCGCTCCGGGTGCCCGCCCGCGCTGGGCCAGGCGCCGTCAGGCTCTGGTCGCGGGCTAGCGGCGCTCGGGCGGCCCGGTCCATCGGTCGTCGCGCCACTCTTTCTGAGTTCTCGACGCGCAAGCCGGGCGTCGCACAGCGACTAGCCTTTACGCGTGTCGACGCTCTCTGATCTGGTGCATGAGCACAGCGATGCCGACGAGGTCGACATTGAGTGGTTGCACTTGCTCATCGCCGACGGGCAGTTGATCGCCGACCTCGCCTTTGCCGACATCGTGTTGTGGGTGCCCACGCGCACGGGCTCGTTCGTGGCCGTTGCTCACACGCGGCCCTCGAGTTCAGCCACGCTGTTCTACCGCGACTTCGTCGGGCAAGAGATCAAGCCCGAGTGGCGCCGGCAAGTGACGCAAGC
>NZ_JANRKZ010000177.1:0-2942 GCF_033763155.1 Microcella sp.
CTCGCCCATCATCGCGAGCCACCGCACGGTGACCGACGGCCACGACGATTGCCAGCGCGTGCAAGATGCCTACTCGCTGCGCTGCGCCCCACAGGTGCACGGGGCCGTGCGCGACACGATGGCGCACGCGGCGTCGGTCGCGAATCGGGAGCTCGCGAGCTCGGTGGACAACCCCGTCGTGACGCCCGACGGCCGCGTGGTCTCGAACGGCTCGTTCCACGGCGCACCCCTCGGCTACGTGCTCGACTTTCTGGCGATCGCCGTGGCTGACCTCGCGAGCATGAGCGAGCGCCGCACCGACCGCTTTCTCGACGCGAGCCGCAACCAGGGCCTGCCGCCGTTTCTCGCTCACGACCCCGGGGTCGACTCGGGGCACATGATCGCGCAATACACGCAAGCCGGAATCGTGAGCGAACTCAAGCGACTCGCGGTGCCCGCGAGCGTCGACTCGATTCCATCGAGCGCGATGCAAGAAGACCACGTGGCGATGGGCTGGTCAGCCGCCCGCAAACTCCGGCGCTCGATCGACGGGCTGACGCGGGTCGTCGCAATCGAGCTGCTCACGGCCGCGCGCGGGCTCGACCTGCGCGGCATCGCCCCGGCGGCCGCGACTGCGGCCGTTGTCGCAGCCTTGCGCGAGCACGTGCCCGGCCCCGGCCCCGACCGCTACCTCGCCCCCGAGATCGACCACGCCGTGCGACTCACGCACGACGGAACGCTGTTGGCCGCCGCGCGCGCGGTCACCGAGATTCGCTAGACCGGACGACAGGAGAACGCCATGACTCTCACCGATGCGACACCCATGAGCGCAGCATCCGGAGCCCGCCCCGTGCGTGCCCACCGCGGAACCCAGCTGCACACGCTCGGCTGGCAGCAAGAGGGCGCTCTGCGCATGCTGCAGAACAACCTCGACCCTGAGGTGGCCGAACACCCCGACGAGCTCGTCGTCTACGGCGGCACTGGCAAGGCCGCGCGCGACTGGGCGAGCTTCGACGCGCTGCAGCGCACGCTCACGACGCTCAAGAGCGACGAGACGATGCTCGTGCAGTCGGGTCGCCCGGTCGGCGTCATGCAGACGCACGAGTGGGCGCCGCGCGTGTTGCTCGCCAACTCGAATCTCGTGGGCGACTGGGCCAATTGGGATGAGTTCCGTCGGCTCGAGGCCCTCGGCCTCACGATGTATGGCCAGATGACCGCCGGCTCGTGGATCTACATCGGCACGCAGGGCATTCTGCAGGGCACGTTCGAAACCTTCGCCGCGGTGGCGACACAGAAGTTCGGGGGAACCCTCGCCGGCACTATCACCCTCACGGGCGGACTCGGCGGCATGGGCGGCGCGCAGCCGCTCGCCGTCACGATGAACGATGGAGTCGCGATCTGCGTCGACGTCGACCCCAGCCGAATCGCCCGCCGGGTCGAGCACCGCTATCTCGACGTGCAGGCCGACTCGCTCGAGCACGCTCTCGAACTCGCCGTTCAGGCACGGGATGCCCGGCGTGGTCTCTCGATCGGCGTGCTCGGTAACGCGGCCGAGGTCTTCCCGCGCCTGCTCGCCATGGGAGCCCCCATCGACATCGTCACCGACCAGACGAGCGCGCACGACCCGCTCGCGTATCTGCCCCTCGAGCACACGATGGACGACTGGCACGCGGCGCGCGAGCGCGACCCCATCGGATTCGCGGCGGCATCGCGGGCGTCGATGGCCCTGCAGGTCGAGGCCATGGTCGGGTTCCAGCGGGCCGGAGCCGAGGTCTTCGACTACGGCAACAACATCCGTACCGAGGCGCGCGCTGCCGGTTACTCCGACGCGTTCAGCTTCCCCGGCTTCGTGCCCGCCTACATCCGCCCGCTCTTCGCACAGGGCAAAGGCCCGTTCCGCTGGGCGGCGCTGAGCGGCGACCCCGCCGACATCGCGGCGACCGACCGCGCCGTGCTCGAGATGTTCCCCGAGAACGAGAGCCTGCAGCGCTGGATTCCCATGGCGCAAGAGCGTGTTCACTACCAGGGGCTGCCGGCGCGTATTTGCTGGCTCGGCTACGGCGAGCGCGACAAGGCGGGCGAGCGTTTCAACGACATGGTCGCGAGCGGTGAGCTCAGCGCGCCCGTCGCGATCGGCCGCGACCACCTCGATTCCGGCTCGGTCGCGAGCCCGTATCGCGAGACCGAGTCGATGAAAGACGGCAGCGACGCGATCGCCGACTGGCCTTTGCTCAACGCTCTCGTCAACACTGCGAGCGGTGCCACGTGGGTCTCCATCCACCACGGTGGGGGAGTTGGCATCGGCCGCTCGATCCACGCCGGGCAGGTTGTCGTCGCTGACGGCACGGCACTCGCCGGCCAGAAGGTGCAGCGCGTGCTGACGAACGACCCCGGCATGGGCGTCATTCGCCACATTGATGCGGGCTACACCGAGGGTGAGCAGATCGTGGCCGACCTCGGTGTGCGCATCCCGATGCGCGAGGGCGCGTGACCGTGCTCGCGCACGACCCGCTGTGGCCGCGGGCGGGCGACTGGTCCGCGTGGGCGCCGGGCATGCAGGCAGATGCCGTCGTCGTGGGCATCCCGACATGGCGCACCGCGCTCTCGCCGGGTCAAGCGCACACGACCCCCGCGGCGATTCGGGATGCCCTGCGCTACTACTCCGCCGACGCGCTCACTCGGCCCGATGGTTCGCCGCTGACCGTGCTAGACGCGGGCGATGTGCCCGAGCCCGACGCGGGCGATGTGCCCGAGCCCGACGGCGTGGGTGAGGCGGCCGCGACGGCGCGGGTTGCCGAACTCGCGGGCACGGGACCGCTCGTGATCGTGCTCGGCGGAGACAACGCCGCGACCGTGCCGGCCGCCCTCGGGTCGTGGGGCGCCGCGATCAGCACCGCCGGTCTCGTGACGCTCGATGCGCACCACGATCTGCGCGATGGCGTCACGAACGGATCGCCCGTGCG
>NZ_JANRKZ010000178.1:0-2928 GCF_033763155.1 Microcella sp.
GAAACCTGGAAGGGCGAGGCGATCGACACTGTCGATGCCACGCTCGCGTCGCGATACCACGAGCGTTTCGCCGACCACGCCGTCTCGATCTCGAAGAAGGTGCAATACCTCGCGACGGGCGACTGGGTTCCCGCCGACTGACCTTGCGCGGGCATCCGCCCCCGCATACGACGAGAGCCCCGCAGCAGCTGCCGCGGGGCTCTCGTCGTCTCTGAGCGGGACTACTTCTTTCCCTGTGCCGCCACCGCGGCGGCACCAGCGGCCGCGGCCTCGGGGTCGAGGTACTCGGCGGGCTTGACGGGCATGAAGTCGTCTCCGAGTTCGTAGACGAGCGGGATGCCCGTCGGAATGTTCAGCTCGGCGATCGCGTCATCGCTGATGCCGTCGAGGTGCTTGACGAGGGCACGGAGCGAGTTGCCATGCGCCGTGACGAGCACCGTCTGACCTGCGGCCAGATCACGCGTGATGTCGCTGTGCCAGTAGGGCAACATGCGGTCGATCACGAGCTTGAGGCTCTCGGTGCGCGGCACGTCACCGTCGATGCCGGCATAGCGCGGGTCGTGAACCTGGCTGAACTCGGCGTCGTCAGCAAGCGGCGGCGGCGGGGTGTCAAAGCTACGGCGCCAGGTCATGAAGAGTTCTTCACCGTGAGCCGCGAGGGTCTCGGCCTTGTTCAGGCCCTGCAGGGCGCCATAGTGGCGCTCGTTGAGTCGCCAGCTGCGCTTGACGGGCAGCCAGTCGAGCTCGGCCACCTCAAGGGCGATGTTGGCGGTGTGGATGGCGCGCTTGAGAAGGCTCGTGTAGAGCACACGCGGTGCGAGCCCCGACGCCTTGATGAGCTCGCCGGCGCGACGTGCTTCGGCGCGGCCCTGCTCGGTCAATTCGACATCCACCCACCCGGTGAAGATGTTCTTTTCGTTCCACACAGAGTGGCCATGGCGGAGCAAAATCAGGGTGTGCGTCATGCCTCCAGCCTATCCAGGGCGACAGGGGGCGCGAGAATAGGGGCATGGCAGAGGGGCGCATCACGCGCGGCACCACAGGCGTCAATCGCCTGCGACGCATGGATCGCTTTATTGCCGCGCACCCAGCACTGCGGCGAGCATCCGACCCCCTCGTTGTTGACCTCGGATACGGGGCCGCGCACTGGACCTCGCTCGAATTACTCGAGCGGTTGCGCCGAGTGCGACCGGGTGTTCGGGTCGTCGGCATCGAAATCGACCCGGAACGCGTGCGGGCCGCGTCTGCCTTCGCGCGTGAGGGACTGAGCTTTCGCCTGGGCGGCTTCGAAGTGCCTCTCGACGGGGATGCCCGCCCCGCCGTGATCCGCGCCGCCAACGTTTTGCGGCAGTACGACGAAGCCGAAGTGCCAGCCGCGTGGGCGCGGCTGCAGTCACGGCTGCAACCCGGAGGGCTGTTGCTCGAGGGCACGTGTAGCGAGGTGGGCCGCGTGGCGAGTTGGGTGGCACTCGACCACGAGGGCCCGCAGAGTCTCACGCTCGCGCTGCACCTCTCGAGCCTGGACGAGCTCGGCGGGCCATCGGTGGTCGCTGAGCGCCTGCCGAAGGTGCTCATCCATCGCAACGTGCCGGGCGAACCGGTGCACGACTTGTTGCGCGACCTCGATGCCCAGTGGGCGCGCCAGGCGCCCCTCTCGACCTTTTCGCCGCGGCAACGCTTTATCGCGGCCGTGCGCGGCCTCCGCGACGCGGGGTGGCCCGTTCAGGGCGGTGTCGAGCGCTGGAGGCTCGGAGAGGTCACCGTGGCGTGGTCGGCGGTCGCACCGCGGCTCTAGAGCCTCACAGCGGCGGCAAGAGTGCTCGTGCGTCGTCGGCGGGCATTCCGAGGTGCACGAGCACATCGAAGGCCAGCGGTCGCAGCAGCACGACCACCACTTGGTCGCCCACGCCATCGACCGCAGCGGGCGAGCACTGCGCGGCAAGCGCGCCCGCAACCGCGCGAGCCGCATAGCGCGCGGCCTCATCATCGTGGCTGCGACCGAGCAGCCGAACAGCCTCGGCTGCCGAACTCACCAGTTCGGCGAGCACCGGGTGGGGGTGACCATCACGCACCACCACCTCGACGCGTCGAGCGATGGCGCGAACATGGCGGGTCGTGAGGTCGGCAACGGCAAGCAAGCGGTGCTCGTCATCAAGTCGCGTGCGTCGAGAGCGCAGCCACGGTGAGACGGCGGCGACTCCGCGCGCACTCTCGAGCGCGCGGCCCCACTCGTCAAGCAGCCCCTGACTGCGTCGGCTGCGGGTCAGGGCGAGTTCGGCAGCCGCCTCGTCTCCCGTTCGCAACGCCTCGTGAATACCCGTGAGCGACTGATCAAGCAGCGAGAACAGCGCCACCGCTTCGCCGCGTTGCCGCAGCAGGTCGAAGCGCGGAATGAGCGCCGTAACCAGCAAGGCCACAGCGCCGCCGACGAGACCATCGAGGCTGCGAGCAAACACTCCCCCATCGGGCGCGGGGAGCACCGCGACGAGCATCGATTGCACGCCCGCGGCAATCGCGAACGGGGCCGAGGGTGACACGGCGCGGGCGACGACGAGCGTGATGACGAGAATCACGGCGATCTGCCACGGCCCTTGGCCGATGACCTGCACGAGCAGTGCGGCGACGACGATGCCGATGTTCATGCCGATGACCGTCTCGACGACGCGCCGCGGGGTCGTGTCGCGCGCGAGCCCGAGCGACACGATCGTCACCGTCACGGCAACGAGCGGCAGCTCGTGCCCGAGCAGCGTGCGCGCGATGAGGTACGACGACGTCGCAGCAACGACGATCTGCACGATGGCGGGCAGGGAACGCACGACGCGGTCGAGCGCGGCGCGAGCATCCAGTCGCCGACGGATGCTGCGCTCGAGTCGCGTCAGCGACGCACTCTGCCTGCCCACGCGCGCGCCTCGCTCAGACCGGTCGCGT
>NZ_JANRKZ010000179.1:0-3973 GCF_033763155.1 Microcella sp.
TCGGTCGTGAGCAGCTCGCGCGGAATCGCCGTGTCGCGTGGGGCGTCGAGGTTGCGCACAGCCACGCCCGCGAGCTCGATGCCGGCGCCAATGCGGGCAGCGAGCTCGTCGCGGTGCGTCAGCAGCTGGTCGGCCACTTGCGATCCGACGCTGCCGCCGCCGAGCACGGCGACACGCAGGTTGCGATATTCGATCACAGCGTTTCTCCTTGAGTGGATGCTCCGGGGTGGTTCACAAAGGCGTCGCGGCTGAGCAGGTCAGCCTCGGTTTCGCCGCGCACGATGACGCGGGCGACTCCGTCACGCACGGCGACGACAGCGGGGCGCGCGAGGTAGTTGTTGTTGCTCGCGAGCGAAAAACAGTAGGCGCCCGTCGCGGGCACGGCCACGAGGTCACCCGGGGCAGTGTCGCCCGGCAAGTAGGCGTCGCGCACGACAATGTCGCCGCTCTCGCAGTGCTTGCCTGCTACGCGCACGAGCACGGGGTCGCTGCTCGAGAGCCGTGACGCGAGGGCCACGCTGTAGTCGGCCGCGTAGAGCGCGGGCCGCGCGTTGTCGCTCATGCCGCCGTCGACACTCACGTAGCGACGCACGGCCGTTGTGCTCTCGTCGACCGTCACGACGACGTCTTTCGTCGTGCCGACTTCATAGAGCGTGACGCCCGCGGGCCCGATGATCGTGCGACCTGGTTCGACCGCAATGCGCGGCATCGGGATGCTCAACTCGCCACACACCGACGCCACCGCGCCCAGCAGTGCGTCGGCGAGCAACTCGATCGCGGGTGCCGCGTCACTCTCGAGATACGCGATGCCGAAGCCGCCGCCGAGGTTGAGCTCGGGAACGTCTCCTCCCGCGCGAAGAGCCGCGTGCAGGGTCAGCAGCCGACGAGCGGCCTCAAGAAAGCCGTCGACCGCGAAGATCTGCGAGCCGATGTGCGAGTGCAACCCGAGAAAGCGCAGGCTAGGGCGAGCGCGAATGGCGGCGACAGCATCCGGAGCATCGGAGAGCGGAATGCCGAACTTTTGGTCTTCGCGAGCAGTCGCGAGGTATTCGTGGGTGTGCGCGTGCACTCCGGAGTTGATGCGCAAGCGCACCGCCTGCACTCGCCCGTGGCGTTCGGCGGCGTCGGCGACGCGCTCGATCTCGACCATCGAGTCGATGACGATCGCGCCGACGCCCACGCCGACCGCACGGTCGATCTCGGCGAGTGACTTGTTGTTGCCGTGCAGCCCGAGACGGGCGGGCTCGACGCCTGCGGCGAGCGCGACCGCGAGCTCTCCCCCGCTGGCCACGTCGATGTTGAGGCCTTCGGCCACCATCCACCGGGCAGCTTCGGTGCAGAGAAAGGCTTTGCCCGCGTAATAGACCGTGGCGGTGGTTCCGTGGGCGGCAGCCGCGGTGTCGAAGGCCTCGCGGGTTCGGGATGCGCGGGCGCGAGCATCCGCTTCGTCGATGACGTAGAGCGGCGTGCCGTAGTCGGCAGCAAGCTCGGTGAGAGCGACTCCCCCGATGCTGATGGGCCCGTCAGCGGTGCGCGCGGCGCTCGACGGCCACACGTGCGCGGGCAGCGCGGCGGCATCGGCCGGCGGCACAAGCCACGACGGCGAGAGCGGGTTGGCGAGCACGACGAAAACCTCACAGGTCGACGAACTGGGGAGTGTGAGGCGAGCGAACCCGGCTTGGTTCCTGAAGCCGAGTACGAGTTTAGCGGTCAGCGGATGCGCGGCTCACAGCGGTGTCGCCACACCCGCACAGCGCGGATTGCGGCGCCGCACCTCACCACGCCACGCCCCGCCCCGCCCCGCAGCATGAGGCTGCGCCACGGCTCCGGCCACGCCAGCGGCGAGGCATCTCCCTTCGCTCCCTCCCGAATCGAAGGAACATGTAGCGTCTTTGCTCCATAACTTCCTGCAATTCGGGAGTCCCCCGCAACAAACCCTGTGCTTGGACGCGCGCCGAGACTGGACGCGCACTGAGACCGCACGCGCACCAAGGCCGCACGCGCACCATGGCCTCACGCGCACCAAGGCCGCACGTGCATCGAAGCCGCACGTGCATCGAAGCCGCACGTCCTGCGCGAGCGCCCCTAGCTGCAGGTGCCGAGCGTCGAGAACTCGGGGCCGCCCAGGGCAACGTTCTCGGCACCGAAGACCACGACGAGCTGTTCGTCGCCCACCTGCACCGCGGTGAGCGCGAGCGCCTGCGGGAGATACTGCGCCACGCAGAACAGGCGCGAGGTGAGCAGAGGCTCGACGATCGGTCCGAATTGCTGTTGCAGGTCGGCAGCATCGAGTCGCTCGTCGCCGAGCACGACACTCGAAGGAGTGAACGCGAGTTGGCCATCCTGTGCCGAAGGCGTCACGCCGAGTCCGACAGAGAAATCGACGCCGAAGAATGAGAAGGCGGTCTGGAAGCGAATCTCGCGCTCGTCAAGCTGCACATCGTTGACGACCGAGCCGGCGAGGAATCCGGCGAGCGCCGCCACATCGGCTTCGGCAACGCGATACACGGCTTGCACCGAATCGGCGGGCTGGGCGGTGTCGATCGGCGTGCCCTCGGCAATCAGGGTCAAGTCACCAACGAGCTCACCGAACGACACGTCAGCCGCGTCGACCGTGACCTTGTCGATGCGACCGCTGAGGGCTTGCCACAACACCGACACACCATCGATCGTCACGTCGACCGGATGATCGGCCTCGAGTTGCAGCGTCGACCGCACCTGATCCGCGATGAGCGCCGACGCCTGCTGGCGCGCGATCGACTCGGCGATGACGGCGACAATGCCGAGCACGACGACGATGCCGACGAGCACGAGAATCGCGACGAGGCCGCGCCGCTTCGTGCGGGGTGCCTGCTCGGACTCCGTCGCGACGGGTTCGGCAACAGTCGTTGCGGTCGCGTCGGCGTCGGCCTCAGGAGCCTCGGTCGCGTCGGCGGTGGACTCAGGAGCCTCGGTCGCGTCGGCCGCCGGCTCGGAGGCCTCGGGTTTCGTGGGGTCGCTCATGATCACATCCGTTCCGGCGCCGAAACGCCGATGAGGGTCAATCCGTTGCGGAGAACTTGACCGGTCGCGTCGTTGAGCCAGAGGCGGGTGCCGTGGATGCTCGAGACCGGCTCATCGCCCTGCGGCGTCACTCGGCACGTGTCGTACCAGCGGTGATACGCCGCGGCGAGTTCTTCGAGGTACCGCGCGACGCGGTGCGGCTCGCGCAGCGATGCAGCCTGCGCGACGATGCGCGGAAACTCCGCGAGCGAGCCGAGCAACACGCTCTCGGTCTCGTCGGTGAGCAACTCGCTCTCGAATACCGAGCGATCCACCCCGGATGCGGCCGCGTTACGCGCCACCTGGTGCGTGCGCGCGTGGGCGTATTGCACATAGAACACCGGGTTGTCGTTCGTGCGCTTCTGCAAGAGCTCGGGGTCGAGCGTCAGGGGCGAGTCGGCCGGGTAGCGGGCGAGGGAGTAGCGCAGGGCATCCGTGCCCAACCACTCGCGCAAGTCATTGAGCTCAATGATATTACCCGCACGCTTCGAGAGCCGCGCGCCGTTGATGCTCACGAGCTGCCCGATGAGCACCTCGATGTCGGTCTCGGGGTTGTCGCCGGCGGCCCCGGCGAGGGCCTTGAGGCGGTGCACATAGCCGTGGTGGTCGGCGCCCAGGAGGTAGATCTTGTGGGCGTAGCCGCGGTCGCTCTTCGAGAGGTAGTAGGCCGCGTCGGCCGCGAAATAGGTGTAGATGCCGTTGCCCCGCTTGATGACGCGGTCTTTGTCGTCACCGAAGTCGGTCGTGCGCACCCAAATGGCGTCATCGAGGTCAAAGACGTGGCCCTGCGCGCGCAATCGGTCGACGGCCTCGTCGATCGGGCTGCGACCCGAGGTCGCGTCGGCCGCGTGCAGCAACCGCTCGCTACACCACCCGTCGAAGTGCACGTTGAACCGTTCGAGCGACTCGCGAATCTCATCGAGCTGCCAGC
>NZ_JANRKZ010000180.1:0-5577 GCF_033763155.1 Microcella sp.
GCGGGACGACGAGTGGGGCGGCAGCCTCGAGAACCGCGCGCGACTGCTGCTCGACATCGTGCGCGCCGTGCGCGCGGCCGTCGACGTGCCGATTCTCGTGCGCTTCTCGGCCACCGACTGGGTCGACGACGAGTGGCTCGAATCGCATGGCTTCGCCGAGGCGGGAGTGGCGGGCTGGAACGAGCACGACACCGCGATCGTCGCCGCCTGGGCGCTCGACGCGGGCGCCGACCTTTTCGACATCTCAACCGGTGGCCTCGTTCGGGCTCGCATTGAGACGGGCCCCGGCTATCAGGTTCCGTTCGCCGAGACCGTGCGCCGCGAGGGCAACGTGCCGGTCAACGCTGTTGGGCTCATCACTGAGGCCGCACAGGCCGAAGCGATCGTCGCCACCGGCCAGGCTGACGCCGTCATGATGGGGCGTGAGTTCATGCGCGACCCGCACGCCGCCCTGCGCTTCGCGCGCGAACTCGGCGCCGAGGTCGACGGCGCACCGTTCGGCACGCCGCCGCAGTACCTGCGGGCCTACCGCTAACGGCCCGTCGGCTACGGGCAGTCGTAGTAGTACGCCCAGGCCTTCTCGGCGTTGATGATCTCGACCTTGAAGCCCAGCACGTTGGTGACCGCGGGCGGAGCCGGAGGCGATGAGGGCGAACCGCCGCTGCGGTACCAATATCCGTCGCCAACCTTCACGCACCCGTAATACCAGGGCACCGCGCCCCAGGCAGCGACGATGGCCGCTGACGCTTCTTCTTTGGTGTACCACCCCGTCGTGTCGACTGGCGGTTTGTCGGTCTTTTCGGGCTGCGGTTTGGTCGGCGGCTTCGACTCGGTGTTGGGCTTGCTGTTCTCGGCCTCTTGAGCGGCAACCGCCGCCTGGTGCGACGACTCGGCCGACGTCAGTGCGGCTGCGAGTGCCGCGAGTGCGTCACCGACGCCCTTTCCGCCGTCTCGAGCCGTCGAGAGCTTCGCCAGAGCGTCGATGACCTTCTGACGAATCTGCTCGCCCGCGAGGTTTGCCGCGGCAAGCCGAGCCTCTGCAGCGGATGCCGCAAGGTCAGCCAGGTTGTCGAGAGCGGCCTGCGCGTCGGCGGTGGACGCCGTCACCGCATCGATCTCGTCCTGAACCTCTGACGTCAATTCCGTCGTCTTCGTCGCAGCAAGAGTCAAGGCGAGCAACTCAACGAGTCGCGTTGCCTCGTCGATCACCGCTTGGTCGACGAGCCCGGCTCCGACGACGAGCGATGCCCGAAGGTCTTTCACGAGCGCGTTGCCCGAGGCGACGACCTCGGCGTGCTGATTCACCGCGGTCTTGTATTCGGCGGCGGCGACTCGTTCGGCCTCGGCTTGTTCGGCCGCAGCGACCTGCAGTGACACGACGGTGGCGCTGGCTGCCCCGCCTCCCAAGACCAAGGCAGCGGTCACTGCGATCGCGAACGTCAGCTTTGTGCGATTACCCCACCACCGCGTGCGCGCGGTTGATTCCTCCATCGACACTGATTTCCCCCCTCGAACGAGCCCTCGTGAACGACACAAGAGGTTGCCTCAAGAGTACGGGCGAGCATCACCGCAGTACAGTGCCTCTTTCTGGGAATTCGCGCACAAGCGCCGTTTGGGCTGATGCGTCAGCGGGATTCCAAATGGTACGCTATCCGGTACCACTGAGGAGGGCATTGTGACCGCGATCAGCGCCACCGAAGCGCGCAAAACGCTCTTCGGGCTTATTCAGCAGGTGAATGACGACCACACGGCCGTGGAGGTGGTCTCCAAACACGGCAACGCAGTCATCCTGTCGAAGGCCGATTACGACGCGATGACCGAGACGGCCCATCTGCTGCGCAACCCGGCGAGCGCCGAACGTCTGCTTGCCTCGATCGAGCGCGCCCGCCGTGGAGAGTTCGAGCAACACGACCTCGTCGACCTGTAGACCAGTCGAGGCATGAGTCGAACTGTCTCCTTCGATCCGAACGGGTGGGAGGACTACGTCTACTGGCAGACGCAGGATCGCAAGACGCTCCGGCGCATCAACCAATTGATCACCGATGCGCTCCGGGATCCGTTCGGCGGAATCGGCAAACCAGAGCCGCTCAAGCACATCCTGAGCGGCGCGTGGTCACGACGAATCGACGACACGAATCGCTTGGTCTACTTCGTGACCGACGACCACATCGTGATCCTGCAGGCCCGCCAACATTATTGACGCGAGGCCGACACCGCTCAACGCTGCTGACTACTCTGGTCATCTACCGCGGGCCGCGTGGAGCAAGACTCGCAAGGCTGATGCGGTCTCCTGAGTGAACTGCGCGCTGCCCACAGCGAACCACGGAAAGCTCTCGGCAATAACCGAGAAGACCAGGGGCTTTTCGAAGTTGCTCAGACGAATCGCAATGCCGGGCCCCGGTACAACGCGCTTGTGCATGTCGAAGTGAACGACAGTGATGTCCTCAACGGATTCCCAATCGAATCGTGTTCGGAGGGTCGGACGGAAGAAGCCGGCCACGAGGTGAATGCCGTCTGGCGTTGCAACGAGAACCGTCGAAATCGCGCTGAGACGAGGAAACCCGAAAAGCGGACCTCTCCACTCTTCCGACGCAGCGAAGTTCCAGAAACCGCGGATCACAGCTCGATCAGCTGGCGCTGTGCGATGAAGTCGGCGCTGATTCAGCTTTCCGGGAACCCCCAAGACCAGAAACCCGAGAGAGAGGGCAGTCACGCCAAGATAAATGAGTCCCAGTGACGCGGGAAGCTCGGCCCACATTCGCTGAACGTCAGAATCACCGACAGATCCCGCGAGACGCACCTGTCTGTTGACAGAAGTCAGCTCGATCGCCGTGCCTCCAACCAGCAACATGACCCAGATACCGAACCAACGACGAAGGGTCATCGCGGGTCCATAAGGCCGACCGTCATGCCGTGAACCTAGCGCCCGCCGCGCTGCGTCGCGTCGTGCACCTCTCCGACGAGCTCTTCGATGATGTCTTCTAAGAAGAGCACGCCGGTCGTGACGCCCTCGGCGTCGACCGCTCGAGCGACATGTGCACCCGATCGGCGCATGATCGCGAGGGCATCTTCGAGGTCAGCCGACGCCAAGATCGACACGAGCCGGCGAATCCGCTTGGGCGGCACGGGGTCGTCGAGCTCGTCGTCGGGCAGGTCGATGACATCTTTCAAGTGCAGGTAACCCGAAGGCTCACCCGACTCGTCGAGCAAGACGTAGCGGCTAAACCCGCGCTGGGCAACCGCGCGCTCGACGTCGAGGGCGCTCGCGTCGTCGGGCAGCGAGGTGAGGGCATCCATCGGCAGAGCGATATCGCTCACGATCTTGGTCGTGAATTCGAAGGCCGCGGCGAGCGCTCCCGTTGTGTCGTCGAGCACGCCTTCGCGCGTCGAGTTGCGCACGATTGTCTCGACCTGCTCGAGCGTGAACGCGCTCTCGGCTTCGTTCTTGGGGTCAACGCGGAACAACCGCAACACGCCGTTCGCGATGGCATTGAGGGCACGGATGACCGGCGACAGAATGCGCGACACCAACACGAGCGGCGGCGCGAGCAACAGCACCGCGCGAGTCGGCAACGAGAACGAGAGGTTCTTCGGCACCATCTCGCCGAACACCACGTGCAGGTAGGTGACGATGAGCAGTGCCATCGTGAAGGCGATGCCCGCGATCCACTCGGCGTTCAAGCCCGTGAGCCCGAGCGGAATCTCGAACAAGTGCTTGATGGCCGGTTCTGAGACGTTGAGGATCAGCAACGAGCAGATCGTGATGCCTAGTTGGCACGTCGCGAGCATGAGCGTCGCGTGCTCCATGGCCCACAACGAGGTCTTGGCAGCGCGCGAGCCAGCCTCGGCGCGCGGCTCGATCTGCGAACGCTTGGCGGCGATGACGGCGAATTCGGCGCCGACGAAGAAGGCGTTTCCGGCCAAGAGCACGACGAGCCAGGCGATGCCCCACCAGTCTGCTTCGGTCATCGGGCCTCACCTCCCGCGGTTGCGGGGTTCGGCAACGTGATCTCGCCCGTGGCGAGGGGGGTAAAGCGCACGCGGTCGATGCGGCGGCCATCCAATCGTTCAATGCGGAAGGTGCCTGATGCGATCTCGACCGTGTCGCCGACTTCGGGCAGGCGGCCGAGCTCGGCCATAAGGAATCCGCCCACGGTTTCCCACGGACCGTCGTCGGGAACGGTCACACCCGCGCGATCGGCGAGCTCGTCGGGGCGAAGGATTCCGGGAAAGGTCAGCCAGTTGCGCGAGCGCACGACGTCGACGCGCGCGCGGTCGTGTTCGTCGCTGACCTCGCCCACAAGTTCTTCGACGAGGTCTTCGAGCGTGGCGACTCCGGCGGTTCCGCCGTATTCGTCGACAACAATCGCCATTTGGTAGCCGCGACCACGCAACTCAGCCAGCAGGGTGTCGAGCATCATCGTCTCGGGAACCCGCAAGGCTTCGCTCTGCAGGGCCGACGCAGGCACGTCGGCGCGACGGTCGCGGGGAACAGCCACGGCCTGCTTGACGTGCACGATGCCGACGATGTCGTCGATCGACTCGTCCATCACCGGAAAACGCGAGTGACCCGTCGTGCGCGCCAGGTCGATGACGGCCTGGGCACTGTCGCCACGCTCAACGGCCGCCACGCGCGGGCGCGGCGTCATGACGTCTTGCGCGGTGTGCTGCGAGAACGCGAGCGTGCGCGAGAGCAGCGTGGCGGTGTCGTTATCAAGTCGACCCTCACTCGCCGAGCGGCGCACGAGCGAGGCAAGTTCTTCGGCCGTGCGAGCACCGCTGAGCTCTTCTTTCGGCTCGACCCCCATCGCCCGCAGAATCGCATTGGCCGAGCCGTTGAGCACGGCGATCGCGGGCCGAAACACGGTCGTGAACGCCCACTGAAACGGCACGACGACCTTGGCCGTTTGGCGCGGCAGGCTCAGCGCGAAATTCTTGGGCACGAGCTCGCCCACGATCATCGAGAGCAACGTGGCGATCACAATGGCCGTGATCGAGCCGACGACGGGCACGGCACCCTCGGGCAGACCGATCGCGCGCAAGGGGTCGGCGAGCATGCTCGAGATCGCCGGCTCCATGAGAAAACCCGTGAGCAGCGTTGTCAGCGTGATGCCCAGTTGTGCGCTCGAGAGGTGCGTCGAGGTGATCTTGAGCGCCGCAATCGTCGGGCCCAGGCGCTTTTCACCCCGCGCTTGGCGAGCTTCGAGCTCGGAACGGTCGAGGTTGACGAGCGCGAATTCGCTCGCGACAAAGAATCCGGTGCCGATGGTCAGCAGCAGGCCGGCGAGCAGCGAGATCCACTCAGCGCTCACGGCGGCCCCCGATCATCGGCGAGGGTCTATGGCTGGGTTCGTCAGGGGCGGGCGAACGGCCCGTACTAGGAGGCTCCATAACAGCCCCACTATACGGTGCCGCGAGGAGCAACCGCCTGTGGGGTCACCACGAAACCGGTAGAGCCTTACCTTCGTCGTACCCCGCGGCCGACTGCGTGCCGACGACGGCGCGCTCGTGAAATTCCGGCAACGTGGATGCCCCCGCATACGTCATCGACGACCGCAGCCCCGACGTGATCATGTC
>NZ_JANRKZ010000181.1:0-6571 GCF_033763155.1 Microcella sp.
ATCGCAGACGCCCTCCGTTAGGCGCCCTCTCTTGGAGGGCGCCGCATCAACACAGGGGCTCCCACCGGCCGCGCAGCAGGCCGCTCTCTTCCTTAGGAACTGGCGAGCCGCCGTTTCTCGACCTCAACGTCGAAGTCGGCGGGCGGCCACTGCGGGTCGATGCGTTCGAGCGCGGCGATGAGCTGTGCCTGCACCGCGAGGCGCGCGTACCACTTGTGGTTCGCGGGGATGACGTACCAGGGCGCGTGCTCGGCATCCGTTCGCTCGATGGCGATCTGATAGGCAGCCTGGTAGTCGTCCCACAGCAGGCGTTCGTCGATGTCGCCCGGGCGGTACTTCCAGTGCTTATCGGGGCGGTCGAGGCGTTCGTGCAGGCGAGCCTTTTGCTCGTCGCGGCTGATGTGCAGCATGACCTTGACGATCGTCACGCCGTCGTCGGCGAGCCGCTTTTCGAAATCGATGATCTCGCCGTAGCGCCGCTCGATCTCATCGGCGGGGGCCAACTGCCGAACCCGGCCGATCAGCACGTCTTCATAGTGCGAACGGTCGAAGACGCCGATCATTCCGGCCTCGGGCAAGCGGCGCTCGATGCGCCACAAAAAGTGGTGGGCAAGTTCTTCGTCGGTGGGCTTCTTGAAGGCCGTGAGGTGCACGCCTTGCGGATCAACCGCGCCGACGACGTGTCGAACGATGCCGCCCTTGCCGGCAGTGTCCATGGCCTGTAGCACGAGCAACACGCGCTGCGTCGCGCCCGAGCGGCTCGCGGCAAAGAGGCGCTCTTGCAGGGCGCCAAGATGCTCAGCGCCCTCGGCCAGCATCTGTTCGGCGCGCTTCTTGTCGGCGGCGATGCCTGGGGTCGCGGAGCAATCAACGTCGGCCAGCACGAATCCGGCGCGGGCCCGCAACAACTCATCCATGGCCGGATGCTACCCGGGCGCCGCGCGCACGGCTACGGTTCGAGCGGCACCTCGACGAGCAGCAGCGGCTCGGGCGCCGTGAGCGCGTCATCGAGATCGGCGCGGGTTGTCGCCCGGCGGTAGGCCCAGCCCCCTGCCGCGGCGAGCGCCGCGAGGTCGGCACGGTGCGGTGTGCGCATGACGGTCGCGAAATCGTCGGGGTCGGCGGACTGGGCGACTTCGAGGTCGTCGAAGATCGTGCCGCCTCCGTCGTTGCCCACGAAGACGTGCAGGCGCAGACCCTCGGGCAGCGGAACGAGCAGCGCCCCGGCGTCGTGCAGCAGGGCGAGATCGCCCGTCAGAACGCGCGTCGTGCCGGCCCGCGTGTTGCGCGCCGCGGCGAGAGCGATGCCCGTGGCCGTCGAGACGGTGCCGTCGATTCCGGCGAGCCCGCGATTCGCGTGCGCCGTGATGGCCTTGCCCGGAACGAGCGCGTCGGCCACGCGAATAAGACGCGACGCCGCGAGCACGAGACGGTCGTGGGGCCAGGTGGATGCCCACACGGCCCGCGCGAGCATCCGTCGATCAATCGGCGCGCGCAGCACAGCGAGCTCGGCTTTCGCGAAGGCGGCGCGCACGCCGCGGTCATCCGGCACGGCGAGCGAGAGGTCGGGAGCGGGGTCGTCGGGCGCCTCAGACTCGAGCACGGCGCGCGACATGCTCACCCAGCCGCCCACCCAGCGTCGAACGACCGCAGGATCAGGGGTGCCGAGCGCGCGCACCTCGTCGACGATGCGGGCCCGCCGCCCGGGGTTGTAATCCTCGACGCCAGGAGTGCGCACAACGAGCACCTCGACGTCGGAGCGCTCGAGCAACTGCGGAACCTCGCGGCTGAGCGTGGGATGCCCGACCACGATCGCGCGGCCGACCGCCTCGCCGTGCGGGCCGCGCAAAACGTGGCGGTAGGCCACGACAGCATGGCGACCGAAGCGTGCGCCGCTCGTGACTTCGGCGATGAGCGGCGCGCCCAAGGCAACAGCGAGAGCCTCGGCCTCAGGGCCAGCGCCGTGGCCGGCGATCACGACGGTGGCGTCGTCGGGATGCAGTTCGACGACGACAGGGTCGGCGACTGTGGGTCGCTCGGGAACGGGCCCCCGAGCAACGGTGGCGGGCACATCGACGGGGCCGCTCAGCGGATCACGGTAGGCGAGGTTGAGATGCACCGGGCCATCGGCGCTCGCGCGCACAGCAAGGGCGCCGAGCTCGCGCGCATCACCGGCCTCGGCTGGGTCGCCAACGGGCGCGGGAATGTCCCAGTCGGCGCGCACAATCTCGCCGAAGATGCCCGGCTGCAGCGTGGTCTGATTGCCGCCAATGCCTCTCAATTCGGCGGGGCGATCGGCGGTCAACACAATGAGCGGAACCCCAGAGTGGTGCCCTTCGAGCACCGCGGGGTGCAGATTGGCCACGGCGGTTCCCGAGGTGCACACGACGGCAACAGGTCGCCCGCTCTCGATCGCGAGGCCGAGGGCCGTGAAGCCCGCGACGCGTTCGTCGATGCGCACGTGAAGGTCGAGGTGACCCGCGCGCGCGAGGGCAGCAGCAGCGAGGGCGAGCGACTGTGAGCGTGATCCCGGGCTCAGCACCAGGTCAGCAACGCCAGCCTCGATGAGCCCCTCGAGCAGTGCCATCGCCGCGATGCTCGCGGGCGACACGGCCGGGTCAGCGCTCGGGGTCAGCGGGGGTGTCATCGTCGAGGTCGGCGAGCTCTTGCTCGAGGCGACGCAGGCGCTCGTCGTCGGCCGCGCGGCGCGCGACCTCGTCACTCGAAAGCGTGCTCAAGAAGCTCGGGTCGTCGTCGGGCGCGATGGGGCGACGAACACCGCCTGCCGAACGACGCGCTTTTCCGACGACAAGCCAGAGCACGCCGCCAAGCACGGGAAGCAGCACGACACCGGCAACCCAGACCTGCTTGGGAAAGGCGCGGACTCGGCCGCGGTCGGTCAGCAGCGCGTCAACGATGCTGTACACCCAAAAGGCGACCGCAACGACGGCGAGCACGACCAAGACACGAGGCATGCCGAAAGTGTACGCCGCACGCGCTCAGCGCTCACCGAGAGGCCGCTCGTAGACTGATGAGGTGAGCCCATGGATTCAGTACACGTTGCTTCGCCTCGGCTTGTTTGGCGCGGCGCTCGGCGTGCTGCTCGCCCTGCAGATTGACTGGTGGTGGGCCGCGATCATCGCGAGCATCATCGCCATGACGGTCTCGTACATCTTCTTCTCGTCGCTGCGTGACGCTGTGGCGCTCGACCTGCACGCCCGGCGCACCCGGCCGTCGGTTGACCCCGACGCCGAAGCCGAAGACGCTGCGTCGGACGACGCCGGTCGCTCGGCGAGCGAGCCGACGACGCGCTAGAAGGCGATCGCCGCCGCGAGCCCGAGGCCCGTGGTGAGCGCCGCGAGCGACGTGAGCTTGAGCGCGAGCACGAGCTCGTGCGGCGTTTTCGCGAGCAGCACGATGAGCACGACGGGTGCCGAAATCAGCAGCGTGAAAAAGACCATGGGCGCCCACACGTAAATGAGGGCGAACGGCACGATGAATCCGAAGGCGCCGAGCAGCATGAGCACGAAGAGGATGCGCGCGGGAAGGTCGCCGATGCGAACTGCCAAGGTCTTTTTGCCGACCCGGGCATCCTGTTCGCGATCGCGGATGTTGTTGACGAGCATGATCGCCGCCGCAAAGAGTCCCGCGAGCGAACCAGCGAGCCACGCCTCGAAGGGCACCTGCTGAATCTGCACAAAGGTCGTGCCCATCGTGGCGACGAGTCCGAAGAAGAGGAACGCGACGAGTTCGCCCAGCCCGAGGTAGCCGTAGGGCAGCTTGCCGCCCGTGTAGAACCAGGCCGCGACGATCGCGACGGCACCGACGGCGAGCAGCCACCAGATGCCCGTGAGCACGACGATCGCGATACCCGCGGCGGCCCCGAGGCCGAAGAACACGAGCGCCACCGTGAGCACCGTGCGGGGTCGGGCAGCACCCGAACCCGTCAGGCGGCTGGGTCCGACGCGCTGAGCATCGGTGCCGCGCACGCCATCGGAGTAGTCGTTGGCGAAGTTGACGCCGATCTGCAAGAACACCGCGACGCCCAGGCACAGCAACGCGAGCGCAAGGTTGTAGCCCTGCGTGACGTACGCGATGGCGGTACCGAGTGCGACGGGCGAGATCGCGAGGCTCAGGGTGCGCAGGCGGGCACCGGCGATCCAGTCGCGCGCGGTCGCGCGGCGCACCTTCGCCGGGTTTCCGGATGCCGCGCTCGCCTTTGCGGGGTTCGTGCGCTTGGTCTGCTTGCTGGCGGGCTTCTTCGCGCGCGCCTTCTTCGTCGTGGCCACGAGCGTGAGTTTAGTGACCCGCGGCCGCGCGGCGAGTCAGGGCGAGCCGGTCGGGTTTGCCGCTCGGCAAGAGGGGCACAGCATCCACGGTCAGAATGCGATCGGGGCGCGCCTCGGGAGGCATCGTGGCCCCGACGGCGCGACGCAGCGACTCGAGGTCAGGTCGGGTCGTCGTGACGACCACGGGCACTTCGCCCCACTCGGGGTGATGGCCCGCGACGACGACGGCGTCGGCGAGGCCCGGCTGTTCGCGCACGATGCGCTCGACGTCGCCGAGGCGCACCTTGAGTCCGCCCGTGACGATCGTGTCGTCGATGCGACCCGTCACGCGCAGCACGCCGTCGACGAGCTCGCCCGCGTCATCGGTGCGGTACCAACGCTGCCCGTCGTGCTCTACGAACGTCGCCGCGGTGCGCTCGGGGTCGTCAAGGTAGCCCTCGGCGAGCGTGGGGCCGCCAAGTTCGACGCGGCCGTCGGTGATGCGCACCTGGGTCTGGCCCACGGCAACACCGTCGTAGACGACTCCGCCGCAGGTCTCGCTCGATCCGTAGGTGCGGGTGAGGTGCCAGCCCAGCGCCGTTGCGCGCTCGATGAGCGGTGCGGGCGTGGCCTGTCCACCGACGAGAATGCGGGAGAACCCCGCGAGCGCTCGGCGCAAAGCGTCATCGGCCTCAGCCTCGTCGACGAGTCGGCTGAGTTGGGCGGGGACGAGAGCGGTATACCTGACCGGGTCGTCCATGGCCGCGACGGCCTCGAGCACACGCGCGGCACTCAGCCGACCAGCCGGCACGGGCATCGGCGTGCTGCCCGCCGAGAGAGAACGCGCCAGCACGTTGCTGCCCGCGATGTATTGCACCGGCAAGGCGAGCAACCACTGCCCGGGCCCCCCGAGGGCACTCTCGCTCGCGGCGGCGCTCGCGCGCACGGCGTCGGCGCTCAGGGCGACGCGCTTCGGCCGGCCGGTCGTACCGCTCGTCTCGACCACGAGCGCAACGCCGTCGTCGACCGTGAGCGGCGCCGTGTGCACGGGGTTCACGCCACCGCCGCGGAACAAGACGGCCGGGCCCGTGCCATCGAGGGCATCGCGCAGAGCGGCGAGGCACGCGATCGGGTCAGCAGTATCAACAACGGCGAGGGGGCGAGTCACATGTTTACGCTACTCCGCGCGGCTGGGGCCGCGGTGGGTCAGGATGCCGCGAGCGCAGCGGTGCGGATCATCAGTTGGTAGGGCAACTGCCGCTGCTTGAGCTGGTTGACCGTGCCCACGACGATGACGCCCGTGCGAGCATCCCGGTACCACACCACGCCCGAGGCGCCCGAGTGACCCTGGAATTCGAACGAGCGAAAGCCCGTGAAGACCGCGGGAAGCCGAAAGCGCATGACGCCCGTGCCGTACTCAAGCGGGTTGAAGATGCGGTGCCAGTCGGTCAGCATCTCGTCGAGCAAAGCCTTTTCGAAGAGGCGGCCGTCGAAGAACGCCTGCAAGAAAGTGACGCCGTCGCGCAGGGTCGAGACCACGGCGCCTTGACCGCCGCACGAGGCGAGAAGCAAGGGCAGCCGGAGGTCATCGTCGCCGTGGCGGATGATCGCCATCTCATCGAAGCGATCGAGCGTCTCGGTCGTGAACACGTAGGTGTGGTCGAGACCGAGCGGGCCCGTGATGCGCGCACGCACCGACTCGGCGAACGAGCGTCCGTCGAGACGCTCGACCACGCCGTCGAGCAGTTGAAAGCCCGTGTCGCTGTAGAGCCCGCGGCCGCGGCGCGCGGGGGTCATGGCGCGCGTCCACTCGACGACCTCGGCCTCGCCCCAGCCGAAGTCGTTCTGCATCGCGCGCTCGAGTGTCGTCGGACCGTCGGGGCGCGTGCCTTCAAAATAGTCGGCGAGCCCGGCGGTGTGGCCCATGACCTCGCGCACGGTGATTTCGCTGCTGACGTCGCGGCCGTTCTCAACGGCAAGGCCGCTCAGGTCGAGGTCAGGCAAATAGGTCGCGATCGGAGCATCCCAGTCGAGGCGGCCCTCGTCACGCAGTCGCGCCAGGCACGCGACGGTGAAGAGCTTGCTCACGCTCGCGACAAAGAACGGCCGGTCGAGGTCGCCGTGCACGACATCGAGGCTGCCGTCGGGGGTCACGACGCGCCACAGCACCTCGCCCGTGCGACGGTCGGCGACGCTCTTCTCGATCTGGCGACGGATGCGCTGCTCACGTGTGCTCATGGTTCTCGTTCTCCTGGGGGTAGTCGCGGGGTTCCCCCGCCCGTGTTTACGGCGTTAACATCTGC
>NZ_JANRKZ010000182.1:0-11529 GCF_033763155.1 Microcella sp.
CATGGTCGCGCTCGGCGAGATGCTCACGCTCATCGAGTCGGCGGGCATCGCCGCGATTCGCGAGAAGTCGATCGCGCTCACGAGCTATGCCATCGAGCTCGTCGACGCGCTCATTCCGGCGGCGACCGTGAGCACGCCGCGCGACCCCGCCCGACGCGGCAGTCACCTCACGGTCGACCACCCGAACTCGGCGATCGCCGTGCAGCGGCTCTGGGCGCAGGGGATCATCCCCGACTTCCGTCACCCGAGCGGCGTGCGCATCGGGCTCTCGCCGCTGAGCACGAGCTTCGCCGAGGTTGAGCGTGGCATCCGCGCGCTCGCCGATGCGTTGAGCTAGCGGCTCAGCGTCGCGCCCGGGGCCAGCGAACCAGCCCCGGGCGCGACCGAGCGTTACCGCGAGAGCGTCGCGAACTTGCGAATCGACAGCGGCACGAACACGAGCAGCAACACGACCACGCCGATGAGCACGGTGGCGATGGCGTTCTGCGCCATCCAGGTGTCGCCGACCACGGTTCCGGGCGGCACGTTGCCCCACAGTTCGCGCGCCGCCTGCACGAGTGACGAGACGGGGTTCCACTCGGCGAAAATGCGCAGCGGCTCGGGCAGGTTTTCGCTCGGCACGAACGCGTTCGAGATGAACGTGAGCGGGAAGAGGATGAGGAACGATGCGTTGTTGATGATCTCGGGGCTCTTGACGCTCATGCCCAAGAACGCCATGACCCACGAGAACGCGTAGGCGAAGAGAAGCAGAAGTGCGACGCCAGCGAGAAACTCGAGCGGCGATGAGTTGACGCGCCATCCGACGATGAAGCCCGTGATCATCATGACGATCATCGACAGCGAATTGATGACGAGGTCGCCGTTCGTGCGCCCCACGAGCACGGCGGCGCCGCTCATCGGGAGCGTGCGGAAGCGGTCGATGATGCCGTCTTTGAGGTCTTGCGCCATCGCGGCACCCGAGTAGGTCGAGCCGAAAACGACCGTCTGCGCGAAGATACCGGCCATGAGGAAGGACTCGTAGCCGTCGCCGGGAATGTTGATCACGGCGCCAAAAACGTAGGTGAAGAGCAGCACGAACATGATCGGCTGAATGAGGGAGAACAGCAGAATCTCGGGCACCCGGATGATCTTCATGAGGTTGCGCCACGTGGTCACCCAGCCGTCGCTGATGAAGCGCGTGATGGCGCTGCCGGGAATCGGCGTCAGGGTCGTGGATGCTGCGCTCGAGGTGGTGGTGGCGCTCATGCCGCACTCTCCGTGGTCTCGGGGGTCTCTTCGGCCGTGTGGCCGGTCAGTTGCAAGAAGACGTCGTCCAGCGTGGGGCGACGCATACCCGCGTCGTGCAGCGCGATGCCGTCGCGAGCTGCCGCGCCGACGATCGCGGCGAGAGCGGCGGGGCCGTCGTCGACCGGAACCACCCAGGTGCGGCCACCCGTCACGACGGGTTCGCCGGTGCCATGGGTGGCGAGCAAGCGGCGCACAGCATCCCCATCGGCCTCATCGACCACGGTCAGTGCGACGCGCTGGCCACCGACCGAGGCCTTGAGCTCGTCGGCGGTTCCGCGGGCAATGACCTGACCGTTGTCGATGACCGAGATGGAGTCGGCGAGGCGGTCGGCTTCTTCGAGGTACTGGGTCGTGAGCAGCACCGTGGTGCCGTCAGAGACGAGCGTCTCGATGACATCCCACAGGCCAATGCGGCTGCGCGGGTCGAGGCCCGTCGTGGGCTCGTCGAGAAAGAGCACGGGGGGCTTGATGACGAGCGCGCCCGCAAGGTCGATGCGACGGCGCATGCCGCCCGAGTAGCCCTTCACCGGACGGTTCTGCGACTCGACGAGGTCGAAGAGTTCAATGAGCTCGCTCGCCCGCTGGCGCGCGACCTTCGAACCCAAGTGGTAGAGCTTGCCGACCATCATGAGGTTCTCGAAGCCCGTGAGGTTCTCGTCGACGGCGGCGTATTGCCCGCTCGCGCCGATCATGCGGCGAATCGACTGCGGGTCGTCGAGTACGTTGACGCCGTTGATGACCGCCGAGCCCGAGTCGGGCTTGATGAGCGTCGTGAGCACCTTGACCGTGGTGGTCTTGCCGGCGCCGTTCGGCCCGAGCAAAGCCGTGACGGTGCCCTGCGGCACCTCGAGGTCGAGGCCATCGAGTGCGCGCACGACGGGCGCCCCCTTCGGCGTATACGTTTTGACGAGCCCGTGGGCTTCGATGAATGCCATGCGCGGGATGCTGCCTCTCTGCTGTGACGCTTAAGCGGCGGGTTCGTTGAGGGCGGAATCAGCGTCGTACTCGTCGCGATGCGCCTCGATCGCGTCGCGGTTGGCGACCGCCCAGTCCGCGAGGGCAACGACGTGCGGAAGAAGTGTGAGCCCGAGCGGGGTCACCTCGTATTCCACGCGCGGCGGAACCTCGGCATAGACCTGGCGCGTGACGAGCCCGTCGCGTTCGAGTTCGCGCAAGGTGCGCGTGAGCATCCGTTGCGAAATGCCGTTGATCGACCGCAGCAGTTCGGTGAAGCGCATGCGCTGCACGGCGAGCTCACGAATCACGAGCATGGTCCACTTGTCGCCCACGCGGTCGAGCACTTGGCGCACGAAGGCGGTGTAGCTCGGGTCGGGTTCACAGTGCTTCACGGATGCTCGCTCTCTCGCTCGCGGGTTCGCAACGGTGACCTGCGTGTGCCTGAGGCACACTGCAGTGCCGGGTTCTCGTCAGGTATAAACGCACACAGCGTAACTCACTTACTGAAGGGAACCATCATGGAGATCGCCATCTGGATCGTCTCGGGTCTGCTCGCCCTCGTCATGCTCGGTGCCGGCGCGGCCAAGCTGTTCGTGCCGCGCGAGAAGCACGTGGCCCAGCAACCCTGGGCGGGCGACTTTAGCCACACCCAGGTGCGCCTCATCGGTGTTGCTGAAGTGCTTGCCGCTGGTGGCCTGATTCTGCCGCGGCTGCTCGACATTGCGCCGATTCTGTCGCCCCTCGCGGCGGCGGGCATTGTGCTGCTGCAGGCGGGCGCGGCGAGCGTGCACATCCGTCGTAAAGAGACGTTCGTGCCGAACCTCGTCATCATCGTGCTTGCGGGCTTCGTGGCCACCGCGGGCTTCCTCGGCTTCTAGCCACACGCGCGCGAGTAGCGTGGGGGCATGTCGAGCTCGCTGACCCCCGCGCTGCTCGCGCGCATCCGCGAACGGGCGCCTGGCTACGACGCTGCGAACAGCTTCTTCGTCGAGGATCTCGACGAGCTGAGGGCAGCGGGCTATTTGGGGGCGCGTAGCTTGAGCAACGCATCCGCCGATCAGCGATTGCTTGCGGCGCACGCGCCGGCGACGGCGCTGGGCCTCACGATGCACCTCGTCTGGATGGGCGTCGCGCGCGACCTGCTGGCCGCGAGTGACGACTCGCTGCGCTGGGTGCTCGACGACGCCGAGCGCGGTGAGCTCTTCGCCTTCGCGATCAGCGAGGCCGGCAATGACCGGGTCATGAGTGACTCGCTCACGCGCGTTGACCGGGTTGCCGACGGTTGGGCGTTCACGGGCACGAAGATCTTCACGACCCTCTCGCCGGCGTGGACGCGCCTCGGCGTGCTCGGGCGCCACGACCCCGCCGACGGTTCGGCGCCGAGCATCGTGCACGGCTTTCTCAGCCGCGAGGCAGCGGGCGCCGACGCGCCGGGCGTGACGATCACCCCCGACTGGAACACCCTCGGCATGCGCGCGACGCAGAGCCACACGACCCGGCTCGACGGCGCGGTGGTCGCCGATGAGCGTGTGGCGCGCATCCTGCCCGTCGGCCCCAGCGGCGACGTTTACACGCTCGCGATCGCGGCCAACTTTCACACCCTCATCGCGAGTGTCTACGCCGGCATCGCGGATCGCGCGCTCGAGCTCGCGGTCGAAAGCGCCCAGCGCCGCACGAGCGTGCGCAATGACGGGGCGCCCCTCGCGCACGACCCCGACATCCGCTGGCGCATCGCGGATGCTGCGCTCGCCCTCGACGCGCTGGCCCCACAACTGCAGGCCGTCGCCCGGGATCGCGACCAGGGTGTGGATCGGGGAACCCGGTGGTTCCGCGACCTGGCGGGGCTCAAGCACCGCAGCGTCGAAACCGCGCGGCGCGTCGTCGACGAGGCCATGCGCATCGCGGGCGGTGGCGCCTACCGCTCGTCGGCCGAGCTCAGCCGCCTGCAGCGCGATGTGCTCGCGGGCATCTACCACCCGAGCGACACCGAGGCCGTGCACGCGACCGTCGCCTTCGACCTGCTCGGCCCGCTGCCGTGAAGCGCTAGCCCGCCGTAGGAGTAATGTCTGCGCGTGGTTATCTTGCGCTCGCGCGCTGTTCTCTTTCTTGCCTTCGCCTTCGCCGTCATGGCCGACCCCGTCTCGTCGGTCGCCTACGCGGTTGAAGCCGCCCTCCACGCTCTCGACGGGCGGCTCGATCTGCTCGTCGCGACGATGGGCCTCGTCGTGGTCATCATCGCGCTCGTCATCATCAACTACCGCGCGCTGATCGCTCGCTACCCCGAGGGCGGTGGCGCATCCGCAGCCGTGGGCGAAGCGTTCGGCGACGGCTGGTCGTTCGTTCCCGTGGGCTCACTCGTCGTCGACTTCGTCTTGACGATCGCCATCAGTGTCGCGGCAGCGGCCTCGGCTGTCATCGCCTACTTTCCGGCCCTTGAGCCGTGGCGGTTGCTCATTGCCCTCGTGCTCGTTCTCGTGGTCGGAGGGCTGTGTTGGTTCGGTCACCTGGGCCGCATCGTCTTCGCGCTCATGACCGTGGTGTTCGTGCTCAGTGCGGCCACCGTGCTGGTGTTCAGCGCTTTTGCGGCGCCGGTCACCGGCGAGGCCGCGGTTGTGGCGACGGGCACGGGCGCCGACCCCGGGATGCTCGCCGGACTCATCGCGGTCGTGCTCGCCTTCCCCGTGGCCATGGCCCTCGCGACCGGCGTCGAAGCCCCCTCGACGGCGATCGCGCAACTCGGCGAGTTGGATGACGATGGCCGCCGTCGCTTCGGCCAGCTCACCCTGTGGCTCACGCTCGGCATCGTCGGTGTCATCACCCTCGGGCTCGCGACGCAAGCCGCGCGCCTCGGTGTTGGCCTGCCCGACGAAGGGTCGACGCTCATCGCCGACTTCGCGCGGCACGTGGCCCCTGCCCCCGTCTTCGCGTTCTTCCAGCTCATGACCGCGCTGCTGTTGCTCGCCGCTGCCAGCTCGTCGTTCCAGGCTGGGCCGGGTCTGCTCAAGGCACTCGCCGCGAACCCCGCCCATTCCAACGCCGTGGGCATTCTGCCGGTGGCCTTTGGCCGAGTGAACAGCCGCCACACGCCCTACTGGGGTCTCGTGCTCTTCGCGGTGCTGTCGATGCTCGTCGTCACCGCGGCCGGCGCCGACGACCAGACACTCGTACTGTTCTACGCCGTCGCTGTGTTCTTGAGCTTCTTGTCGGGCCTGCTCGCCATGACGCGGTTCACGCAGCAATCCCGACAGTGGGGGCGTTTCGCGCTCAACCTCTTCGGCTCGATCGTTGTGGCGTTCACGCTCGTCGTGAACCTGGCGCGCGGCTGGCCGATTCTGAGCCTCGTGGCCGCGGCACTCATCGCCGGCGCGCTGTGGATGCTGTGGGTGCGCGCGGGGCGCCCGGAGGGCATCCGGTCGATCGAGGCACTGGCCGAGAAGGCCGAGGCCGAAACGGACGCGGTAACCCCCTAGCCCGCGCTACCGCCCGAGAAACACCGCGTTGAGCAGCTCGTCGACCTTCATGCCGACATCGGGCTCACTCGCGTCGAGCCGGTTCGTCAGCAGCACGACCGCGCGGCCCGCGGCGGGCGAGATCCAGAACTGGGTGTTGGTCCAGCCGGAGTGCCCGTAGACGCTGTGGTCGAGCAAGCCGGGGCCACGAGGCAGCAAGAAGCCAAGCCCGAACTGCTCGAAGTGTTTGATCGGGTTGCCGTCGATGACGTAGAGCCCCGCGGTGCGCGACTGCTGCATCGCCGTGAGGGTCGCGGGCGTGACGATCGCCCCGTCACTCATGAGCAGTGAGCGGGCGATCGCGAGCATGTCGGCAGCGTTCGCGACGGCACCTGCGGCGGGGTGACGCAGCGCGGGCAGGGAGGTGGGGTCGTGGTCGTAGCGCTCATAGCCGTGCACGTGGTGCGCGCCCTCGGCGTCGAACGACAGGTGACCCGCACCCACCGTGGCGGCCATCGCGGCGAATTCGTCGGCGAAGGCGTTGCCCGTGGCGTGCTCGACAAGCGCCGCAACGCCCTCCCACGCGAGGTTTGCGTAGCGCCGGGCGGTGCCCGGAATGAACTCGATCGGGGCGCGCTCGAGAGCTTCGCGCAGCGTGGTCGCACGACCGTGCGAGCGCACGGGCCCGTCGTCTTCGAGGCGGACATCGGCAATGCCCGAACGGTGACTCAAGAGGTGCTCGAGGGTCACGTCGGGGTGGCTGAACGCGGGCACAGCATCCCGCAGCGGGGTGTCGATCGTGAGCAGCCCGCGCTCGACCGCGCGCATCGCCGTGAGCGCGACGAGCGGCTTGGTAATCGAGTAGAGCGAGAAACGGTCGTCGACGTGTGCGGTGCGGCCACTGACGGCGTCGGTGCCGAACGCGGCCACGTCGACCACGCCCGTGGCGTCAACGACGCCGATCACGCCGACCGGCAGGCGGCCCACGTCAACTTGGCGTCGGGTCCAGTCGGCGGCGGCGCCGAATGCGGTGATGGTCATGGATGCTCCGTTGCGGTAGATGGATGGCTCAGGTCAGCTGCGGCAAAACCTCTGCCGCAATCAACTCGAGGTGATCGAGGTCGGTCATGTCGACCGTCTGCAGGTAGACGCGGTCGACGCCGAGTTCGCGCAAGGCGCCGAGCTGGTCGACGACCTGCGAGGGAGTGCCGACGAGGCGTTCTGAGTGGTCGCTCGCCGGGTCGATGTCGACGGCTGCACAGCGCCGCGCGATCTCGGCCGCGTCACGGCCGATGACCGTGGGCCACGCTGCCGACATGCTGAGCGTGGCCGGGTCGCGCTCTTCTTCGACGCAGATTGCGCGCACGTTGGCGAGCACGTCGGCGAAGCTCTCGAGCGTGCGAAAGCCGATGTTGAACTCGGTCGCGTAGCGGGCGGCGAGCTGGGGCGTCTTGCGCGGTCCACCCCCACCGACGATGACGGGCATGCACTCTTGCACGATCTTCGGCAGGGCAGGCACGTCGACGAGCCGGTAGTGGTCGCCCTCGAACGAGAAGGTGGCGCCGTCGGGGGTGGCCCAGTAGCCCGTCACGATGGCGAGCTGTTCTTCGAGCATCCCGAACCGCTTGGGCGGAAACGGGATGCCGAACGCCTCGTGCTCCCGCTCGTACCAGCCGGTGCCGAGGCCGAACTCGACGCGACCGTTCGACATCTGGTCGACCTGGGCGACCTGCACGGCGAGGATGCCGGGATGGCGGTGCGTCGCCGAGCTGACGAGGGTGCCGAGGCGAATCGTGCTCGTCTCGCGGGCGAGGCCGGCGAGGGTTGTCCACGCGTCGGTCGGGCCCGGAAGTCTATCGCCGTCGCCCATGACGAAGTAGTGGTCGCTGCGAAACCAGGCGTGAAAGCCCAGCGCCTCGGCACGCCGCGCGTGCGCGACGATCGTGTCGTAGCTCGCGCCCTGCTGCGGCTCGGTGAAGATGCAGTACTGCATTTCTTGAGCCTACGATGATGAACGTCGGAGGCCCTACGTGCGAGAAGCTCACGAGCGCGATGAAGTTCGCGGATACCACGCGGTGCGCGCTGCTGCGAAAGATTTCGAGGCCTACTCGAGCGATCTCATTGGCGATCGCGATACGCGCGCCTACAAGCAAGTGCCCCTCGAGTACGACCCGCCACGCCACACGCGGTTTCGCGATGCCGTGAACCCGCTGTTCATGAGCCAGAACATCGAGCCGAAGGCTCCGCAGTTCGAACGCATCGCGCGCGAGCTCATTCAGGGCATCACGGCGCGCGGTGGCGGCGACCTCGCGCGCGACCTCGCGTTGCCCTACGTCATGGGGTGCCTCACGGTCATCTACAACCGACCGCAGGATCTCGACGAGTGGATCTCGTGGGGCCCCGATGTCTGGACCGCGGATGCGTACCGCCAGGGTCTCGTCACACCCGAGTCGCGCCGTGCCGCGCGCGAGCGCTCGTTCGCCGGGCCGAGTTTGCGCAGCGGCAACGTGCTGCAGCAGTACCTCGAGCGCGTGTTCGACGCGGCGACTCCGGCGCCGGGCGCTGACCCGGCGACGACCGACGTTTGGGACTGGATCGCCGGGCTCGAGATCGACGGCGAACGCCTCTCGCGCGACGAGATGTTTGGCATCGCCAACGTCTTGCTCGCCGGCGGGCGCGACACCGTCATCAAGCTCATCACGGGCCTCACCTGGCACCTCATGGCGAATCCGGATGACCGCCAGCACCTCACCGAGAACCGCACCGCGTTCCCCGCCACGATCGCCGAGCTCGTGCGCTTCTTGACCCCGCTGCCCAAGATCGAGCGCGTGCGCGCGGAGGACCGCGCGACGCCCATCGCCGAGCGCGACCCGCGGCGCTACGTGCTGCTCAACTACCTCTCGGCCAACCACGACCGCACGATCTGGCCTGATGCCGACGTGCTCGACATTCGCCGCGACCGCAAGCCGCACTTGGCCTTCGGCTTCGGGCGCCACTCGTGCATGGGCATGAACATCACGGAGTACGAGGCCAAGGCGTTTCTCACGGTGTTGCTCGACGAGTGGCCGGGGTGGCAGTTCGACGGGGAACCCGAGATTGAGTGGTCCACCGAGGGTGAGGGCGACGAGGCCTTTACGGCTCTCGAACGCTTTGCCCGCGTGAGCGTTCGTGTGCCGTCATAGGTATGATCTAAGCCATGACCCGCACCGCGATCGTCACCGGAGGGCTGAGCGGCCTCGGCGCCGCGACGGCCGAGCGCCTTGCGGCGGACGGCATCCGCGTCATCACGCTCGATGTGGCACCCGGCGCCGACTTCTCACTCGATATCAGCGACGATGCGGCGGTGGATGCTGTGGCCGCCGAGGTGGGCCCGGTCGACATTCTCGTGAACTGCGCGGGAATCGTTGGCCCCAATAGGCCGCTCATCGACACGACCGCTGACGAGTGGCGCCGCACGATCGACGTCAACGTCATGGGCACGGTTGCGACGATTCGGGCCTTTGCGCCGGGCATGGTCGCGAAGGGCTGGGGGCGTATCGTCAACGTCGCGTCGATGGCGGGCAAAGACGGCAACCCCAACCTCGCGGCGTACTCCGCCACGAAGGGCGCGGTCATCGCGCTCACGAAGTCGGTGGGCAAAGAGCTCGCGCAGTCGGGTGTGCTCGTCAACGTCATCGCGCCCGCGGTCATCGACACTCCCATGAATGCCAAGACCGACCCCGCGGTGTTGAAGTACATCACCGACCTCATCCCCATGAAGCGCGTGGGTCGCCCCGATGAGTTCGCGGAACTCGTCGCATTCTTGACCTCCGACCGGCTGAGCTTCTCGACCGGAGCCGTGTACGACCTCAGCGGCGGCCGCGCCACCTACTAGCCGCGCTCCTTGTTAGCCGCGCGCTCTGAGGTCGCGCCACACCATAGAAGGGCCTCACCGATGAAGCTCATGCGCCTCGGCCCGGCGGGCCACGAGAAGCCCGTCGTGCGCGTCGACGACCCGACTCTCCCCGACGGCGCCGGCTACGTCGATGTCTCTGACATCACCCCCGACTTCGACGAGCGTTTCTTCGGTGCGTCTGAGCAGGGCGGCGGGATGCTCGGCCTCGTGCCCGTCGTCGCTGAGCGCATCGCGGCCAGCGCCGTGCATCCGTTCGGCGACCAGCGCATTGGCGCCCCCATCGCTCGCCCGCACCAGATCTTGTGCATCGGCCTCAACTACTCGGATCACGCTGCCGAGTCGGGCATGCCCGTACCCGACGAGCCCATCTTGTTCACCAAGAGCCCCAACACCCTCGTGGGCCCGAACGACGATGTGCGCATGCCGCGCGGCGCGACGAAGCTCGACTGGGAAGTCGAGTTGGGCATCGTCATCGGAAAGCGCACGAGCTACCTCGACAGCCCCGAACAGGCGCGCGACCACATCGCGGGCTACGTCGTCGCGAATGACGTGAGTGAACGCGCGTTTCAGATCGAGCGCGGCGGGCAATGGTCGAAGGGCAAGTCGTCCGAGACGTTCAACCCAACGGGGCCGTGGCTGGCCACGGCCGATGAGCTCGACGACGTTATGAACCTCGGCATGTGGCTCGACGTCAACGGCCAGCGCCGTCAGACCGGCACGACCTCGACGATGATCTTCGACCCGTGGTTCATCGTGCACTACCTCAGCCAGTTTCTCGTGCTCGAGCCCGGCGACCTCATCAACACCGGCACGCCTCCCGGCGTCGGCCTCGGCATGACGCCGCCGACCTACCTCCAGGTGGGTGACGTCATGACGCTCGGCATCGACGGGTTGGGCGAGCAGCGGCAGACGGTGGTCGCGCCGCGCTAGGCAGAAGCACAACGAGCCCCGCCGCGAAGACCACCACAGCCTCGCGACGGGGCTCAGCCCGTAAGTGGCGCTAGCCTCGAGGAATCAACCGCTGTAGCTGCGTCACGTGACTCGGCTCGAGCTCGTGCAGCGACTTTACGCCGAGCAGGCGCATCGTGCGCGCAACTTGCGTGCCGAGAATCTCGATGGCGCGGTCAACACCCTCGCGTCCGCCGGCCATGAGGCCGTAAAGGTAGGCGCGGCCGATGAGCGTGAAGCGCGCACCGAGGGCGACTGACGCCACGATGTCGGCGCCCGACATGATGCCCGTGTCGAGATGCACCTCGGTGTCTTTGCCCACCTCACGCACGACCTCCGGCAGAAGATGGAACGGAATCGGCGCGCGGTCGAGCTGGCGCCCACCGTGGTTCGAGAGCGTGATGCCGTCGACGCCGAGCGTCGCCAACCGCTTCGCATCGTCGACCGTCTGCACGCCCTTGACGACGAGCTTGCCGGGCCACTGCTCCTTGATCCACTTCAGGTCGTCGTAGGTGACCGTCGGGTCGAACATCGCGTCGAGCAGCTCGCCGACCGTGCCGTTCCAGCTCGAGAGGCTCGCGAAGGCGAGAGGTTCGGTCGTCAAGAAGTCCCACCACCACCACGGGCGGGGGATGGCGTTGACGATCGTGCCCACCGTCAGCGCGGGCGGAATCGAGAAGCCGTTGCGCTTATCGCGCAGCCGCGCACCCGCGACCGGTACATCGACCGTGACGAGCAGGGTGTCGTAGCCCGCGGCCGCCGCGCGCTCGACGAGCTGCATCGACCGCTCGCGGTCTTTCCACATGTAGAGCTGAAACCAGTTGCGGCCGTCGGGTGCCGCATCCCGCACGCCCTCGATGCTCGTCGTGCCCATCGTCGACAGAGAGAACGGGATGCCCGCCGCGGCCGCCGCCGTCGCCCCCGCGATCTCGCCCTCGGTGTGCATCATGCGCGTGAAGCCCGTGGGCGCAATGCCGAAGGGCAGCTCGACCC
>NZ_JANRKZ010000183.1:0-7293 GCF_033763155.1 Microcella sp.
GCGTGTTCCCCCCTCGAGCACGAAGGCGCCGATGAGCATGCGACCGTCGGGCAGCGTGAGCTGGATGCTCGGCGCCCGGTCACCCCACCCACCCCGCACGGGGCTCGCGGTCAGGGGTTGCAGCACGCCGTCGCGCACGAATGGCTCGACCTCGCGCTGAAACAGGTCGACGTGTGTGCGCAGCCGGTCGATCAGTTCTGGACGCAGCTCGGGCAACCGCAGGCTCACGCCGAAGCGGTGCAGCATGGCCGCACGCAGCATCGTGTCGAACTCGTCCACCGTGACGGTCGACCAGTCGCGCCACGCGGGCGGGTAGTCGCCGCGCCACTGCGACCACGACCAGTGCAAGATGCCCACGGGCGGCAGCAGGTTGCGCACGCCCCACAGCACCTGCAAGTGGTGCTCGGTGTAGTCGGGGTCGCTCAAGAAGAAGGCGTGCACGTGGCGCGCGAGCCCGAGGTCGATGCGCAAGCCGCCCGACGAGCACGACTCGAGCATGAGGTCGGGGTGCCGCGCGCGCAGCTCGTCGAGCACGGCGTAGAGGCCCTCGTAGTGGCGCAACAGGCCATCGCCCGCGCCGTGCCCGTGGTCGGTGCGCGTGCAGCCGGCGTCGGGGTCGATGTTGAAGTCGAGCTTGATCCAGCGCGCGCCCGTCGTGGTGATGAGCGTGCTCATCGACTCGAGCACGTGCTCGCGCCCCGCGGGCGAGCCCAGGCACACGTAACCCAAGAAGGTGGGGTCGGCGGGGTCGAGCGATTCGGTCTGCACGCGATACGAGGGGTCGGCCCGTCGCGCCTCGACCGAGTGCGCCATCGCTTCGGGGTGCGCGGCGCGCAACAGTGAGTTCGCGCCGACGGCTTCGGCCTCGATCCACATGCCCGGCAGCACTCCCGCATCGCGGATGCTCTGCCCGAGCGCCTCGAGCCCCGACGGAAACCGCGCGGTGTTGACGCTCGACCAGTCGCCGCGCTGCTCTTGCCAGTAGCTCGTGGGGTCGGCGGCGCCGAACCAGCCGGCGTCGACCGTGGCCACCTCGATCCCCACCTCGGCCGCGACGCGCGCGTTGGCCGCGATGACCTGCTCGTCGACTTCCTGGTCTTCGTAGGGCCACCAGTGGTTCCACTCGACGGGCAGAGAATCGGTGAACTCGGTGCGGGGCAGCCAGTCGGCGGCGACGGCGCGCTGCAGGGCGACGGCGGCCGCATCCAGCGACGGCGCTACGGTCAGCACCACGCTCGGGGCTGTCACCGATTCGCCCGGGGCGAGGTCAACCCAAAACCGCCACGGCGAAATGCCCGCGGTGATGTGCCCGCCTGCCATCGCGTGAATGTGCCAGTTGCCGCTGTAGGCGGGGGCCACCGTGAGGGCCGCGGGGCGCTCGCCCTCGCCGGGGCCTCGACCGGAGCCGCCGCGCACGGGCCCGCGCTCGAGACCGAGCCACGGAATCATGCCGTGCGAGCTTCGCCCCGAGCGGCTCTCGAGCACGAGGTGATGGCCCGCGTGCCCCTGCAGCGGCCGAAACTCATCGCCCCACGCACTCGTGAAGCCGTTCGTGCGCCAGGCCGGGCCCGTGACGAGCGAGAGCGGATCCATGCGCGTAATCGTGAGCGGATGCTCGCCCTCGTTGCGCAGCGTCAACGCGAATTCCCACACGGGTTGGCCGGCGACCCGGCGCGCGCTCCACGCGGCGTGCAGGCTCGTGCCCTCACCGGTGTCGGCCAGCGTGCCCTCGATCGTGACGAGGTCGCCCTCGCCGCCGATGCGCGGGTCGACCCAGTGATCGACGGGCCGACGGTCGACCTCCACGAAAAGCGGGGCGGCATCACTGAGAATGGTGTCGTCGAGGGTGACCGCAAGGCGCCCCCCATCGTCAGGGCGGGCGCGCACCAGTGCGTCGGTCATATCGAGGTCCTCACCTGTAGTCTTTACATCATACCTAAAGGGCGCATGCGCGTGACATGTGCCTGAACCCTCCCATCGAAAGAGCACTGCCCGTGGCAACAATCCCCTCCACCCCCGCCCCGCTCCGGGTCGGCGTCATTGGCCTCGGCATGGGCTCGGTGCACCTCGACGCCTACGCGGCCATGCCCGACGTTGAGGTCGTTGCGCTCTCGGGTAAAGAAGAGGCGCGACTCGCTGAGCTCGGCGCGCAGTACGGCGTGCGGCACTTGCTCGCCGACTGGGCCGACCTCGTGACGCTTCCCGACGTCGACGCCGTGAGCATCGCCACCCCCAACGCGCTGCACCACCCCATCACCATGGCGGCGCTCGCCGCCGGCAAGCACGTGTTTTGCGAGAAGCCCATCGCCATCGACACCGCCCAGGCGAAAGAGATGGTGCAGGCCGCGCGCGACAACGACCGCGTGCTCGAGGTGGCATTCAACCACCGTCGCCGCGCCGACGTGCAATATGCCCGCACCTATCTCACGAGCGTGGGCATCGGACGGGTCTATCACTCGCGCGCCTCGTGGCGTCGGCGGGCGGGCATTCCCGGCTTGGGCTCGTGGTTCACGAACAAGGCGATGGCGGGCGGCGGCGCGCTCATCGACCTGGGCCCGCACGTGCTCGACTCGCTGCTGTTCTTGCTCGGCGAACCGCGCGTCGTCTCGGTGAGTGCCGTCACCCACGGCGCACTCGGTCGCGCAGGCTACGGCTCGTGGAACCGCGCCGACCAAATGTCGAGCACCGCCGGCGCCTTCGAGGTCGACGACCTCGCGAGCGCCCTGTTCCGCCTTGACGACGGCTCGAGCGTGGCCTTCGAAATCAGCTGGGCCGGTCACGGGGTCGACAACGACGACATCTCGATCGAACTGCTCGGCATCGAGGGTGGGCTGCGCCTCTTCATTCCGCAGTATTCGAGCGATGACACGCTGCGCATCTACCGCGACGAGGCCGGCGCGCCCGTGACGATCACGCCTGAGGTTCACGTGGTCGGGGGCGAGCATCCCTTGGTCATTCGCGAATTTGTCGACGCGATTGCCAGCGGCGACTGGGATGCCCACCGCGGCGACTTCGCCCTGCATCGCACCGCGGTGCTCGATGCCTGCTACCGCTCGGCCGCCAAAGGCCGCGAGATTCGACTGGAGCCCTGATGACTGCTGCGCCCGCCACTACACCGCTGCGCGTGACCGTGTGGAACGAGAACCGGCACGAGAGCGACCCCGAGTCGCTCACCGCGAAGCTCTACCCGACGGGGATGCACGGCGCGATCGCCGCCGGCCTCACCTCGCTGCTCGGCGACGCTGTCGAGGTGCACACCGCCACGCTCGACGAGCCCGAGCACGGCCTGCCCCAGTCGGTCGTGGATGCGACCGACGTGTTGCTGTGGTGGGGCCACGAGGCACACCCCGAGGTCGATGACGCCGTGGTCAACCGCATCTACGAGGCGGTGCTTGGCGGTATGGGAATCATCGTGCTGCACTCGGGCCACTACTCGAAGATCTTCAAGAAGCTCATGGGCACCACGTGCTCACTGCGCTGGCGCAACGACGGCGACCGTGAAGTGGTGTGGACGGTCGACCCCACCCACCCCATCGCGGCCGGCGTGCCTGACCCGCTCGTCATCGAAGCGCAAGAGATGTATGGCGAGTTCTTCGACATTCCCACCCCCGAAGAACTCATCTTCATCTCGTCGTTCTCGGGCGGCGAAGTCTTTCGCTCGGGCGCCACGTGGACTCGCGGGCACGGGCGGGTCTTCTACTTCTCGCCGGGCGACCAGGACTACCCCGTGTACCACCACCCGAGCATCCACCGCGTGCTCGCCAACGGCGTGCAGTGGGCGGCCCCCACGCGCCGCGGCCCCGCGATCGACGCGACCTTCCACCCGCGCGGCTGGTTCGACGCGTAGGGGATGCCCGACGCGGCCTACGGCTAACGTCTCAGGCGCAAGCGCCGAATCACCTGCCGCTAACTGTTTGGCTAGTGGGTTTTTCTTGCCGCCGCTTCGAACGCGCGGTCGTCACCAGGCGGAGGTCGGCTTGGTGACTTAAGTGCACCCGTACCGCCTTTAAGAAGTCGGCAATAACCGAAGCGTCTGATTGGTAACCAACAGAGTCAGCCGGGAGTGGTTCGAATCCGAGCCAGCCCGACGATTCGACGTGCAAAGCGCGGATGATCTGGTCATCGTCAGAACCACTCTCCAACTCGTTGATGGCTCGAATAACAAGCGAATCGTAAGAATCGACGGGCACATCCGTGAAGTCACTGATCCCCAAGGGATCCCATCCGAAGGCAGCGCGGCGAACGTTTTCCCAAACGTCATCAATAGCGTCACCGGGTGAAGGTTCACTCATCACAACCGCCTCCTCAGATCGTCATTGCACGTCGCCCGGAGCCGACTGATCACGCGACCTAACGCGGAGTCTCCAGACTGCCCACCAGACGCCGCCGACGAGTGCAACAACCACTAGCAACTGAGCCCACCAGGGGGCGGCGAGGACTGACTCGCCGCCACCGAAGAAGAGCCAGGCTGACGCCCCGACAGTTAGCACGACAACAAAGAAATCCAAGAATCTCAAGGAGTCACCTTTGCGTGCTCGTCGACCACTAGTGCGCATCGCGACCACTTCCCCTTCTCAAGGTGATATACCAGAGGCCTATCGGCGGTGTCGGCCTGTGCGTCAGGCTACGGCGAGCGTCACACCCGCGATGATGTTGACGACGCCAATGAGGCCAAAGAATGCCGCAAAAAGGTTCCTCCCAGCGCGGGTGAGTCGCGGTATTCGCAAGGTCCGCGAACCACCCGCGACGATGAAGACAATGGGCACCATGAACAGGATCGCAAACGCCCCGAAAACGATTAGTGCAAGTGCAAGGCTCACCGCTTCACCGCCGGTCTCTCACTTCTCCGTAGTCCTTGCACACGGGATCGCCTTTCAGCGACCGCTCGCGATGGAGCCCAGGTCGGAATCGTCGGGCCACTTTCCGGTCGAGGCGTCGTAAAGCAATACATCTGCCGACGTCCCATCGAGGAAAACGAACCTCAAGCACGGTTCATTGAACGGATTACTGCGGTTGATGGTTGTCGCGTAATGGCGCTCAATATCGACGCCCACAACAAGCTCGCCCACAGGAACAAGACCCGCTGGCCGGAAAAAGCTCACGCGATCTGGTTCGAGTTTGGCTACGAGCAACTCTGGCCTGAAATCTTCACCGAGCGAACTGCCCACTCGCCTGACAACCCGAGCTGCCTTCCGATCAAACTGCGTCAGCACCAGGCGAGACCCTGGTGACGTTCGGCTGAGCTCTGCAGCCGCCCTCATCGCGGCGCTTCGCGCGCGCCCCACAACAACGATTGAGCCGATCGCAAGCAGAAGAAGAACCGCGATGATCGCCACAGCGACGAACATCTCCGACCCGGCCCCGTCGGCGTACCGGGCAAAGATGCCGATTGAACTCACAAGAACGATCACAGGGCTAGCAATTGCGAAGATCCGCTTGGCTGTGTTCGACACCGGCGCTCCAAAATCTCGATCAGTTGACACTAGTGAGCAGAGCCTTCAAAGAGTGGGCAGGCTAGAAGCACGGGCCGTCGGTCTCGCGACCGTCGGGGCGCAGCCACGTCGTTTCGGACAGGCCGTCGTCGCCGATCGTGAAGCCCGCGGTGAAGTCGTCTTCGGCCGGGCTCGTCGGCAGTAACTGCACGAGGATTGAGTCGCCCGGGTTCATGGGTATAGGAGCCTGCGTCGTCACGGTGAACGTGCTAGCCAACTCACTCACCGAGATCCAGGAGCGAGAGTCGAGGGCAAGTGAGCCTGTGGCATCGAGAACCGTTTCGATCGGCGCGCCGAACCCGCTAGCCCGGGTTTCGATGAAGACAGATCGGATCTCGATGTCGTCGCAGACCGCGATGAGAAGCTCCGTGCCGTCACGTTGAATAGCGACGGGGCCCAGCGCGAAGTTCTCGAAACAGCCCGCGAGCGACACCGTCATGGCGCCGACGAGCACCGCCGTCACTGCTGTTGAGACGCGCCGGGCCATGTCGCTCCTTCGTTCTCGCGCCAGAGTACTGCGCTGCGGGCAGCCCGCCCCAGCCGAGAGTGCACGGCAGAGCATCCACAGAACGACCCGAACTCGCGAGGCCGGGCGCTCGGGCAGCCTGGCCCCGCGAGAGACGGGCGGCCTAGCGGCTGACGCCGACCTGCAGGCCCTGCATGATGTACTTCGACGCGAAGGCCAGCAAGATCAGCGGCACCGAGGCCGTGATGAAGAGGCCCGCCGAGACGAGTGGTTGGTCGGTCAAGAACCGTTCGCCGATGCTCGCGAGCTGCGGGGTCAGCAAACGCATCGACTCTTCGGGAATCAAGATGACCGCGAAGATCAGCTCGTTCCACGCGCCCAAGAACTGCAGCACCGCGAGGGTCGCGAGGCCGCTCGAGCCCATGGGGCGCACGATCGACCACATGATGCGAATGAAGCCCGCGCCATCGATGCGCGCCGCCTCGATGACCTCGTCGGGAATACCGCGGAACGACAGCGTCAAGAAGAACGTCGCAAACGGCAGACCCGTGGCCACATACACGAGAATCAGGCCCGCGTAGGTGCCGGTGAGGTCGAGGCGCGCGAGCAAGAGATAGATCGGGATGATCAACACGGGCCCGGGAATCAACATGACCGACACGAACGTGGCCGTGATGTATTTCTGCCCCGGCACCGGTAACTTCGCGAGCGCATACCCCGCGAGCGAGGCCAGCACGAGAATGATGCTGACCGAGACGGTGCCCACGAACAGGCTGTTCAAGAACGCCTGCCCGATGCCGTAGTTGACGGCAAGGCTGATGTAGTTCTCGAACGTCCAGACGCCCGGCAAGCCGAACGGATCTTGCAGGTAGTCACTGTTGGGCCGCAACGACGTCAAGATGACGAAGTAGAGCGGATAAATGATGGTGGCGGCCACCACAACAAGCGCCACGAAGATCGGCCACTGCGTGCGGCTCGACGAAATGCGCTTGCTGATGACGACGTCTTCTTCGGTGTCAGCCACGATCAGTCATCCTCTCCGAGCTTGAACACCCGGTTCTGAATGAGGGTGAGAACGCCGATGAAGATAAACAGGATGACCGCGAGGGCCGCACCCGAGCCCAGGTTCGTGCTCGAGAACGCCCGCAGATACACGAGGTAGTCGATCGTCGTCGTATCAAAGCCAGGGCCGCCGGCCGTCATGACGTAGATAAAGCCGAAGAGCGACGAGAACGTGTAGAGCACGTTGATGATGAAAACGAAGCCCAGCACGCGACGGATGTTCGGCAGCGTGATGTACCAGAGGCGCTTCCACCAGCCGGCACCGTCGATCGC
>NZ_JANRKZ010000184.1:0-2511 GCF_033763155.1 Microcella sp.
CTTCTTGAGCGACGCGACCGCCGCGGGGGCTCCCGGCTACTGCACGGTCTATTCGCTCGTGGGCACCACACTGGCCGAATTGCGATTCAGCGATAGCCAGGGGGCCTACCCCTCCGAGCAATCGATCGGTGAGGTCGCGACGGGGCTGCTCGAGACCGCCATCGAACGATTGCTGTCGGCCGGGCCGCGTGAGCAAGAGTGGACTCCCCCGGCGTCATCCCTGACAGCAAACAGCGCCTTCTGCGACTCCGCGAAAGAGGTTCTTCTCGGTTCGCTCGGTGAGACAACCGAATTCGGTGGCGCCGAGCCGGCAGATTCCTACCCTGGCGTGACCTCGTGCGCGTACTACTTCGGCGCCACTGATGTGTCTAGCGTGGCGCTTCTCGTTGTGGCGGATGCCGCATGGGTTGCGGGTGTGCCGCACACCGAGGCACCTGCCCTGGGGCAGCCATTCGAGGAACGCACGACAACGAACGGCGCCCTATGGTGGCTGAGCCCGTCAGGTGAGTCGGTGCGCGGCCGGGCGGCCGTTGACGGCAGCCTGATCGAGGCCGTCGTTTACTGGATGGACATCGACGTCACGGCCGAGCAAGCACAGTCCGCGATCACCGCCTTCATGGAGGAATACGCCGAGGTACCTCCGGGCAGCTGACCGATGCCACGAGGCCCGAGGTGCGACACACTGTCGGGATGGATGCCGAGGGTCGTCGCGAGCTCACGGCGCTGCGCCGTGCATCCCACGCCCTGACCTCCTCGCGTTTCGAGAACGAGGCCGACCTCGTGCGCGGGATGCTTGCCCTCCAGGCACAGGATTACCCGGGCGTTCTCTGGTCGATCGGCCAACGCGTGCCGGGCGCCACGCAAGCATCAGTAGAGCGTGCGCTCGCTCGTGGCGACATCGTGCGATCGTGGCCGATGCGCGGCACCTTGCACGTCGTCGCGCCATACGATCTGGGGTGGATGCTCGCTATCACCCGTCGGCGCACCGCAACAACGATGGCGCGACGTCAGGCGCAACTCGAACTCTCGAGTCACGACCTTGAGGCGGCCGCCGACGTCGCACGATCCGCGTTGCACGGCGGGGGCATCCTTCGCCGTCCTGATCTTCTTGCCGCGTTCGAGGCAGCCGGCATCTCGACGACGGGGCAACGCGGCTACCACCTGCTGTTGCACCTTGCGGTAAACGCGGTGATCGTGTTCGGCCCGGTCGACGGCAAACAGCAGACCTTCGCGCTCTTCGACGAGTGGATTCGCGAGTCGCGGGCGCTCGAGGGAGACAACGCCCTCGCCGAGTTCGCGCGCGGGTACTTTCGCGGGCATGGCCCGGCAACCGATCGAGACTTCGCGTGGTGGGCCTCGCTGCCCCTCAGCGAAGCACGAACGGGAATCGCGGCAGCGCGCCTCGCGTCGCGGCTCGTGGGCGGCGAGACGTACTACCTCGACCCCGATGCCGAGGCTGCGTTGTCAAGTGACACTGTTCTCGCACTCCCCGGCTTCGACGAGTATGTGTTGGGGTACCACGAACGCTCGGTGGCACTGCCCGCTTCGCTTTCAGAACAGGTCATCCCCGGCAACAACGGCCTCTTTCGGCCGACGATCGTCGTCGACGGCCAGGTGGTGGGCACGTGGAGCCGCACTGAGCGCGCGAGAGCCATCGAGATCGAGCTTGACGTCTTCTCGCCACTCGACGCGCACACCCGTGAGCTCGTCGATCGCGAGTTCGAACGATATGCGGCCTTCATCGCCAAGTCCGTAACCGTGCGTGAGCGAGGCCGCAACGGCGACCGTGACGGAGGGCATCCAGCGGGTGAGAAGTAGTCTCACCTGAGAAATGCCTGTGCACTATCGTGCGTTTATGGCTCGATTCCTTGGCGCGTCAGCGCTTGTCATCGCGGTGGCCCTCTCTGCAACGCTCGCTGGCTGTACACCCACGACTGCCCCTGCTGCGGGCCCCACGCCAGAGCGCATCGCGAGCCCGGCGGCCTCCGAGTCGGCCGCGCCGGCACTGCGCCCGAACGCGAGCTTCGACGTGGGTTGCGCCGATCTGCTGACGCTCGCCGAAGTGCAGTCGCGAGTCACGAATACCATCGAGATTCACCGTGATGAGTCAAACGTTCCCGGCGCGTATCGCACCATCGTCGACATTCAGGAAGGTGCGCTCAGTTGCATCTGGAGTCGCGGAGTTCGGTTTACCTCTCTCGGCGACGACGGGGTTGAGCTGTTCGTGAAGAGCGACAGCGCCGAGCTGTACGACATTCGCACAGCCGGAGAAAGCTATGCGGAATTCATTGTGAACGGTGCCGACAGTGCCCGACGGTTCTGCACCTTCGGCGGAATCGGCGACGGCAGCCTCGCGTTGGGGGGCTGCAGCATGTTCGCCCTCGTGGGCACGACCATCATCGAGTTCACCTACTGGGACCACCAGCCGGTTTTCTCGTCTGAGCAGGCCGTCGCAGATGTCGCCACGGGGCTCCTGCAGCTCGTGGTCGACCGCATCCGCAGCGCGAACAG
>NZ_JANRKZ010000185.1:0-5517 GCF_033763155.1 Microcella sp.
GCGCACGACGATCTCGGTCTGGTCTTGGCTCGCCACGTCACCGACGTAGTTGCCACGCGGGTCGACGAAATACGAGCTGCCGTAGAACGTCACGGCGAGGTCGCCGAACTCGTCGCTCTCGGTGCCGATGCGGTTGTTGGCAGCGATGAAGTACTGGTTCGCGGCAGCCGCAGCGGGCTGCTCGAGTTCCCACAGCCGGTTCGAGAGGCCGGGCTTGGTCGCGCTCGGGTTGAACACGAGCTGGGCACCGTTCAGGCCGAGCTCGCGCCATCCTTTAGGGAAGTGCCGGTCGTAGCAGATGTACACGCCGACCTTGCCGACGGCCGTGTCGAACACGGGGTAGCCGAGGTTTCCGGGGCGGAAATAGAACTTCTCCCAAAACCGGTCGAGGTTCGGGATGTGGTGCTTGCGGTACTTGCCGAGAACCGAGCCGTCAGCATCCACGACCACGGCGGTGTTGTAGTACACGCCGGGCATGTCTTCTTCGTAGATCGGGAGGATCATGACCATCTTCAGTTCTTTTGCGAGCTTCGCGAAGCGCTGCACAGTCGGGCCGTCAGCCGGCTCGGCGTAGTCGTAGTACTTGGCGTCTTCGATGATGCCGAAGTAGGGGCCGTAGAAGAGTTCTTGAAAGCAGATGATCTGCGCGCCGTCGGCGGCAGCGTCGCGGGCGAACTGCTCGTGCTTGGCGATCATCGACTCTTTGTCGCCCGTCCAGGTGGTCTGGGTGATGGCGGCGCGGATGGTGGTCATCGGCGGTGGTTCCCCTCTGCATCAGTGAACAGGGGCCAGTGTGCGCCCCGGCTGTTACCGGCGCGTTTCGGCCACTGACGTCTCTCGTGACACGCTATGGCGCATCCGCGCAGGTGAACAGATGTGCGCGCACATGAGCACGCAGCAGGCGGCGCTAGCGTGGGGCGCATGAGAATCGTCGTTCTCGCGGGTGGAGTCGGAGGCGCGCGCTTTGTGCGCGGTTTGCGCGAGGCCGTGCGGCGTGCGCCCGTGGGGAGCGACCTCGCCGAGGCCTCGATCGACGTCATCGTCAACACGGGTGACGACTGGTGGCTCGCGGGCCTGCGCATCACGCCCGACCTCGACTCCATGCTCTACACGCTCTCGGGCCAGAACGACGAAGTGCGCGGCTGGGGCCGCGTGGGCGAGAGCGAACGCGTCTCGGGCGAGCTGCAGGCGTACGGGGTGACTCCCGAGTGGTTCACGCTCGGCGACCTCGACCTCGGAACGCACATTGCGCGCTCGGCGTGGCTGCGGTCGGGGCTCACGCCGTCGGAGGTCGTCGCTCGACTGCACGAGCGCTGGGACCTCAGCGGGGTCCGACTGCACCCCGCGACCGATCACGAGATCGACACCCACGTGTGGGTTGCCTCAGACACCGGGGCCGAAGAAGACATGCACTTTCAAGAGTGGTGGACGCGCTACCGCGCACAGGTGCCCGCCCTTCGATTTGAGCAGCGCGGCATCGACCTCGCGTCGCCGTCGCCGGGCGCTCTCACGGCCCTGGATGCGGCCGACGTCGTGCTCATCGCGCCGTCGAACCCGGTCGTGTCGATTGGCACGATTCTGGGCATCCCGGGAATGCGCGATGCGGTGCTCGCGGCCGGCGCTGGCGCCTCTCGGGGCCGGGCGCCGATCGTGGGCGTGTCGCCCATCATCGCCGGATCCGCGGTGCGCGGTATGGCCGACGCGTGCCTCACGACGATCGGTGTGGCGACGGATGCCGGCGCCGTCGCCCGGCACTACGGCCCCCGGGCTCAAGGCGGCCTGCTCGATGCGTGGCTCGTGGGCCTCGAAGACGAGTCGCTTGTCGCCGGGTTGCGCGCGGACGGCGTCGCCGCCGACGCGGTGCCGCTCTGGATGCGCGACCTCGACACCGCGGCCGCGCTCGCCGACGCTGCGGTCGACGCCGCACAAGCCGCCGCTCGCTAGCCAGTCCGCCTGTCGCGTGCGCTGGCTCGCAGTGGGTCCCCTGGGCAGAGTGCCCGCTCGTTCATAGAAATGGCATAGAAAGCGCATAGCTTCGAGGTCGACGGTGGGTCTTGTCACCGCACGCGCTGCATCCGCAGCTCGAACCGAAGGAGTTCACAATGCGTAAGACGACCCGAACCATCACCACGCTCATCGCCGCCGGTACGCTCACGGCGTTCGGTCTCGCTCTCGCCCCGGCCGCCATGGCCGCGTCGTCGAGCACCGACTCATCGGCGTCGAGCTCGACGTCGACGTCCGAGCGCGGTCGCGAGGGTCACGGCCCCCGCGGCGACCGCCCGGGGCTCGAGACAGTCATGACGGTGCTCGACCTCACCGAAGACGAGCTCAAGGCGGCACGCGAGGCGGGCACGACGCTCGCCGAGTTGGCCGAGCAACAGGGCGTGGAGGTCGCTGACCTCATCGACGCGCTCGTTGCTGACGCCGAAGAGCACATTGCCGAGCACGTCGCCGCGGGCGACCTGACGCAGGATGAGGCGGATGCTCGGCTCGCCGAGATCGAGCAGCGAATCACCGACCGCGTCAACGGTGTGGAGCCGGCCGAGGGCGACCGCCCCGCCGACGGCGACCGCCCCGACCGCGGCGAGCGCGGCCCTGGCGGCCACGGCCCGCACGGCCCCGCAGACGAGGATGCTGCTGCCGACCAGTAGTCACGCCTCGCCTCGTTCTGCAGGTCACGCGGACTGAGGCAACCGGGCTTCGCGCCCACTGATCCCCCGCCGGGCGCTCGTCTCCCGCGGGGGATCAGCGCGTTAAGCCCGCTTGTCGCGCACACGCGCGCGCTTGACGAAGCGCAACCTCAGGTGAGACCGCTTGTCGCGTACCCGAATAGCGATCGGCTGTACTCCAGTGCACGACGAGCCCCTCGGGCGCATCTCTCCCCACGCGCCCACCTGCCGGCAAGCAAATGTGCAGTGTCCCTCCGACCACACTCTCGGCACCCTCCTCGTCTGGGAGTAGGCCGTAATGCCGCAGGGCGCTCACGCACGCGAGTGGTCCGCCGGCGCGCCACGCCGCTCGAGCATCCGTCGGCAAGTCGCTCGCGGCATACCAGCCCTGCCGAATCCTGTCGAGATTGCGGTACCGCAACGCGAACCAAAACTCGGTCTCGGTCCAGCCCGCGGCGAGAAGTTCGCGGCGCGTCGCAATTCCCCCATAGCGGCGCAGAACGCGGTCGAAACCCGTGAATCCAGCCATCGCGCGATTCTGTGGCGTGAGCGCGCGACCGCGTTGGACACCCGACGCCGCTGTGTAGCTCGACTTCTGTTGAGGCAGCGTGAGGAGGGGCGAGCGAGCGAGCGCAGACACGGCGAACCTTCACCTCGGCGCCTTCCAGAAGCGCGGAAGTCATTGAGCGTTGCTCCTGTTTTTCCGCGGTTCTGGAAGGCTGCGCAAAGACGTTCCGTTGTCGCGAAGGCGCGGTGGGCAAGGCCGCGCGATCGCGAGGGCACGGTGGGCAAGGCCGCGCGATCGCGGGAGCACCCACCTAATCCCGCGGCGGAGCAGGCCAGCGTCCGCTCGGCGTCGACTCAACCTTCCGTCGTGATGAACCACTCATCGGTGCGACACAGCGCCCCCGGTAATGTGGCGCTCAGCGACGGCCGCACGGCCATGGGGAGGGAGCAGAGAGACGATGAGCTGGGAAGACGCGATGCCGATCATCCCGATAGCCTTCTGTGCCGTTGTTGTGATCGCCGTCATTGTGCGCCTCTCGCTTGGTCTCGCTCGGCGCCGGGGTCGTGCAGCGCTGCGGGACATTGGAAGCGCCTTGACCGGAGCGGGTAGCGTGCAGTCGTCCGCATACGGATGGAGGCCCGGTGTCCTGGCTCCGGCTGACCCGCCCGCCGTCGAGTGGCACGATTCCGACGAAACGCGCGACGGAAGATAACGGCGGCTGGCACGAGTAGGGTGGGCGCACAACGTGTTGCGCCCGGTCTGGGGCGCGGCGTGGCGCCACTCTTGAGGTGCCCGGCCCGGCGGGTCCAGCGTGCCCGCTGTCGTTCGGCTTGCCAGGAGCATCCATGACGGAGTCCACACCACAGAACACGCCCGTGCGCGCGACGGGCGCGAGCCGCAACGCGGCTGTCCGCGGGACGGGTACGACGGCAGGCGCGGCGGGCGTAGCGACCAGTGCTCCAGCCGGGTTTGTGCCAACGGCGTCGGCGATCTCGCGGGCGCTCAAGCGGGCCGAGTCGGGCGTCACGCTCGACGCGACCGAAGCCGAGACGCTGCTGCACTGCCGGCACGACGACCTCGAGCGGCTGCTGACCGTCGCGAGCCGTGTGCGGGATGCGGGGCTCGAGAAAGCCGGACGTCCCGGCGTCATCACCTACTCACGCAAGGTGTTCATTCCGCTCACGCACTTGTGCCGCGACCGGTGCCACTACTGCGTGTTCGTGCAGACTCCCAACCAGCTCGCCGCGCAGGGCACAGCGCCCTTCCTCTCCCCCGACGAGGTGCTCGAGATCGCGCGCGCGGGCGCCGCCCTCGGCTGCAAAGAAGCTCTCTTCACGCTCGGTGACCGGCCCGAAGACCGCTGGCCCGCGGCGCGCGAATGGCTCGACGCTCGCGGCTACGACTCCACGATCGACTACTTGCGATCGGTCGCGATTCTCGTGCTCGAAGAGACCGGACTGCTGCCACACCTCAACCCCGGCGTCATGACCTGGCAAGAACTGCAGCGCCTCAAGCCTGTCGCGCCGAGCATGGGCATGATGCTCGAAACCACGAGCAAGCGGCTGTTCGAAACGCGGGGGCTCGCCCACTTCGGAAGCCCCGACAAAGACCCCGAACTGCGCTTGCGGGTGCTCGAAGACGCCGGACGCAGCGCGATCCCCTTCACAACCGGCCTCCTGCTCGGCATCGGCGAAACCTACGCCGAACGCGTCGACGGCATGTTCGCCATTCGAACGACCTCGCGCCGGCACGGGCACGTGCAAGAGGTCATCATCCAAAACTTCCGCGCCAAGCCGCGCACGGCCATGCGCGCCGCCGACGACCTCGCGCTGCAGGAGTACATCGCCGCCGTCGCCGTGAGCCGCCTCGTGCTCGGACCGAGCGCTCGCGTGCAGGCGCCGCCGAACCTCACCGACGCGGAAGAACTCGGCCTGCTCATCCGCGCCGGCATCGACGACTGGGGTGGGGTCAGCCCGCTGACTCCCGACCACGTCAACCCGGAGCGTCCCTGGCCGCAGATCGACGAGCTCGCGCGCTTGACCGCCGAGTCAGGGTTCACGCTGCGCGAGCGCTTGACCGCGCATCCCCACTACGTGCGCGCCGAAGAGCCGTGGCTCGACCCGCGCATTGTTCCGCACGTGCGGGCCCTGGCCGCAGCCGATGGGCTCGCCGACGAGGAAGCCGTGCTGCGGGGCATCCCGTGGCAAGAGCCCGACCCCGATTGGGCGAGCCGCGCCGGCACCGGACGCACCGACCTGCACGTTGCGATCGACACCGAGGGTCGGCGCACCGAAACCCGCAGCGACTTCGACGACGTGTACGGCGACTGGGCGGAGTTGC
>NZ_JANRKZ010000186.1:0-7924 GCF_033763155.1 Microcella sp.
CGGAGCGGCCGGTGCCGCGAGCACGTTCGCGATCACCCCGACGAGCGGCACCTGCGGCGCGAGCAGAATGAGCACGGGTTGACACGCGAGCTGCGCCGCGAGGGGCACGGCAATCGCGAGGGCGAGCGGAGCCGGAAGCACGCGCTCGAGCAGCGACGCGAGCGGAGCGGCGAGCACCAGCAGCGCCGCGGTCGCGAGCACCGAGAGCACGAAGCCGTATTCGCGGGCGATCCACGGGTCGAGCAGCACGATGCCGAGCACCGCGATGGCCAGCACGGGCAAGCCGCGTGCCGGTCGCCCGCTCACGAGCGCGAGCAGCACGACGCTGGCCATGACCGCGGCGCGCACCACGCTCGGTTCGGGCGTGACCAGCACGACGAATCCCCCGAGCACGACGAGCGACACGATCACGCGCACCGGGCGCGGCCACCGCGCGAGGGCGCCGAGGCCGAGCACGAGCCCGACGACGATCGCACAATTGGCCCCCGACACGGCGGTGAGGTGACTGAGTGAACTGCTTTTCATGTCGGCGTCGAGGTCGTCGCTCACCGCGGAGGTGTCTCCGATGGCGAGGCCGGGCAGCAGTGCGGCACCGTCTCCCGCGAACGGTTCCATGAGCGCGAGAAACCCCTCCCGCAGGGTGTCGGCGCCCGCCACGAGCGGCGGCGGAGACGCAACGAGCGCGAGCGGTGTGACGGGACGCACCAAGGCCACGCGATCATCGCCCGTGTCGAGGGCGATGATGCGAACGCGCCCCTCGAAACGGGATCCGAGCGATTGCCGCTCGGTGATCTCGAGACCGAGAACGCGCACGGGAACGCGAACTCCGACGAGTTCGGTATCGCCGCGCGCGGCAACGATGAGCGCATCCGCGCTCACGCCGCCCCACCCGCTGCCGAAGCCGCTGCGGGCCGGCGGCGGCACAACCGACTGCTCGAGTTCGAGCACGACCTCCACCGTGCCGCCGTGGTCGAGTGCATCGGCCAGAACGGGCGGAGTGCGCGCGGGTGCCGCGAGCGCGACAGCGCCCGCCATCACGGCGACGGCGAGCACGCTCGGGATGCTCACGCCGAGCACCTCTCGCGCGCGAGCCGCGCGGCCTGAGCGCGCCAGTGCCTCGACCCCAGGCCGCCCGGGGCCCGCGCTCGGCATCCGCGCGCACCACAGCCACGCGAGCCCGCCGAGCGCCCCGGCCCCCGCCGCGAGCATCACGGCCACGGCTGCCCCCGGAACCCCCACGAGCACGACCGCGGTCAGCCACCCGGCGAGGGCGGGGATCGCGAGGCGAGCATCCGCGACCCGCTCGCGCGCGACCGCGCGCTGCTCGTCGGCGGCGACAACCCCGCTCACACCGTGGCCTGGTCGCGCATGCCGTCGAGTGTCTTCTCGCCGATGCCACTCACGGCCGAGAGCTCGTCAACGCTGCGAAACGGACCGTTCTCATCGCGCCACGCGATGATGCGCGCGGCGAGGGCCGGGCCAACGCCCGGCAAGGTTTCGAGTGCCGTGGCGTCAGCGGTGTTGATGTTGACGCGACCGTCGCTTGCCACACCCGGCGCCGCGCCCGGTGCGGCAACGGGCACCTCACCGATGCGGGGCACGCGCAGCTGCTCGCCGTCGGCCACGATGCGCGCGAGGTTGACCCCGCTGAGATCGGCGTCGGGCGCCGGGCCTCCCGCGCTCGCGATGGCATCAACGACGCGGCTACCCAGCTCGAGCTCGACGATGCCCGGCTCGGCCACGGCACCGATGACGTGCAGCACGACGACATCGACCGACAGCGCGTCGGTCGGTTCATCGGTCGACTCGACGGCCGACACCACCTCAACGGTCTGACCGCCCGGCGTCACGACGGCGCCGACGACCGCCGCGCCGACGCCGAGCAGGGCGAGCACAACGAATCCGCCGAGGGCGGCGCGCACGCGCAGTGAGCGACGAGGAGGGCCACCGGTAGCTGTCACGCGCGCAGGCTAGGCCCGCGCGTCACCCCGCGCGCCCCGGAGGGCGCGCGAGGAGAGTTACGGCTTGACGGTCGCGATGTTGACGATGCGCGGAGCCCGCGCGATCACTTGCGCAATCTCGCGGTCGCCGACGGCTCGCTTGACGGCCTCCGACGCCCGGGCCAACGCCTCAAGGTCGTCGTTGCCGATCGTCGGGCTGACCTCGAACTTGTCGCGCATCTTGCCGTCGACCTGCACGATCGCCGTCACCGTTTCGTCAATGAGCAGCAGTGGGTCGGCCTTGCGCCAGCCCGCGAACGCGACGAGCCCGTCACGACCCGCGGCTTCGTCGCGCTTGCCGAGTCGCTGCCACATGTCTTCGGCCGTGTAGGGCGCAAAGAGCGAGAGTGCAATCGCCACGACCTCGACGGCTTCGCGCACGGCAGCGTCTCCCGCACCGGGGCCCGTGTCGACGGCCTTGCGAATGGCGTTGACGAGTTCCATCGTGCGCGCCACGGCGACGTTGAACTTGAAGGCTTCGATGAGCCCGGGAACATCGGCCAAGAACCGGTGCGTCACCCGACGCAGAGCCTGGTCGCCTGTCGCCGGGTCGGCATCCACCGGCGACGTCACCTCGCCCGAGAGTCGCCAGGCACGTGCCAAGAACTTCTGCGAGCCCGTCACCGACACGTCGCGCCAGTCGATGTCGTCTTCGGGCGGGCCCGCGAACGCCATCGTCAAGCGCACGGCGTCGACGCCATAGCTGTCGAGCTCTTCGGTGAAGTAGACGAGGTTGCCCTTCGACTTCGACATCTTGGCGCCGTCGAGAATGACCATGCCCTGGTTGAGCAGGGCACTGAAGGGCTCGGTGAAGCTCACGTAGCCGAGGTCGAACAGCACCTTGGTGATGAAGCGCGCGTAGAGCAAGTGCAGAATCGCGTGCTCGACGCCACCGACGTACTGGTCGACCGGAGCCCACTTCTCGGCCAGCGCCGGGTCGAAGGCCCGCGAGCTGTCGCTCGGGTTCAAGAAGCGCAAGAAGTACCACGAAGAGTCGACGAAGGTGTCCATCGTGTCGGTGTCACGGCGAGCGGGCTGGCCGTCGGGCGTGGTCGTCTCGACGAATGCGGCAACGCCACCCAGGGGCGAGGTGCCCTTGGGCTTCATGTCGATGCCCGCGGCGTCGGGCAGCAACACCGGCAGGGCATCCAGCGGCACGGGTACTTCGGTGCCGTCGTCGGTGTACATGATCGGAATCGGCGTGCCCCAATAGCGCTGGCGGCTGATCAGCCAGTCACGAAGGCGATAGGTCTTGGATGCCCGCCCCGTGCCGCGCTCTTCCAACAGTTCGATCGCCCGCATGATCGCGTTTTGCTTGCTGAGGCCGTCGAGCGGCCCCGAGTTGATCATGCGCCCGTCGCCGACGAGAGCCTGCCCGGTGGCGACCGGGTCGAGCGGCGGCACCTCGCCCGACTCGAGCATCTCAGGGGTGATGACGGGAATCGCTCCCGTGACGGGCGCATTCGTGTCGACGACGACCTTCACAGGCAACCCGTGGGCGATCGCGAAGTCGAGGTCGCGCTGGTCGTGCGCGGGAACGGCCATGATGGCGCCGTGGCCGTAGTCGGCGAGCACGTAGTCGGCGGCCCACACGGGGATGCGGTCGCCGTTGACGGGGTTGATCGCCCAGCGGTCGAGGAAGACGCCGGTCTTCTCGCGCGAGGTGTCTTGGCGGTCGATCTCGGTCTTCTTCTGCACCTCCTCGAGGTAGGCCTGAAAGGCCATGCGCACCTCGGGGCTCGAGCCCGAGGCAAGCTCGGCGGCGAGGTCGCTGTCGGGAGCGACGACCATGAACGTGGCACCGAAGAGCGTGTCGGGGCGCGTCGTGAAGACCGTGACGGGGCTGTGATGACCCTCGATGACGAAGTCGACATCGGCACCGGTCGAGCGGCCGATCCAGTTGCGCTGCATTGTGAGCACCTTCGAGGGCCACGAGCCCTCGAGCTGGTTGAGGTCGTCAAGCAAGCGGTCGGCGTAGTCCGTGATCTTGAAGTACCACTGGGTGAGCTTCTTCTTCTCGGCGATCGCGCCACATCGCTCGCACGCGCCGTCGACGACCTGCTCGTTCGCGAGCACGGTCTGGTCGTTGGGGCACCAGTTGACCCAGCTGGCCTTGCGGTAGGCAAGGCCCTTTTCGTACATCGTCAAGAACAACCACTGGTTCCAGCGGTAGTACTCGGGGTCAGAGGTGTGCAGCACGCGGCTCCAGTCGAAGCTCGTGGCGTACCGCTTCATTGAGGCCTTTTGCTGCGCGATGTTCTCGTAGGTCCACTGGCGCGGGTCGGCTCCGCGCTTGATGGCGGCGTTCTCAGCGGGCAGACCGAACGAATCCCAGCCGATGGGGTGCAACACCGTGAAGCCCTGCTGGCGCCAGTAGCGCGCCACGACATCGCCGAGGGCGTAGACCTCGGCGTGACCCATGTGCAGATCGCCACTGGGGTACGGAAACATGTCGAGCACGTACTTGCGCGGCTTGCTGTCGGCCGGGTCGTCAACCGTGAACGGCTGAAGCTCGTCCCAAATCGGGGCCCAGTGGGCTTCGATGCGGGCCGGGTCGTAGGCGTTCTCGTCGGGGTGCAGCTCGTCGGTCACGTCAGGGTCTCGATTCACAGGGGGTGCGGGGTGCCAAGGCAGAAATGCCAGATTACCGCGTGCCGTGCTCCGCGTCCCCCGCGAGGGCTCGCAACAGTGCCGCGGCCTTCAAGCGCATCTCGGCCACTTCGGCGATGGGCTCGCTCAGGGCCGTGACTCCCCCGCCGGCCCCGACCGTTGCCGTATCGCCCTCAATGACGATGCTGCGAATGACCATGGCCAGGTCAGCCGAGCCGTCGGCGCCGAGGTATCCGAAAGCTCCCGAGTAGATACCGCGGGGGGCACGCTCGAGCTCGGCGAGCAGCTCGATCGCGCGGCGCTTGGGTGCGCCCGTCATCGAGCCGGCGGGCAGGCACGCGGCGACAGCATCCAGAACATCGAGTCCCTCGAGAAGTCGGCCTTCGACCGTGCTCACGAGTTGGTGCACGTGCGCGTAGCTTTCGACCTCGAGCAGGCCTGTCACAGCGATCGAGCCGAGCTCGCTCACGCGCGAGAGATCGTTGCGCATGAGGTCGACGATCATGAGGTTTTCGGCCTGCTCTTTGTCACTCGCCGCGAGCTCGGCGGCGAGCGCCGCGTCACGCTCGGGGTCGGAATCTCGCGGACGTGTTCCTTTAATCGGGCGCGTCTGCACCACACCGTCGGTCACGCGCAAGAAGGTTTCGGGGCTCGCGCTCACCAGCGTCGTGCCGTCGATGCTCAGCAGCGCGCCGTGATGCGCAGGGCTCGAGCGCCGCAAACGCCGGTAGATCGCGAGAGCATCAAGAGCTGAGCCGTCGGCGCTCTGCACGCTCGATTGCGTCGTCAAACACAATTGATAGGCGTCACCGTCGCGAATCGACCGTTGGCACTGCCGCACGAGCTCCGCGTAGTGCGCGTCGGTGTCTCGTTCGACAATCGGGCCGAGCGGCACCGCTGCAGCTGGCGGGTCGACGGATGCCAACGCGGCTCGTGCAATCACCCCGAGCATCTCGTGCCGCCAGTCGTCGAGCTCGCCGCTCCACTCGCCCGTGCCACTCGGGTCGAGCGCCACGAGTCGGGCGTTGCCCGTGGCGTGGTCGAAGGTCACGCCGCGGTCGACGCGCAGCCAGGCCGCGCGGTGCCTGCTCGGCACGGGCGGAACGGGCATGCCCATCGTCTCGTCGCGCAACTCATAGCCGAACCAGCCGATGAGCCCGAGGGGCACAGGGTCATCGCCGGCCGAAGCCCCCGCGGCGAGCGCGGCGAGCTCGTCGCGCAACTGCGGCAGCACGGGCGCAGCCTGGTCGAGCGTCACTCGCTGACCCACGGCAACGAGGCTGCGCCCCGTGAGGGCACCGAGCCCTGAGTCAAGCCACACAAGGCCGTCGAGCGAGGGCGCGTCGGCGGTGAGCGCCATGACGAGCGCCTCGGCGCTGGGCGGCGCCGCGATCGGATGCTCGAGAACGCCGCGCCGCATACCCTCAATGCTATGAGCGCGCTCGGCGAGGGATGGCACCCGTGGCGACCGGGTGCCGAAAACCCGTGGGTTGCGCTCGAGTGGTGCGACCCACACGAAGGTCGACTGCTCGTTGCTGACTCGTGGCGCGTCACCGACGGGCGGGTGCGTGGGCTCGATCATCACCGCGAGCGTTTTCTTTCCGTGGCCCGCGCCCATCGCGACGATGCCGACGATTTCTGGCGTGACGCAATCGCCGCTCTGCCCCGCACGGGCGACTGGTTTCCGCGCGTCGAACTGCGCGAGCGCGGCGACGGCACCTTCGTGGGCCTGCGCCTCCGGCCGACTCCGCCCACGAGCACCGAGGTCGTCGTCGCGACGGCCTCGCATGACCCGCGCACGCAGCCTCTCGTGAAGGGCCCCGACCTCGACGCTCTTCAGTCACTGCGGGTAGCCGTGCAGCCCAGCGGTGCGGGCGAGGCGATCATCGTGGATGCTCGGGGCGTCATCATCGAAGGCGCCTACAGCGGCCTGCTCTGGTGGAGGGGCGAGACGCTCGTGCGTCCGCGCGACGCGGTGCCGCGCATCCCGAGCGTGACGGTGCAGCTCGTGCTCGATGCCGCGCGTGCCGACGGAGTTGAGCTCGCCGAAGCCGACGCGGATGCCGCTGCCCTCGACGATTGCGAGCTCTGGGTGCTCAGCGCCCTGCACGGCCTGCGCGCCGCGACGCAGTGGATTGACGGGCCACAACTCGCCGCACCGCAGCACGCCGCTCGCGGTCGACAGTGGCTCGAAGCGGCTCAGCGCGACATCGATGCCGCATCCCCCGCATTGGGGGGGTAACGAAGTCTTCGAAAGCGAGCGCCCCTCCGCGTAGACTGGCCCCGCCAGATTGGGGTCTGGCACCAGAGGGGGATCTGACGTGTCCGACGAAGAATACGGCCGAGTGCCAGCGGGGTGGTATCCCGACCCGTTAGGCCTGCCGCAATTGCGCTGGTGGGACAACCACGCGTGGACCGAACACGTCTCTGACGCACGCCAGCCCATGATGGCCGCACAAGCCGCGGCGTCGACGATGTTTGCCGACGACGACCTGCCCGCGCGCGACGAGACTCGCCCGACCCAGACGCACGTCGTCGATGATTACATCGTCGACGACGCTGCCACGACCGGACTTCGTCAGTTGCCGCCCCCCAGCGACGACGATGACGTGCTTGCCCCCGCAGCGTCAACGGATGCCGCGGCAGCGAGCGCAGCCGCCGCTGCCGCCGCGGCAACGAGTGCCGCCGACGCTTTTGCTGCCGCCGCGTTCGCCGACCTGCACCCGCACTCGGCCGGGACTGCCGCAGCCGAGCCGAGCTTGCCCTGGATTCCCGTGCAGAACGACGCCCAGCCGGCGGCCGGCTACACCGCCTCCCCCGCCTATTCCTCGGCGCCGGGCTACGGTTCAGCGCCCGGCGGGCCGTCGTCGGTTCCGAGTTGGAGCGAATCGCCGATGGCGGCGGGTGAGCAGAGCCGACGGGGAGCTCACAACACCGTCACGGCAACCGCACTGCACATTCAGACGGTTGAAGTGTGGGCGATCGTGCTGTTGCCAATGCTCCAGCTGCTGTTGAGCCTTCTTGTCGTGGCCGCTTTCGCGACCGGACCGAGTGTTGCGTACATGGCTGCTATCTGGCTCGGACCTGCTCCCGTGATCGTCGCCCTCGCTTTGCTCGACGCGCGCACCCTGAAGCGCCGTGGCGTCGACCGCCCCGCGTCGGGCTGGTGGGCAGTCTTGAGCGCCCCCGTTTATCTCATGGCCCGCGCGGTTCGCTTGGGCCGCATTTCGGGCACCGCTTTCGCTCCCGTGGGCGTCGCCCTGCTTCTCGGCGGACTCATGGGGGCATCGGTGCTCGCCGTGCCCGGCCTGGTC
>NZ_JANRKZ010000187.1:0-10705 GCF_033763155.1 Microcella sp.
GACTGACCGCGACAAAGATTTTTGTCCGGTCATGCGGCATCCCACGACGCATTCCTGCGTGATCGTGGGTTTGTACCCTGATTTTCGTGCGCGCTGTCGACGATAAGGCTGAATTTGCGCGGATTCTGGGGCAGCGGGCGCGAAAAATGTCCCCCGTTGTCCTCCAAAATGACGACTGTGCACGCGCACGGTTTTGAGGCATGATGACTGATGTCAGGTGCAGCCCCCGGGCCGCACCGCCGGTCACGAAAGCTGTTGGGTAGCAGTCGCGTGATTGGGGGGCGAGATAGATCAACATTCGGGTTGTCGATCTTTCTCGATACGTTGCGAAGGGCCGGAGCTGGGTACTCCGGCCCTTCGATCGTTCTCAGCGCCGTGGCCTCGGAATCTCGAGCCAGAGGTCGACGGCATCATTGTCGTCATCGTCGGCATCAGAGTGGCCGAGTTCTCGTGCGCGACCGTCACCCGAGGGCGTGAGTCCGACGACGGTCACAGCGGTCACCGAATCAGCAGGCGCCGTGCGAGCGATGACGCGCGTCGCTCGCGTGGTGCGAATGGCATTAGCGAGGGTGGCAAGCACTCGCCCGAGAGCCCGATCATCAAGATCGTCGAGCCCGCCCTCGTCGAGGAGGCTGACAGACACCCCACGCCGCCGCGCCGCCATGACTTCGAGGCGCACCTCATCGTTGAGCAACCGGCGTCCGCGAATCTCGTCGCGGAGTGCGCCCTCCAGGTGAAGACACTCTTGGCGTTCTTCGGGCGTGAGGTCGCCCCGTGAGCGCTCAATGAGCTGCAGCATCGGAACAGCGGTTGATGCCGTTCGGCCGAGACGAAACTGGCGTTCGTACAGGTGCGCTTCTTGGGCCGCGTGCCAGTCGGTTGCCTGTCGCTCTGCGCGCGCAAACCGCGCCGCATCTCTCGATGCTTTCGCGAGGGCGCGCGACAAGATGTGCGACACGGCGACCCACGCGGCGCTTCCGATCACCCCCGTACCGAGAAGCGCGTTGGGCCCGCCCCAGATCACGGTCTGCACGACGAGTGCCGCGATCCCCAGCCACGCGAACGCGTGTCGACGTCGCGTGGACGTGATCGTCAACAGCGTGCCCACCGCGGCGACATACCACGTGGCGTACCCAAGCCCGCCCTCCTGGTCCGCGACCAGCTGAGGCGTGATGAGGAGGGGCATGGCGATGCAGACGAGCACGTTGGTCACGGCCATCCCCGTCGGCATCCGTGCCGACTGACCGGGCAACAAGCTGATTGTTGTTGCCGTGGCGTAGATGATCATCGCGGCCAACACGGGCACGGGGTCGGCGGGCATTTCGATCGTGTACAGGCCCAAGACGATGTGATAGCTCGAAAAGATGGCAGCCATCGTGACGATGAGTGACCGAGGAACGCCGATTCTCATGACGGCTCCGGACGTGATGCGTCAGCGGCGGCAGCGACCTCGTCGGCAATCGGTGGCTCACCGAATTCAGTACCGGCACCGACGTCGGGCCACGACAGCACGACGACCGTGCCTCGGCCCGCCGAAGACCGCACGTCAGCGCGCCCACCGGCGTTGGCCGTTCGTTCGATGATCGAGCGGCGCACGCCCAGTCGTGCATCGGGCACAGCAGAGAGCTCGAATCCCACACCCGCATCGCCCACCTCGATCTGCACGGCGCCGCCCTCGCGACCCAGTACCGAGAGCCACCGTCGCACCTCCTGCGAGCCAGCGTGCTGCACGCTGTTCACCATCGCCTGCACCGCTGCGGAGTACAGCGCGTCGGCCTGCGCGGCCGGAATGACGCGCACATCGAGCAATCGAATGCGAATGGAGAACTCCATCGGCATCTGCCGAGCGGCCGCCGCAATGCGATCGGCGAGCTCACGAAAACGCACCGTCGTTCCATCGTCGGGCGCTACAAGCGCCGCTTCCCGCAGATGACGCATGGCATTCGCCGCCATCTGCGACGCCAGAGTCTTTTGCTCGGGCGTTTCGGCCCGCGCCGCGCTGAGCAGAGTGGTGAGCACGCTGTCGTGGACGATGGCGTCGACGTGAACGCGTTCAACCTCAGTCGCGTGCTGGCGCACGGCACGCGCATAGCGGTCAAGGGCAGCGCCTTGCGCTTGATCAACAGAGCTCGCTGCCACGCGCGTCATCACCACAATGACAAGAACAGCTCCCCCCAAGATGATCGCGTAGATCGCGTTGAAGAGTCCGAGCTCCCAGGGGCCTCCGCCGCCTTGAGGCGTGGCACGAATCACCCCGTAGATCAGGGGAACAACGATGAGATAGATCAACGCGCCGCGGCGCCGAAACCCGATCGCCGCTGTTGCGGTTGCCACCGTCGTGAGCTGATACAGCCAGTGATCTCCTTGGTGCGCAACGGCCGGGTCATCAAGAAAGAACGGCCACGTGACGAGCGCCGCAACGTAGACAAACGACACCAGTCGATGTGACGCAACCACCCATCGCTTGAGGGTCGAACACAGCAGCGCGATGAGTAACGAACCATAGACAGTGCTGACGGCGATCGCCGACCACACGGGCTGCCCCAGCGAATACTGATCAAACAGAGCGGGCAACGCCTGCAAGCCGAACACAATGCCGAACCACGCGACCGACCGCGAGACCACCGTGTCAACCTGTCGCCGACTCAGTGGGCTGCGTTGCGGCCTGCGCGTTTCGGCGACCGCCTCGACCGGTTTAGTCGTCGTCATCGCCATCGGTATCGAGACCGGGAAGGATGCCGTCTTCAACAGCACGGCGCAACAGGTCAACCTTGGTCGGTGCCGGCCGGCCGACTTCGACGTACTTTGACCGAATGCGATCGAGGTATTCGCGAGCGGTTGAATACCCGATGCCCAGTTGCTGAGCAGCAAGTCGCAAAGGCAGCCCACTCGCGTACAAGTGCAGAATCTCGCGTTCACGCCGACCGAGCTGCGCTTTGGCGAAATCACGATCAGCATCGATCGCACTGGCCCACTCAAGGTTGTTCAGAACGTCACCCCGGGCGACCGTCTCGGCGGCGGCGATCACCGTGCTGGTTGCTGACGACTTCGGAATCACCCCGGCCGCGCCGGCCGCTAGCGCCTCGCGCACACTCGCCACGCGGTCGGCGATGGAGTGAACAAGAACAGCAGAACCCGTCGCCTGCACGGCCTTGACGTTGTCGGTCACGCTGGAACCATCACCGAGTGACAGGTCAAGCACGACGACGTCAATCTCACGACCACCGAGTGCGTCGACGAACTCAGGAACGCTGGCCGACGAGGCGACAACGTCGAAGCCCGCGGTCGAGAACGCCGCCTGAAGGCCAAGGCGAACCGATTCGTGATCATCAACGATCGCGACGCGCACTTGTTTGTTCACGGCAGCAACCACGAAAAGACAACCGGGCCCTTCATTCGTCACAGTGACTACAGCGGCACCGTCGGCCGCGTGGCCCCATGCTAGTCGCGCTCGGTGACGGGTAGGGGGTGGAATCCCACAGCCTCGTAGCCTCGGTGTGAGCGCGTCCGCCGCAGGCTCTCAATCGCGCACGAGCGTCGCCACGGCCTCGACATGGTGGGTGTGCGGAAAGAGATCGAAAGCACGGATGCGCGCGAGCCGGTAGCCCGATTCGGCGGCGAGGGCGACATCGCGTGCGAGAGCGACCGGGTCACACGCCACATACACGAGCTGAGCCGGCGCGAGCCGACCGAGCAGCGCCATGACCTCGGATCCGGCTCCCGACCGCGGCGGATCGAGCACCATCGTCGCCGCGCGAAGCCGATCGCGGTCGGCGGCCGAGGCGCCCGCGTCGAGGTCACGCAACCAGCGATCAACGCGACCCGTTTCGGCTGCGGCCCCCAGCCACTCGGCGAGGTTTTCGCTCGCATGGTCGGTCGCGCGCTCGTCAGATTCGACGCTCGTGATGCGCGTCTCAGGGCCAAACCCGTCGGCAACCGCGGCCGCGAGCAGACCAACACCACCGTAGAGATCGAGGTTTTCGGCGCGCGGGTCGAAGAGTGCGGCGTCAATGGCCTCTTGCACGGCCCGTGACAGCGCGGCAGGAGCCGAGCGATGCACTTGCCAGAATCCGGTGTCATCGAGCTGAAAAGTGCGCTCGCCCACGACTTCACGAATCACGCTGGGCTTCTGCTCGCCGATTACCAGGCGGGGCTCGCTCGTGGTGGGGGCGATGACGTCAAGAGTGTCGATTCCGGTGAACCGCTCGGCAAAGGGCGTCGCAGCCTGCACGGCGGCGGTCGCGAGGGGAACATCCGTCACCGGAATCACCGAGTGCGAGCGAGACGCCATCGGTCCGAGGCGACCCTGATCGTCGACGTGCAAACGGATGCGCGTGCGCCAGCCGAGTCCGTTGACGGCGGGGTCGCCCGGCAGCGGCTCGACGACTACGTCGCTCTCGATCTCGGCCATCCGTTGCAGCGACTCGGCGAGTACCTGCCGCTTGAGTTCGCGCTGGTGCGCGAGAGCAATGTGCCCAAACTCGGCCCCGCCCGCGCGGCCACGGGGGTCGCGGTCAATCGCGGCAGCCGACCACACGTGATCACGCCGATGTTCGCTGGGCTGTAGCACCTCGACCGCGTCGGCCCGCCAGAAGCTCTTCTTGCGGTCGTCGCTCACGCGAGCGCGCACCGTCTCGCCCGGGATCGCGTCGCTCACGAACACCACACGACCGTCGAGTCGCCCGATCGAGATGCCGCCGTGCGCGATCTTGTCGACCGTGAGTTCGATGATGCTGCCGATGTGTTCGCCCATCCCCCCAGCCTAGGCGCGGCCCGTAGCATCGAGCCGTGCGCCTCTATCTCGCCTCAACGTCTCCAGCCCGGCTCGCGACTCTGCGAGCCGTGGGAATCGAACCGATCGCCATCGCCCCGGGTGTCGATGAAGAGGCTGCGGTGGATGCGGCCGCGGCCGCGCATCCCGATGGCCGCCTGCCGGCCGCCGAGATGGTGCAGCTGCTCGCTCGCCTCAAGGCCGAGGCCGTGCTCGACCCCGATGTGCTGGCCTCGGTCGGTATCGAGCCGTCACAGCTCGACGGCTTCATTCTCGGCGGCGACTCGGCGTTCGAACTCGACGGCACCGTGTTTGGCAAGCCGCACGAGCCCGAGATCGCCCGCGAGCGCTGGTTGCAGCAACGCGGGCGCAGCGGAGTGCTGCACTCGGGGCACTGGCTCATCGATCACCGCGGCGGTGCCGTGCGGGGCGCGACGGGCCGCTCGACGCGTGCGACCGTGCACTTCGCCGATGACATCGAAGAGGCCGAAATCGACGCGTACATCGCGACGGGAGAGCCCCTGAAGGTCGCCGGGGCGTTCACGATCGATTCGAAAGGCGCCGGATTCATCGACCGCATCGAGGGCGACCCCCACACGGTCGTCGGGCTGTCAGTGCCTCTCGTGCGCAAGCTCGTGCACGAACTCGGCGGCCGATATACCGATCTCTGGAACCGCTAAGCGAATCGACTCCCTTTTGTCGAGGCCCGCCAAACACGAGGGCGGCTCTCACCCCTAGGCTGGTGAACCATGGCCCGCATCACGAAGATTCTCATTGCCAACCGAGGCGAAATCGCCGTTCGCGTCATCCGCGCCGCGCGCGACTCTGGCATCGCCACCGTCGCCGTCTACGCCGATCAAGACCGGGATGCCCGGCACGTGCGCCTCGCCGACGAGGCCTATGCCCTCAACGGCACGACGAGCGCCGAAACCTACCTCGTGATCGACAAGCTGCTCAGCATCGCTCGCCGGGCCGGAGCCAACGCGGTTCACCCCGGCTACGGCTTCCTCGCCGAGAACGCCGACTTTGCTCGCGCCGTGATCGACGCGGGTCTCTTCTGGATCGGGCCGAGCCCCGAGGCCATCGAGCAATTGGGCGACAAGGTCAGCGCCCGCCACATCGCTGAAAAGGTGGGCGCCCCGCTCGCCCCCGGCACACTCAACCCCGTGAGCGGCGCCGACGAGGTGCTCGAGTTCGTCGACGTGCACGGCTTGCCCGTGGCGATCAAAGCGGCCTTCGGCGGTGGCGGTCGCGGCCTCAAGGTGGCCCGCACGCGCGAAGAGATTCCCGAGTTGTTCGATTCGGCCACGCGCGAAGCAATCGCGGCGTTCGGTCGAGGCGAGTGCTTCGTCGAGAAGTACCTCGACAAGCCGCGTCACGTCGAGACGCAGTGCCTCGCCGACGCGCACGGCAACGTCGTCGTCATCTCGACGCGTGACTGCTCACTGCAGCGTCGCCACCAGAAACTCGTTGAAGAGGCCCCCGCGCCCTTCTTGACCGCCGAGCAGACCGAACTGCTCTACAGCTCGTCCAAGGCCATCTTGAAAGAGGTCGGGTACCTCGGTGCTGGCACGTGTGAGTTCTTGATCGGTGCCGATGGCACCGTGTCGTTCCTCGAAGTCAACACGCGCCTGCAGGTCGAACACCCTGTGTCTGAAGAGGTCACCGGCATTGACCTTGTGCGCGAGCAGTTCCGGCTCGCTGAGGGCGAGCCGCTCGGCTATGACGACCCGGTCGCCCACGGCCACTCGTTCGAATTCCGCATCAACGGCGAAGACCCGGGTCTCAACTTCATGCCGATGCCCGGCCCCGTGCACGCGTTGCGTTTTCCGGGTGGGCCCGGCGTGCGCGTCGATTCGGGTGTGACGACCGGCGATGTCATTTCGGGCGCCTTCGATTCGCTGCTCGCGAAGCTCATCGTGACGGGCAAGACGCGTGATGACGCACTCGAGCGTTCGCGTCGCGCCCTCGCCGAGTTTGAGGTGGCCGGCCTGCCGACCGTGCTGCCCTTCCACCGCGCAATCGTGGATGACCCCGCTTTCGCCCCCGCCGACGGCGCGCCGTTCACGGTCTACACGCGCTGGATCGAGACCGAGTTCGACAACCAGCTTGAGCCGTGGAGCGGTTCGCTCGCCGAGCCCATGGCTGAGCCCGCCGCGCGCCACACCGTCGTCGTCGAGGTCAGCGGCAAGCGCCTTGAGGTGTCACTGCCCGAAACGCTGATTCCTGCCTCAAGCTCGCGCGCCTCGACCGCGCTCGCTCCTGCCCCCAAGCGCCGTGGCGGATCAGCCGTGGCTGCCGGTGCGTCGGGCGACGCGGTCAAGAGCCCGATGCAGGCAACCGTCGTCAAGCTTGCCGTCGCCGAGGGCGACAAGGTCGTCGCGGGTGACCTCGTGGTGGTGCTCGAAGCCATGAAGATGGAACAGCCCCTCACGGCGCACAAAGACGGCGTCGTGGCGAGCATTGGTGCCGCCGTGGGCGAGACCGTGGCCTCGGGACACGTGCTGCTCACGATCACCGACTAGCGTCGGCCGCTCACGAGCCGCGCTAGTCGTGGGGCACGTGCATGGCGCGCGCAGCATCCGTGATGCCGCCTGACAGCGACGGGTACACCGAGTAGGCGCGAGCCAATTGGTCGACCGTCAGTCGGTGTTCAACGGCGAGCGCGATCGGCAAGATCAGTTCAGAGGCGCGCGGTGCCACGACCACGCCTCCAATGACCGTGCCCGAGGTCTTCGCCGCGAACAGCTTGATGAAGCCGTCGGTGACGCCCTGCATCTTGGCACGCGGGTTGGTCTCGAGCGCGAGCTTGAACGTGATGCCTCGCGTTGCGCCTTCTTCGATCTGCTTTTGTGAGAAGCCCACCGTGGCAATCTCGGGTGCCGTGAAGATGTTCGACGTCACGTTGCGCAGCTGAATGGGCGTGACCGCGTCGCCCATCGCGTGATAGACCGCGGTTCGACCTTGCATGGCGGCGACGGATGCGAGCGGGAGCGAGTCGCTGCAGTCTCCGACCGCGTACACACTCGGCATCGACGTGCGCGCCACCTTGTTGACCGCGATGTGGCCCGACTCAGTGAGCTGAACACCCGCCTCGTCGAGGCCGATGCCCGCGGTGTTCGGAATGGATCCGACGGCCATGAGACAGTGCGAGCCCTCGATGACGGTGCCGTCGCTCAGGGTCACCGTCACTCCCTCGCCCGTGTTGACCACCGAGTCGGCGCGGCTCTTGGCGAGCAAGGTCATGCCGTTGCGGCGAAACACCTTTTCGATGAGTTGCGCGGCATCGGCATCCTCACCCGGAAGCACCTGGTCGCGACTCGAGATGAGGGTGACCTGTGCACCGAGAGCGCGGTAGGCCGAGGCGAACTCGGCACCCGTGACACCTGAACCGACAACGATGAGGTGGTCGGGAACATCACTGAGCGTGTAGAGCTGGGTCCAGGTGAGGATGCGCTTTCCGTCGGGCTTCGCCGTCGGCAGTTCGCGCGGGGACGCGCCCACCGCGACGATAACCGTGTCGGCGTCGCACTGATCGAAGTCGGTGCGCTTCTTTCCGTGTCCGGCGGCGACGACGAGGCGATTCGGCCCGTCGAGTCGGCCATCGCCGGCAATGATGCGCACGCCCGCCTCGACGAGTTGCTCGCGCATGTCATCGCTTTGCTCTTGCGCGAGACGCAGCAGCCGCTTGTTGACCTGAGCGAGGTTGACAGCAACCTCGGGCTTGACCGCCCGCCCGCTCTCGCCGCGCGCGAAAAACTGCACCCCCAGCTCACCGGCATCGCGAATCGACCCCGCGGCCTCGGCCGTGGCGATGAGCGTCTTCGAGGGCACAACATCGGTCAAGACGGCCGAGCCGCCCACGCCGACACGCTCGACGAGCGTCACGTCGGCGCCGAGCTGGGCGCCCGCGAGCGCGGCTTCATACCCGCCAGGACCTCCGCCCAGAACGGCGATGCGGTGCTTGCGGTTGAAAAGGGTGGTCATGCCTCCATTGTGTCAGCGTGCGCGAGTGCGCGCCCCGCTCACCAGCCGTCACGAGCGCCCCGTCAGTAGGCTGACTCTCATGAGCCACGCTGTTGTGAACCCTCTTGACGCGCCCGACGCCGACCCCTTTGCCATCGCCGCGCAGGCTGCCGAGCAGCTCGCTGAGGCCACCGGCGTCGAGCGCCACGACATTGCCCTGACTCTCGGATCAGGGTGGGCCAAAGCCGCCGACCTCATCGGCGAGACAACCCACACGATTCCGGCGACCGACATTGCGGGCTTTAGCAAGCCAGCGCTCGAGGGGCACGTGGGCACCCTGCGGTCAATCCTGTTGCCGAGCGGCAAGCGCGCGCTCGTCATCGGCGCCCGCACCCACTACTACGAGAACCACGGCGTGCGCCGGGTGGTGCACTCGGTACGCACAGCGGCCGCGGCGGGGGCATCCGTCATGATCCTCACCAATGGCGCGGGCGGCATCAAAGACCACTGGAAGCCGGGAACGCCCGTGCTCATCAGTGACCACCTCAACCTCACGGCAAACTCGCCACTCGAGGGCGCGACCTTTATCGACCTCACCGATCTCTACGCCAAGCGCTTGCGCAACCTCGCGCACACGGTCGACGCGAGCCTCGACGAGGGCGTCTACGTGCAGTTCCGTGGGCCGCACTACGAGACGCCCGCTGAAGTGCAGATGGCGAAGGCCATGGGCGGGCACATTGTCGGCATGTCGACGGCCCTCGAGGCGATTGCGGCCCGCCAGGCCGGCATGGAGGTGCTCGGGCTCTCGCTCATCACCAACCTCGCGGCGGGCATCTCGCCCGAGCCGCTGAGCCACGGCGAAGTGATTCAAGCCGGCAAAGACGCCGAGCCCGTCATCTCTGCGCTGCTCGCGCGCATCGTTGCCGCACTGTAGGAGGCACTCGTGACCACTCTCGATCTCGCCAAGGCGTGGCTCGACCAAGACCCCGACCCCGTCACTCGCGCCGAACTCGAGGCGCTCATTCCGGCCGCCGAGAGCGGCGATGCGGCGGCAATGGATGCCCTCCGCGACCGCTTCGACACGCGCCTCACGTTCGGCACCGCGGGTCTGCGGGGTGAGCTCGGCGCGGGGTCGAACCGCATGAACCGCGTGCTCGTCTCGCAGGCGGCGACCGGATTCGCCCGCTGGTTGCTCGCCCGTGACGAGAACGCCTCCGTGGTGATCGGGTACGACGGCCGCGTCAATAGCGACGTGTTCGCGCGCGACTCGGCCGAGCTCATGGCGGGCGCGGGGGTGCGCGTCGTGCTGCTGCCGCGTGCCCTTCCGACTCCCGTGCTCGCCTTTGCCGTGCGCGAGCTCAGCCTGAGCGCTGGTGTCATGGTGACCGCGAGCCACAACCCGCCGCGCGACAACGGCTACAAGGTTTACCTGGGCGGCCGTGATGGTGGCTCACAGATCGTGGCCCCCGCCGACGAGGCGATTCACGCCGCGATTCTCGCGGTCGCCGACACCGAAGTGGTCGGGGAACTGCCGCGATCGAGCGCCTTCGAAACGGCCGACGACTCGGTCATCGACGCGTACATCGCCCGCACCGCCGCCCTCGTCACACACACGCCCGAGTCCGCCGTCATCGAGCCCGTGAGCTTCGTCTACACGGCGATGCACGGCGTGGGGTGGGAGGTCGCTCAGCGCGTGTTCCGCGACGCGGGGCTCGGCGGGCCGACCGTCGTCGCCGAGCAGATCGACCCCGACGGCGCCTTCCCGACCGTGGCGTTCCCCAACCCGGAGGAGCCCGGCGCGATGGACCTCGCCTTCGCGACCGCCCGCGCCGCGGGCGCCGAGCTCATTATCGCCAATGACCCCGACGCCGACCGGCTCGCGGTGGCCATCCCCGATGCGTCGACCCCCGAGGGCTGGCGCCGGCTCAGCGGCAACGCGGTCGGGGCCCTGCTCGGCTGGCGGGCCGC
>NZ_JANRKZ010000188.1:0-3145 GCF_033763155.1 Microcella sp.
GTCGTCGAGCGTCGCCTGCACCATGGCGCGCGCGGCGACGGATGCTCGCCCCGCGATCACTGCAGCGATCAGCTCACCGGCATCGGTGGCCGCGTGCGGAACGAGGATTCCCGCGTTGCGCTGCGGCTCGGGGTCGATGCCGATGACGGGTTGCCCGTCGAGGTACTTGGCCACATTGGCCACGAGCCCGTCTTGACCCACGATGACGATGACGTCTTCGGGCGAAAACACGTAGCGGTCAAGGTCGCCGCGCTCGACGCGCGCCTGACGCACCCCCTCCGGAATCGCCGCCGAGACGCGTGCGAGGCTCGACTGCATCGACTCGTGGCGGGCAATGACCTCGTCGATGCTGCGTCCTCGCGACGAGAGAAAGAACTCGGCCTGCCCGCGGGTCGCGTGGCGCGCGAGCAACTCGGTGTACTCGGTGCGGCGATGCACGAGCACCACGCGGGGAGCGAGGGCCACGGGCTACCTCTCGGGCGGAGCCGCAGACTCGGCGGGGGGCGCGGGCACCGGCGCAGCATCCGTCGCCGGGGTCACGGCGGGCGCTGCGGCGGGGGGCGCCGCCAAGCGGCTGAGCGCTTGCGTGATGACATCGGGGGTCAGGTTGAGCGTGCCGATGTTCGGCAGGTGCTCCGACGCGTTCTGGGCCGCGAGGGCCAGCAAGAGCGAGGTGTCAGCGTCGGCGTAGCTCGCGAGGCGGGCGGCCTCGGCGTCGGCGCGCGCGGCCCCGATCGTACGGGTCGACTCGGCACTTGCCTCGGTCTCGATGCGCTTGACGGCCGCGGCCTCGAGCGCGCGCTTCTGGGCGTTCGCGCCCTCTTGCGCCACGAGCAGTTCTTCGCGCTTGGCGAGTTCGATGCGCGACTGCAACTCGTTCTCGGCGATCGTGCGCTCGCGCTCAACCGCGGTGGCCCGCCGCTCGTAGGTGGCTTTATCGGCGTCTTGCTGCACTTGCTCGCGCAGCGGAGTCTCGAGAGCCTTCTCCAGGTCAGCGACGGGGCGGATGCTCACCACCCGCACCCCGATGACGACAATCGACGTCTCGGCCAAACGCTGGTCTTGCACGAGGCCGTCGAACATCGCTTGCCGAACGGTCGGCAGGCCCTTCGCGAGCAAGTCGACGAGTCCGCTCGTGGCGACGTGCTCGACGGCGTATTGCTGCGCGAGTTCGGTGATGCGCGCGGCAACCTTCTCGAGCGGGTCGCCGAGCCACTGGCCCGTGTAGGGATCGATGCCAAAGTTGATGCGGCGCGCGGCCACGCTCGGGTCGTCGAAACGATAGGTGACCGTGACCTGAATCGTGACGTCTTGAAAGTCAGAAGTGCGGGCGTGAAAAACCGCGGGCAACTCGGCCTCGGCCGTCGGCACTTCGCTGATGGCCGCGTTGAGCGCGCGAAAGTAGAAGGCGATGCCGACGCCCTCGTGGGCGACTTTGCCGCGACGCAAGTGAACGACGTGCACGGTGGGCATCGAACGAAGGTGTCGCATGAACGCGACGCGGCGAATGTCGGCCATCGGTGGGCTCCCGTCGGGGTGGAGGGTGTGCCCAGTCTAGAGAGCGGGCATCGCTCGCGGTATGCGCTGACCGTGAAACAACAAAACCCCCGAACGCAGTCGTTCGGGGGTCTTCTTGGTCTGGATCACAGACGGTGGCGGTGACGGTGGGATTTGAACCCACGGTGGGCTCAACACCCACACAACTTTTCGAGAGTTGCACCTTCGGCCGCTCGGACACGTCACCGCGAAAGAGTTTAGTACAGGCGGGAGGGCGGGTCGAACCGCGGGTGGCGAGAGCGAGCATCCGTCGCCCTGCGTCGTCGGGGGTGCCGCGTATTCTGAAGCGATCATGGCCAAACCCACCGCGAACTTCGTCTGCACCGAGTGCGGCTGGACGACCCTGAAGTGGGCCGGCCGCTGCGGCGAGTGCCAGCAATGGGGCACTGTCATTGAAAAGGATGCGCCGACGCGGCACACCGCGCCGGCCCGGGTTGCCGACGGCCGCGCCGCACGCCCCATCACCGAGATCGAACCGCGGGGCGAGAGCCACACGCCCACGGGCATCGCCGAGTTCGATCGCGTGCTCGGCGGGGGCATTGTGCCCGGCGCCGCCATTCTGCTGTCGGGCGAGCCCGGGGTCGGCAAGTCAACACTGCTGCTCGAGGTGGCCGCCCGCGCCGCCAAGCTCGGCCAACGCGTGCTCTACGTGAGCGCCGAAGAATCGGTGGCGCAAGTGCGCCTGCGCGCGGGCCGCACGGGTGCCCTCACGCCCGAGCTCTACCTGGCCTCCGAGACCGACCTGGCGACCATTCTCGGACAGATCGACGAGGTGCAGCCCGCTCTCGTCATCATTGACTCGGTGCAGACCGTGGCATCGTCGCTCGTCGACGGGCTCGCCGGCGGCGTCTCGCAGGTGCGCGAGGTCGCGGCCACCCTCATCCGTGTGGCGAAAGATCGCGACATCCCCGTCGTGCTTGTGGGCCACGTGACGAAAGACGGCACGATCGCGGGGCCGCGACTGCTCGAGCACCTCGTCGACGTTGTGTGTCAGTTCGAGGGCGACCGGCAGACCGCGCTGCGCTTCGTGCGAGCGCTCAAGAACCGCTTCGGCCCCACCGACGAGGTGGGTTGCTTTGAGATGACCGGCGACGGCATCGCCGAGGTCGCCGATCCGTCGATTCTGTTTCGCTCGGGTTCGACAACGCCCGTGAGTGGCACGTGCGTGGCGATCGCCATGGAAGGTCGCCGCGCCCTCCCCGTCGAGGTGCAAGCCCTCATCGTTGCGTCGAACGCCCCGCAGCCGCGCCGCGTCGTCAACGGTGTCGACTCGTCGCGCGTGGCCATGCTGCTCGCCGTGCTCGAACGCCGCTGCGGCATGCCGCTCTCTGGCTTTGACGTCTATGTCTCAACCGTCGGCGGAATCCGCCTGACCGAGCCCGCGGCCGACCTCGCCATTGCGCTGGCTGTCGCGAGCGCGCGTCGCGAAAAGGCTCTGGATGCCCACCTCGCCGCCATCGGAGAAATCAGTCTTGCCGGCGAAATCCGCGCCGTCTCGGGCGCCCCGCAGCGTGCCGCCGAAGGCGCGCGCCTCGGCTACACCACGGTGATCGACGCCTCGGCGCTGCACCTGCGCGAGGCCGTACGG
>NZ_JANRKZ010000189.1:0-2630 GCF_033763155.1 Microcella sp.
TGGCCCTTGAGCGCGTCATCAACCGCGAGGTGGTGCAGCCCGAACTCCGTCGCGACGGAATCGAGCTCGTCACGCGTGGGGCGATACAACCCGATCCAGGCGATGCCGCCCGTGGCGCGGGTGACGTCGTAGGTTTCGTCGAGCCCTACGACTTCGGGGCGACGAAGCCCCTGCACATAGACGGCGCTATCGACGACGGCCACGTGCGGCTCTCTCAATCGACCCGGTCATGGCCGCTCCTTGCGTTGGTGCGGCGGTCAGCGCAACTGGCCGAACGCTTCGGCCTTCTTGATGGGGCCCGCGATGAGAATGGTATCTCCCGCCTCGATCACGGTGTCGGCATCCGCATTGCACCATTCTTTGGTGCCGCGCTGCACGGCCATGACGGTCACGCCATACTCTTGCCGCAAGTCGGTGTCGCCGAGGCGAATGCCTTCAACAATGCGGTTGGGCGGCATCTTGACGATGGCATAGTCGTCGTCGACCTCGATGTAGTCGAGAGCCGCGCCCCGCACGAGGTGCGCCACTCGACGACCCATTTCGTGCTCGGGATAGATCACATGCTTGACGCCCAACTGCGACAAGATCTGCCCGTGGGCGTCACTCACGGCCTTGGTCCACAAGTGCGGAATCTCCATGCGCAGCAAGATCGAGGTGGTCAGGATGCTCGACTGAACATCCGACCCAATCGCCACGATCACGCGATCGAACTCGTGCACCGCGAGCTGCCGGAGCACCTCTTCGTTGGTGGTGTCAGCGCGCACGACCTGGGTGAGTTGCCCGTTGAGCGACTGCACGATGTCTTCGTCGGCGTCAATTCCGAGCACTTCAGTGCCCGTCTCCATGAGCTCAAGGGCAATGGCGCGACCAAATCGACCGAGGCCAATCACGGCCACGGCGTCGGCTTCGGCGATGCGCGTTGCGCGGTCGCGGCTGAAGAAACGTTGATTACCCAATGACGGGCCTTTCTTTCGGAAGCTCGTAGAGCACCTTACGTTGCCGCAGCACCAGAGCGGTGCCGAGCGTCAGGGGGCCGAGGCGGCCCAGGAACATAAGCACCATGAGAATGATCTGCCCGGCCGGAGGAAGGCTGGCGGTGATGCCCGTGCTGAGGCCGACGGTGGCAAAGGCCGAGATCGACTCGAACAACAACACATCGAGGCTCAGATGCGTCATGATCATCAACGCGATGGTCGCGCTCATGACGGCGGCCAGCGACAGCAACGTGATCGTGATGGCCTCACGGTGCACCGCGCGCGAAAGGCGTTTGCCAAAGATGTTGACGGCGCCTTCGCCCCGCAGCTCGGTGATGATGATGAACAGAAGCACGGCAAAGGTCGTGACCTTGATGCCGCCTGCGGTTCCGGCCGGCCCGCCCCCAATGAACATGAGCACGTCGATGCCCAATAGTGTCTCGGGCTCTAGCTGCCCGATGTCGACCGAATTGAAGCCGGCCGTGCGCGCTTGCACCGAGTGGAAGAACGACACGAGCACGCGATCGACCGGCGACATCTCACCGATCGTCGCGCCGTTGTTCCATTCGAAGAGCGCGATCATCACGGTGCCCACGACGAGCAGCAAGGCCGTCATCGCGAGCACGAGGTTGGTATTCATCGTCCAATGCAGCGGACGGCGAAGCTCGCGCCGCAACTGCAACAGCACCGGAAAACCGAGTCCGCCGAGAATCGTGGCGATGCACAACGGCAGCACAACGATGGGGTCGGTGGCGAACCCGATCATGTTGTCGCTGAAGGGCGCGAAGCCCGCGTTATTGAACGATGAGATTGCCAAGAAGACGCCCCGCCCGAAGGCGGTCGGAAGGTCAACGCCGTACGACAACCAGAACTGCAGCGTGAGAACCATCGCGACGATCGCTTCGATCACGAGCGAGGTCAGCAAAATGCCGCGTGTCAGTCGGGAGGCATCGCCGGTGGTCACGGCCCGGTTCTCGGTGCCCGCGATCATGCGACCGCGCAGCGAGATCTTGCGCAGCAACGCAAGACCGATGAGCGAGGCCACGAGCATGATGCCCAAGCCGCCGATTTGAATGAACGCGACGATGACCGCGTGCCCGAAGGGTGACCACGCGGTCGCGGTGTCGACGACGATGTGCCCCGTGACGCACACGGCCGAGACGGCCGTGAAGGCCGCCTCGAGAAATGTCACCTCGACGCCGGGCGCGTGCGCGATCGGCAGCGACAACAAGAGAGTGCACACGGCGATCGCCGCGAAGAACGCCAACACCACGGTCTGCGGGGGGCTGAGCGTGCGGCGAGCGCGATAGGCGCGCGGAGGAACCGACGTGAGCACCGGGAAACAGTACTCCTGGTCGCGCACGGGAATCGTCATTTTTTGGCGAACAGGCGTTAGGAAACCGTGAGGACGCCCGAGCGCCCGAATGCGCGGGCATAGCGTCAGCGCCGCCGGTAACTCTCCGGCTGCCGCCCGAAACGGGCATCTCGAGTTGAAAGGTTCGTCGTGATTGACCTCATTGCGGTCGTGCTCGGTGCAGGAGCGCTTGCGTACCTTGTGGTCGCCCTGCTGAAGCCGGAGTCGTTTTCGTGAGCGAGCAGTGGGCGGTCTTTGCTGCACAGCTCGGGCTGCTCGCCCTCGTGCTACTGCTGGCCTAT
>NZ_JANRKZ010000190.1:0-23039 GCF_033763155.1 Microcella sp.
CGACACGACGCGACCGCAGCAGACGCACCTGGCGACCTATGTCGTCACTCCCAGCCAGCTCGAGGCACGTGGCATCACCCTCGAGGCCGACGTCGACCGCGCGCGCATTATGCGCAGCGTGCTCATGAAGCCCGAGCACGAACCGCTCATCCCCGAGATGCACCACCACGTGTCGATGTGGTCACGTCGGGCCTACGACGCGACCCACTAGCGAGCCAGCCCGCGCGCTAGTCGATCGCAGATCGATCCCGACGCGGTGCCTCGGTCACGATTGGCCCCGTGCCGAGAGCGAGGTCGGCATCGATGACTTTTCCGACCCTCGCTGTCTGGGCGAGGATGATCCCCGCGAGCACGACGGCGGCTCCGACAATCTGCACGAGGTCAAGGGTCTCACCGAGCCAGAGCCACGCGACAGCGAACGCGAAGATCACCTCGCTCGACGCGACGATGCCGGCCGCGGTTGCCGGCAAGTGTCGCAAGGCGGCCAGGCTCAACAAGAACGGCGCGAATGAGCCGAGCAGAACATTCCAGGCAAGCGGCACGGCCATGGGAACCTCGAGCGTGCCGGCGGCGCCACCAATGTCGACGGGAGTGGCGAAGATTGCGGGGGAGAGCTCCCACCAGCCGCTGACGAAGCTCCAGAACACGGCCGCGATGCTCATCGTCCAGAACGACACGGCGAGAGGTGAGGTGCGCGCGACCTGGCGCTCGCCGACGAGAAAGTAGACCGCGAGACAGACAGCCGCAGCGAGGGCGAGAGCCACGCCCAGCGCATCGAGCGTGCTGGCCCACACCTGGGCGACCACGGCGAGGCCCACGAGCACGAACGCGATCGCCACCCACAGCCGGGCCTTTACGGGTTCGCGAAAGATGAAGTACGCGACGAGCGCCACCATGAGCACGGCGGTGTACTCGAGCAGCAGAGCGATACCGACCGGCAAGATCTGCACGGCCGCAGCGTAGGTGGCTTGCAGCAGCGCAACACCCACAACGCCGAGTAACAGCATGATCGGCCACTGGCGTCGGGGCAGCACAAAGGCCGTGCGATCGATGGCGAGCAACACGAGCCCCGCGATGATGGCGGTGCCCACGAGGCGAAACTCGGTGACCTGAGCGGGGGTGAGCCCGGCTTCCATCGTGACTTTCGTGACGCTGCCGTTCGCTCCGAAGAGCACGGCGGCAAGCAGAGCGTAGAGGTATCCCACGGGGTATCGACTACTGCTTCAAGCCGGTGCCGTGCACCGCGTGCGGCTCGATGGCCGCAATCTCATCGGCCGTGAGCGGCGCGGCATTGAGAGCGTCGAGGCTGTTGTCGAGCTGACGCACACTGCTCGCGCCGATGAGCGCGCTCGTCACCTGCGGGTGCCGCAACACCCACAGCAGGGCCATTTGTGCGAGCGACTGGCCGCGCGCTTCAGCGATGGCGTTCAGCGCGCGCGCTCGGCCCAGATATGCCTCATCAATGTTGTCACCGCTGATCCAGCGACCCTCGGCCGCGCGCGAATCGGCGGGAATGCCATCGAGATACCGGCCCGTGAGCAAGCCCTGAGCAAGCGGCGAGAAGACGATGCTGCCCAGTTCGAGCTCGGCGAGGGCATCCAACAGCCCGTCTTCCATTCGGCGGTCGAACATGTTGTAGCGCGGTTGGTGAATAACGAGGGGGATGCCCATCTCGCCGAGCACGCGGTGGGCCTCGCGCGTCTGCTGCGCGTCGTAGTTCGAGATGCCCGCGTAGAGCGCCTTGCCACTCGTGACGGCCGTCGCGAGTGCCCCCATGGTCTCGTCGAGGGGAGTGTCGGGGTCGGGACGGTGGTGATAGAAAACGTCGACGTAGTCAACGCCCATGCGCCTCAAGCTCGCGTCGAGTGAGCTCAATACGTACTTGCGTGAACCCCACTCTCCGTAGGGGCCCGGCCACATGTAGTAGCCCGCCTTCGTCGAGATGATGAGCTCGTCGCGATACCGCCCGAAGTCGTGATTCAGGATGCGCCCGAAGTTTTCTTCGGCGCTTCCCGCGGGCGGGCCGTAGTTGTTCGCCAGGTCGAAGTGAGTCACTCCGCGGTCGAACGCGCGGCGCAGAATCGCGCGCTGGGTCTCGAGCGGTCGGTCGTCGCCGAAGTTGTTCCAGAGGCCGAGCGAAATGCGGGGCAGCTTGAGGCCACTACGGCCGACGCGCGCGTAGTCGATCAGCTCATAGCGGTTCGAGGCGGCGAGGTAAGCATCATTGGTATCGGCCATACGACCAGAGTACGGGTCGTTCGCCGCGGTTCCCTCGCCGCCTCGATGCTCACGCGGTGGTGTTCAGCGCCGAGTCGGGTGCGGTCGTGCGCACGCCCTTGGCGATGAGCCAGACACCGAGCGAGAACTCCCACAGCGCGATGGGCAGGGCCGCGATCGTGCCGACCGGTCCCGTCTGCTCCCACAGACCCAGGACGACTCCATATGACGAGAGCAGCAGCATCGGGGCGCCAATGAGCCCGATGATCGGAATCACGCGCGGCACGAGGCGGCCGCGCAGCATGATCGTGCCGAGCAAGAACGCGTTGATCGACGACATGAATGCGGGGCCGAGCAAGAAGGTCGCATCGTGCAACTCGCCGAGCACGGGGGCGGCCGCCGACGTGGGGCCCAGCTCGATGAGGGCAAGCACCGCGACGACGCCCGTGAGGATCACGCCGGCCTCCATGGTGCGCGAGACGACGAACCCGACAGCGAGGGTTTCACTCACTCGGCGGGCGATCGGCAGGATCGCGATCGCGGTTCCCACGCAGGTGAAGGCCAACGTGACTTCGAGCACAAGGCCCCAGGTGGCGAGCGTGTACGCAGGCTCGCCCACGAGCAGGGGGGTCTTGAGAGCGAGGGCAGGAATCGATGTGACGAAGGTTGCCAGGTAGAAGATGCCCGCCCAGAGGGCGAGGCGGCGGTCGGTGGTCATGGTGTCCTTTCGGGATGCTCGGCCTCATGGGTGTACGGCGTACACTTTGGCCGAGCGCCACGATAGGCGTACGCTGTACACCATGTCAAGCCGAAGGCCATGGTGATGGCCGCCGACCTCCCCGCGCCGACCGGTCGCACGTCACCGCCGCTCAATCGTGCAGCAGTCGTGCACGCGGCGGTGGCGTTTGCCGACCGCGAAGGCCTCGCCGCCGTCAGCATGCGGCGTCTCTCGGCTGAACTCGGCGTCGTGCCGATGGCTCTTTACAAGCACGTCACCGACAAAGACGACCTCGTGGCCGCCATGATCGACGCCATTGTGGCGGGCTACGCGGCTCCACCGCCCGGGCTCGAGTGGCGTGAAGGGGTGCGGCAGCGCGTGTTGGCGGCACGGGATGCTCTGCTCCAGCATCCGTGGCTCCGAACGGCGATCGAATCGGCGACGCAGCGCACGCCAGCAGTGCTGGGGCACATGGATGCTGTGGCCGGTGAATTCGCGGCGGGTGGACTCTCGTACGACCTCGTGCACCACGCCATGCACGCCCTAGGTCACCGCATCTGGGGGTTTAGCCCCGAAGCGTTCTCAAGCCCGCCTGCGCAGGAATCGGCGCCCTCGTCGGCCCCGTCTGCCGATGAGCAGGCGGCCATGGTGGCGGCCATGGCGTTCCGGTTTCCGCACATCGCTGCGATCGCCGCTGACTCGGCATCGCGGCATGTGACCGGGGCGTGCGACGAGCAATTCGAATTCGAGTTCACCCTCGACCTGTTGCTCGAGGCCGTCGCGCGACTGCACGCCGCGCAGTGGTCGTCCTCCTAGAGAACAGCCGTCGCGCGACTCCTCACCAGTCGACCAAGCCGGGCGGCGACTCCCTGTTCGCGGTGTGTGCTGACCGAGCACGCCGCAGGCCATGCACTCTGTGCGCGGGCGCCGGTGTTCTCCGGCACGAACCACCGGCGCCCACCCGGCGTCTCCTTCTGGCGCCGGCACGCCTGTCGACGTTCAGGAGCACACCATGACCGACATCATCACCCTCACGGGCCTTGTGGCCACCACCCCGCGTCACATCGTGACAAGCGAGGGTCTTTCCATCACCTCGTTTCGACTCGCGTCGAATCAGCGCCGCTTCGACCGCACGCAAAACTCGTGGGTCGACGGCGACACCAACTGGTACACGATCACGGCATTTCGACAGCTCGGAACCCATGTGGCAACCTCGGTTGAGAAGGGCCAGCGCGTCATCGTGACGGGGCGCGTGCGCATTCGCGATTGGGAGAGCGGCGAAAAGTCGGGCACGACCATTGAGATTGACGCTGAGTCGATTGGGCACGACCTGGCCTGGGGGCGTGCCACGTTCACGCGCAGCGTGATGTCGTCGAAGGCTGACGGTGCCGATCAGTCGGCACCACCGACCGAGGGTGGCGCTGACGCGTTTGCCGCGCCCGAGCGCGCACCTGACAACACGGCGCTCGCCGACGACGACGCAGAACTCCAGCTCATGGCGAACGGGGCATCAGCCACGCCGTTCTAGGGCGTCGCGAGAGTGGCCTTATCGAACGCGGATCCCCCCGCGCTGCCAGAGAGTCACGGCAGCGACGCGGGGGTTCGCGTTTTCACCCGTATCTGGGCCGAGAGCCACAAAGAGACGATTGAGCATCGTTTCGACGGCTCGTACCGATGTTCCTCGGGCTTCAGCGAGCGCTCGAGTCGAAGCGCCCTCGGCCAAGAGGCGCAATACCTCTGCTTGCGCCGCCGTCACCGACGGCACGTCGTCATCGGTGCGATGCGATCGAGCGCTATCGCTCTCTCTCGGGTCTCCGCTGATCGCCCGATGAACCGCATCGGCAAGGTCGTCGATGCGGCTGAGTTGTGACTTCACGAGATACACCGCAGATGACGGAATCTTCTCGGGGTTCGAGACGGCCAGCTCGGGTGAGCGATGAGACGTCAGCACCACGAGACCAACCCACGGAAACTCGTCGGCCACGGTCTGCAAGAGCTCGGCACCGGTTTCTGTCGTGCCGAAGTTCAGGTCGCTGATGACAGCGTGCGGATCAACCTCTCGCACGGCGTCGATTGCCTCGGCCACGGTCGTGGCGGTCGTCACGGTGAAGCCTTTCGCGGCCAATCCACCACTCACGAGCGACAGCGTGAAGGTGTCGTCGTCGGCGACGACAACTCGCAACAACCGAGACTCAGTGTCATTCATCGTCTACCCTTCCGGCTGATCGATGCTCGCGAAGGGTATCGCGAATACTGGTCAAGAGATGGCTTGTCGTATAGGGCTTGGCGATGAAGCGGGCGATTCCGAGCCCGATCGACGCAGACCCGCTACCCGCGGTGAACCCACTCGCGGCGATGATCGGAATGTTCGGATGGTTTTCTTCTAGGTAGGCGCTCGTGGCCGCGCCATCCATGACCGGCATCATCATGTCGGTGAGAACGAGATCGACGGAATGTGCGCCACTCTCGATGAGGTCAATCGCCTCTCGTCCGTTTCGCGCGGTTAGCGTGCGATACCCGTTCGCTTCGAGTGTGGCGGCAGCGACTCGGCTGATGTCGTCGTCATCGTCGACGACAAGGATGACGTCGCCGTCGCCGCGGGGCAGTGCGCTGGCAGATTCCGCCGGCGGCTCATGTTCGCGCTCGCCATGTGCGTCCACGGGTAAACCCACGACGAATCGTGAGCCGTGACCGATTTCGCTGTACACCTGCATGAAGCCACCGTGGCTTCGAATGATGGCCAACGACGTCGCGAGCCCGAGTCCGGTGCCTCGTCCGGGAGGTTTCGTCGTAAAGAACGGCTCAAAGATCTTTTCCTGAACCTCGGCAGTCATGCCGTGTCCGGAATCTTCAACGCCAATGATGATGTACCTGCCGGGAGCGGCAGGATGGCTGACCGAAAGGTAACCCTCGTCGACATCGAGTTCGTCGGCCGTGATTGTGAGGTGTCCGGAGTCGTCCATTGCGTCGCGGGCATTCGTTGCGAGATTGACGAGTACTTGCACGAGTTGCGTCGGATCTCCGATGGTGCCCGAAAGATGGCGAGCGCGAGTGACCGTGAGGTCAATTCCTGGGGGCAGCAGGTCTCGTGTGATCGCGACGAACTCGTCGACGACGTGATCAACGTTGACCTCGATTCGTCGGCCGTCGACGCCGCGCACAAACGAGAGCACTTGTCGCACCATGTCGGCGCCGCGCTTCACGGCAGTTTCGGTCGACGCGAGCAGTTCGCGCCGGCCCGCATCCTCTTCATCGAGCGCGAGCAGCTGCACCGACATCAAGATCGGCGTGAGCATGTTGTTGAGGTCGTGGGCGATTCCTCCCGCCAGGGTGCCGAGCGCCTCCATGCGCTCTGCTCGCCGTCGAGCATCCTGTTCTCGCCGCCACTCGGTGATGTCACTGTTGACGGCGAGAATGAGCGTCTGGTCACCGTCGGGATTGGGGATCACTTGCCACCGGCAGTCGACGACGAGCTGGCGACCGTCTCGCGTGATCTGGTGCACCTCGTCAGCGAAATACCCGTCACGCATCGTTATGGCCGAGGCGCGATCAAGTTGTGCGGTGTCGTCGTAGATCAACTCGCTGACTCGTCGGCCCATCGCTTCATCGCGAGACCAGCCGTACAGTTCTTCGGCAGCCTTGTTCCAGTAGTGCACTCGGTAGTCGAGGTCGCGAACGATGATCGCGTCTCGAGCCGCGTCGAGAAGCGCGGCTTGCTGTTCCACCTGAGCCTGTGCGTGGCGCGCGACGCGTCGGGAGTGCTCGTCGTCCGTGACGTCACGCACATACACCGCGAGCCCATCGCTCGTCGGAAAAGCAGTGCACTCGATCCAGTAGTCCGGCGCAAACATGACACCGCGGTAAGCGCGTTGCTCGCTCGTTGCCAAGGCCGTCGCGAAGCACTCGCGAAAGCCCTGGCCCTGGTCACCGGCGAAGAGTTCGTTGAGCGTTACGCTCAGGGCCTCGACCTCGGTTCGCCTGATCAGCTCAGTGGCGTGCTGATTGACGAACGAGATCACCCCGTCGGCGTGAGCGAAGATGATGCCGTCGGCAATCGAATTCAGGGTCAGGCTGAGTCGGGCTTCGAGTGCCCGTTCTCGCTCTCGCGCTGCGGCGATGTCGGTGACATCCCAGATGGCGCCGTATGCGCGCACGACACGACCATCGCCGTCACGTTCCGCTTCGCCAATCGTGCGAATCGTCAGCCGATCGCCCGTCGTCGAGAACATGATTGCCTCGATCTCAAACGGCGAGCCGGCAGTGAGGCATTCGTGGAGGAGGGCCTCCATCACCGTCCGGTCGTGGTCAGGAAAGCGAGCCCACGCGAGCGCGGTGATCTCGGTGAGGGCGGGATCAATACCGAGAATCTCCCGAGCGCCCGCCGACAACGCGATCGCCCCCGAGTCGGCATCGACTGACCACCCGCCAAATCGGGCCAGGCGGCCGGCTAGTCGTACGAGGTCATCACTGCGTCGTGCTTCTCGGTCGTGTCGCTCGATCGCCGTAAGGTTGCTCGAGGTGCCGAAAACGCCCACGACCTCATCGTCGATACGCAGGGGCATCAGGGTTACTTCGGCAACGAACGCATCGCCACCGGGCATCGTTCCGGTTGCGCGGTAGCGTGCCGTCTCGCCCCCCAAGCTTGTGGCCAGGGCCGCGTGAACCTGCACGGGATCGGTCGATCGCGCCGACAGATCGAATGGCCGGCCCGTGAGTTCGTGCTCTGAGCGCCCGAGCGCAGCACACAAGTGGGGGTTGGCCATCTGCAGCGTTTTCTCGCTGTCGATCACAAACGCGGCATCGGGGCTGTGTCGGGTTGCAATGCGCAGTGCATCGACAAGGCGAGTGAGCTCGTGGCGAGCGCGGGCAGATTGCGCGGTCATGATGGCCCCGCCTGCCGTTGGGCCTGCGGTGAGAGCAATCTGTGCACGAGCGCCACGAGATCATCAAGCTCGATGGGTTTACGCGCAAAAGCACAGAGCGGCCCGGTGATATCAGACGGCGGGCCCGCCTCTCCACTCAGAACCAATACAGCAATCTCGGGATTGATGTCTCGAAGGGCATCGAGGGTGTCGTGGATCGACCCCCCTGGCATGTTGACGTCGAGAACCACGAGAGCCGGATAGCACTCGCGAGCGACCTCGACCGTCTGCGTCGCGTCGGCGGCCTCGTGAACCTCGAAGCCCAGACGGGTAAGCGCCATGCGCAAGACGCCCCGCACGAGCGCATCGTCGTCGGCGACGAGCACCGTCGTGCGCACAGTCTCTGGCGCGCTCATGCGTGAAGTGTACGGCGAAGGCTCGAGAGCTCGCTGGCCTCTGTTCGAGGGGGTTATCGATCAACAGGGTCGGGCGAACGCGGATCTGCTGCGGCGATGTCATCGAGGTCGCGGGCAATCGCTCGCACGTGGTCGAGAACAGCCGTGGCAAGTTCTCGAGCCTGGTCGACGGTCGTGTCGGCGTGTGAATGAAAATTGAGCGCCATGATGCATGCAGCGATTCGTCCTTGCACGGGGCCGTGCATCAGGTCAGACAGCCGTTGGCGTTCACGCGCAACGATGTGATCGTTCGTGGCGCGCAGTTCAGCCAGGTCGGCCTGCAACACAGAAAGCCGAGCGTGGGCCTCGGCGTTGGCATCGGCCATCACGATGGCCGAGTAATACATCGCGCTCGCGATCGTGAGGCTTACGGCGAGCAACGGAACAACGAGCATCCCGTGCCACGTGATTGGGTCGATGCCGCTGTTGAGCATGAGGTAGCCGCTGACGGCAATGCTGAGCACGAGCGCGACAGCGTTAATGCGTTGTCCGTGCTGGGTGAGCAACGACGGCCGTACGGCCCCGACGATCGTCGGTACGAGCCCGAGCACGAGGCCTGCCGCGATCGTAGCGACCATGAGCTCGACGGCGGCAAGGGGTCCAAAAATGCGCCAGACATCGAACAGCACGAGCACGACGGTCGATCCCGTCACGAGTGCGGCCGACAGCCACGGCAGTCGGGGCGGCACATCGAGTGCCTGTCGAAGGCCGGCCCGGATGACCGGGGTCGTCGCGGCCACGCCATCTGCTGACTCCAAGAGGTCGGCCGTGTGGTCGTGCAGGCGTGAGAGCCGCAAACTCAGTTCGGCCACCGAAGCGCGGTCGAGCGAGTCTCGAGTGGCCTCGAGACTCGCTTGCAGGTCGTTGAGGGCGGGAGCGAGGGAATCGGCAACCGCATGGCGCAATTGCTGCTGCACCAGGGCTCGTGTCTCATCCGTGTGGGGCTGCTCACTGTGCACCGCATCTTCGGCAACCGCGATGGCGCCGAGAAGGGCCCGACGGCGTTCGAACTGTGCGACGGCGTAAACCATCGCTGGAAGCCAGACGACACTGGCGAGCAGCCAGATGGCGATTCGTGTTGCGAACTGAGGATCGACGCCCGCGACGCGCTCGGCAATGACTCCTGCGGCGTAGCCGCGGGCGAACGCGGCGATTGCCCAAATCGCGAAAACCGTGGGCAGAGGAATGATGTCGTGTCGGCGCCGTGCGATCGCCCCTCCGAGCACGATGGTCGCGCCAGCAACGACGTGCTGCACGGTCGCCGAGACGAGGGGCCACCACCACTCGGGGTAGGGCGTTGTTGACTCTTGTAGCAACACGAGCAGTGTCGTGGGCGGGAGCAACCCGACGAGAAACAACCAGTGTGCCGCCCACGGCCCACCGAGTGCTTCACGAACAGTCATCAGCAACTCTGCTTTCGTTCACTTCGCTCGAGTGTGGCATGTCGTGCGACGCTGGCCCAGAAGGGCCCAGAACACAGAACGGCCGCCCGTGGTCTTACCCGAAAAGACCACGAACGACCGTTCCCGTCAGCGTCTCACATTCGACCCGAACGAATGTGGTGCGCTTGCACGGGCGGGCCTTGGTGGTCCCCCGACCACCGCCCACCTTGCGTTCTGTCTGAATTCTGCTCGGAGCATCCGCCGTGCGCAAACAGTAGGCGGCGGCGATGTTCGCAATTCGAACGACGCAGGTGTGACGGATGCGCGCGCCCTAGAATCGGCCGGTGGTCGCATACGGCGATCGGGATGCGGAGCTGGTGATGGGCGAGGTACCTGTGGCTCGGCAGCGAGTCACGCTCGCTGCTGTCGTCGTGGCGATGTCGCTGATGCTCTCCGGCTGTGTGGCCCCCACCGAGATGCCTCGACCGACCACGTCGTCGAGCCGCACGGCATCGCCGACACCCACGCCCACGGTTGCTCCCGAACGCGTTGAGGGTGGCACAGCGGGCCAGAACCGCCCGTATGTCGAGTACGTCATGGCACGGCTCATTTCGGTGAGCCCGCAGATGACAAGCCTCGAAATCGCTGACACGCTCGTGGCTGCCGGTTTCGATCGAGCGGCTTTGCAGGTAACCGATCACGCGACCCGTGTCGGAAGCCGTGCAGACTCGATTCTGTTTTCGATTCTCATCGACGGTCAGTGTCTGCTGGGGCAGGTCGCCGACGGAGCCGTCACGACGTCAGTGGGTGACGTGTTGGGCACCGGCAAGTGCCTGGTAGGACGCACGGTCTCTCTAGACTGAGGGCATGGCCGAATTCATCTACACCATGGTCCGCGCCCGCAAGGCGGTGGGCGACAAGCTCATTCTCGATGACGTCACGATGTCGTTTTTTCCGGGCGCGAAGATCGGAATGGTCGGCCCGAACGGCGCCGGAAAGTCGACGATCATCAAGATCATGGCGGGCCTCGACACCCCGTCGAACGGTGAAGCGCGCCTGAGCCCCGGCTACACCGTGGGCATCCTCATGCAAGAGCCCGAGCTCGATGAGACCAAGACCGTGCTCGAGAACGTGCAAGACGGTGTGCGCGAGCTCGCCGACAAGCTGCACCGCTTCAACGAGATTTCGCTCGCGATGGCTGACCCCGACGCGGACTTCGACTCCTTGCTCGCCGAGATGGGCACGCTGCAAGAAGAGCTCGATGCCCAGAACGGCTGGGACCTCGACTCGCAATTGGAGCAGGCGATGGATGCCCTGCGCTGCCCGCCCGGAGACGAGATGGTGACCCACCTTTCCGGTGGAGAAAAGCGTCGCGTCGCGCTCTGCAAGCTCTTGCTCGAGAAACCCGATCTGCTGTTGCTCGACGAGCCCACCAACCACCTCGACGCCGAGAGCGTGCTGTGGCTCGAGCAGCACTTGCAGAAGTACCCCGGCGCCGTGATTGCTATCACCCACGACCGGTACTTTCTCGATCACGTGGCCGAGTGGATCGCCGAGGTCGACCGCGGTCGTCTCTACCCCTACGAGGGCAACTACTCGACCTACCTCGAGAAGAAGGCCGCGCGCCTCGAAGTGCAGGGCAAGAAAGACGCCAAGCTCGCGAAGCGCCTCGAGAGCGAACTCGAGTGGGTGCGCTCGAACGCCAAGGGTCGCCAGGCCAAGTCGAAGGCCCGCCTTGCTCGTTACGAAGAGATGGCTGCCGAGGCGGAGAAGACGCGCAAGCTCGACTTTGAAGAGATCGTCATCCCCGTCGGCCCGCGTCTGGGCTCTCAGGTGATCGAGGCGACGAAGCTCAAGAAGGGCTTCGGCGATCGTGTGCTCATCGATGGGCTCTCGTTCACGCTGCCGCGCAACGGCATCGTCGGCATCATTGGCCCCAACGGTGTGGGAAAGACCACGCTCTTCAAGACGATCGTGGGGCTCGAAGAGCTCGACGGTGGCTCGCTCAAGATCGGTGAGACGGTCGACATCTCGTATGTCGACCAGAGCCGTGGCGGTATCGACCCCAACAAGACCCTGTGGGAGGTCGTGAGCGACGGCCTCGACTACATCCAGGTCGGCAAGACCGAGATTCCGTCGCGAGCCTATGTGTCGCAGTTCGGCTTCAAGGGCCCCGACCAGCAGAAGAAGGCCGGCGTGCTCTCGGGTGGTGAGCGCAACCGTCTGAACCTCGCGCTCACGCTCAAGCAGGGCGGCAACCTGCTGCTGCTCGACGAACCGACCAACGACCTCGACGTCGAAACGCTCGGCAGCCTCGAGAACGCGTTGCTCGAATATCCCGGTTGTGCCGTGGTCATCACCCACGACCGGTGGTTCCTCGACCGCATCGCTACGCACATCCTCGCCTACGAAGGCACCGAGGCGAACCCGAGCTACTGGCACTGGTTCGAGGGCAACTTTGAGGCCTATGAAGCGAACAAGATCGAGCGCCTCGGGCCCGAGGCCGCCAAGCCGCATCGCTCGGCGTACCGCAAGCTGACGCGCGACTAACGGGCGGCTCGTCATGACGCGCCTTCACGTCGCACCGCGCCGATGACGCGCCTTCACGTCGCGATTCCGCTGCGGTGGAGCGACCTCGACGCCTATGCGCACGTCAACAACGCGCGCATGTTCACGCTGCTCGAAGAGGCTCGTATCGCCTCGTTCTGGGGCGGCGGGGTCGACGGGGCTCCGACGGCCGTGCTCACGACGGGGCCCGGCGCCGACTCGGTCACGCTCATCGCGGCGCAGCAGATCGAGTACCGCGAGCAGATTCCGTATCACCGCGAGCCGATTGACGTGGAGCTGTGGATCGGCAAGCTCGGCGGTGCGAGCTTGCAGGTCTGTTACGAGGTCTACAGCCCCGCGGGTCACGAACCGCGCACGCTCTATGTGCGCGCGTCGACGACGATCGTGTTGGCCGACCGCGAGACGGGAGCGCCGCGGCGCATTACCGATGACGAGCGCGCAGCGTGGGCGCCCTATGTCGAAGAGCCGCTGACCTTTCGGCAGCAATAGGCCCGAGCGTTAGCGCCCGATGCGGTGCCACTCGCGCACGAACTGCACGGTGGCCGTGAGCGGGTAGTCGGCCTCGTGACGGCCCGCGTCATCGGGCAACTCGTAGAGGTTGAGCATGAGTTGCAGGGGGTAGTCGGGCGACTGGTCCGCTTCGGCCACGAGCTCGTCGTCAATGTAGAAGCGGGCGAGGCCGGGCATCCACTCGACCGAATACGTGCGCCCGAGGCGCACGTCGCTGGCCGACTCGACCTGCACAAAGTCGTCGCGCAACGCAGAGTCGCGAAACGGGTGCACGCCAAGCCCGACGAGCGCAGAGCCATCCGGGCGGATGTCGCGACCAAAGATCTCGACAACACACAGTTCACCCGACTGTTCGGGAACGTGCTCGAAGCCGATGAGCCACAGAGCCGTGAGCGCCCGCGGGTGGGTGCTGGGTTGCAGGTGCACTTCGATGAGTCCGTAGTGGGGCAACCACAGCCGCTGGTCGAGCTGCGCCGTGCGCACGAGAAGGCCATCGCGAAACGGATGCTGACCCGAGCCGCTGCCCACCTCGCCTGACCGCGCACCGGTCTGCAGATTCGACACGCGAAGCTCGCCGTTGAACTCGGGGCTCCACGCCTCTTGGTCGTGGTCGATGCGCAGGGTGAGCCCCTCGGGGCCGAGCGAGTAGCGCGCCGCCGAGCGCTCAGGACTACTCCACTGGGGCAAGTAGTGCGGTACCCAGCGGCCGGGGTCGAGCGATGCTCCGGTGAATCGCTCGTCGGTGACGAGCTCGTACCGCGAGCGATCGAGTCGCTCGTGCGGCAGGTCGGGAGGCAGGCGCACGCGACGATGCTAGCGGCCCGCGGTGACCGGCGACCCGAGAGAACACGCTCAGGCCAGAGAAGCGGGTCTCACGCTTGCGGAACGCGCACCATTCCCTCTTGCGCGACGCTCGCGACGAGCATCCCGTCTCGGGTGAAGATGCGACCGAGCGAGAGGCCACGACCGCCCTGTGCGCTGGGTGACTCTTGCACGTAGAGCAGCCAGTCGTCGACGCGCGCGAAGCGGTGCCACCACATGGCGTGGTCGAGACTCGCCATCTTGAGTCCGGGTGTGGCCCACGTGGCGCCGTGCCGCCGCAGAATCGGCTCGAGAATCGTGTAGTCGCTCGCGTAGGCGAGCGCGGCGCGGTGCAGGTTGTCGTCGTCGGGTAGGGGCGAGGTGCTGCGAAACCACACGGCCTGGTGCGCCACGGCGTCGGGGCCGGGGGCGAAGTAGACGGGGGCATCCACGTGTCGAAGATCGAACGGGCGGCTGTTCGCCCAGTACTGCGCAACCGGGTGATCGATGGGGCCAAGAATGTCGCGCGCGCTGGGCAGGTCATCGGGGTCGGGAATGCCCGCCGGCATCTCGGCCTGGTGCTCGAGGCCCGGGTCGACGTCTTGAAAGCTCGCGATCATCGAAAGAATCGGCTCGCCGTTTTGGTAGGCCTGCGTGCGCCGCGTCGAGAACGAGCGGCCATCGTGAATGCGGTCGACCGAGAACGTGATGTCTTGTTCGTCGTCGCCAGGCCGCAAGAAGTAGCCGTGCATCGAGTGGATGAATCGATCAGCCTCGACCGTGCGCATCGCGGCGAGCACAGCTTGTGCGGCAACTTGCCCGCCGAAGACGCGCCTCTGGGGAGTCCAGAGGCTCGGCGCCGTAAAGATGTCTTCGCGGGTGCGGGCGCCCGAGCTCGCCAGCGTGAGCGCCGTGAGCATGTCAGTAACGGGGTCGTGAAGAGGCTCAGTCACACGCGTAGTCTAGAGACCGATGAACACCGCGTTCGCGCTCTCGTCTGTGCCCGCTGCGCACGACCTCTCTGTGCTTCTCGCGCGCGCCCTACGCCTCGATGAGGCAGGCGCCGTGCGCCTCATCGCTGATGCGGGTGTGCTCGCCGTGTATGTCGCCGTCATCACTCCCAGGGGTTTGCTCGATCGCGGCCCCACCGTGCTCGGGTTGCGCACGCTGGCCCTGAGCCCCACGGCCGAGGGCGAGCGCACCTTCGACGTCGTCGTGCCGATTCGTTCATTGCAGGCGAGAGTGGATGCTGCGCTCGCGGCCATCGGAGACAACGCCGAAGTCGGCACCGCCGTCACGATCGGTTTTCCGGCAGCGGCCAGCACGATCGTGTGGGCCGGCATCAGCCCACCCCGCGGGGGATGGCAGCGCCTGTCACCCCTCGACCCCACGGTCTTCGCGGCCGCCGCGCGTGCGGGAATCGAGGAGGTCGCGACCGCGATTCCCGAGGGCACGGGCGAGCAGATCGTTCATCGCGTGCGCAGCGAAGTGTGGGGTCGTCCGATTCCTGAGGCTGACCACCTGCCTGCTGGCAGTGCGTTCGCGCTCGAGAGCCTGGGCTTTCTCGGCGATGACCCCGTGCAGCAGTTCGCCACCGGCTCGTGGGTGCGACTGAGCACCAACCGCGGTCACGTGCTCGTGAAGCAAAACGCCTGGCGGTTGAGCAACTAGCTGGCTACAGCCGCGCCTGCTGCTGCGCTACGCCTGCCGCGCAATTGCGCGCCCCGCGCGCAGACCCGTGTGTAGGCACCCGCCCAAGAAGGTTCCCTCGAGCGAGCGGTAACCGTGCACGCCTCCGCCACCAAAGCCCGCGGTCTCGCCGACCGCGTAGAGGCCGGGAATCGGCGAGCCGTCAGCACCGAGCGCGCGCGAGTCGAGGTCGGTCTGCACGCCGCCCAGGCTCTTGCGGGTCAGCACGTGCAGCCGCACAGCGATGAGCGGCCCATGCTTCGGGTCGGTCAACCGGTGCGGCGGCGCGACGCGGATGAGCTTGTCACCCCGGTATTTCCGCGCGCCGCGAATGGCCGTGAGCTGGGCGTCTTTGCCGAACTCGTTGTCGAGCATGCGGTCACGCGCGGCGATTTCGTCGCGCACGCGCGCGGCGTCGAGCGGAGCATCCGGTTCGAGCGCCGCCATGCGGCTCACGAGTTCGTCAACCGTGTTGGCGACGATGAAGTCGACGCCGTCGCGCTTGAAGCGCTCGACGGGTTCGGTCGCGCCCTTGCCGAGCCGCTGGCGCAGCAGCTCGCGCACGCTGCGACCGGTGAGGTCGGGGTTCTGCTCGCTGCCGCTGAGCGCGAACTCTTTCTCGATGATCGACTGCGTCGTGACGAACCAACTGTGGTCGTGGCCCGTCGTGCGCAAGTGGGCGAGGGTGCCGAGCGTGTCGAAGCCCGGAAAGAGCGGCGTCGGCAGGCGGCGACCGGTCGCGTCGAGCCACAGACTCGAGGGGCCGGGCAAGATGCGAATGCCGTGCTTCGCCCACACGGGGGGGTGGTTCTGGATGCCCTCGACGTAGTGCCACATGCGATCACCGTTGATCAGCCGAGCGCCGGCGGCATCGGCGATGCCGAGCCCGCGGCCGTCGACGTGCGCGGGCACGCCGCTCACCATGTGCGCCGGGGGAGTGCCGAGCCGCTCGGGCCAGGCCGCGCGCACGAGGTCATGGTTGCCGCCGATGCCGCCCGTGGCCATGACGACCGCGCTCGCGTTGAGGCTGAACTCGCCGACCACACCGCGGTTCGAGGGCGCGCCGCGCTCCGCCGTGTCGGGGGCGAGCACGCTGCCACTCACGCCGACCACGCGACCGTCGGTGACGGTCAGCGCGTCGACCCGGTGACGGAAGAGCAGGGTGACGAGGCCGGCATCCACGCCCCGACGCACCGTGGCGACGAAAGGCTCGAGAATCGCCGGGCCGGTGCCCCACACAATGTGAAAGCGCGGCACCGAGTTGCCGTGCCGTGTGGCCGTGTCACCGCCGCGCTCGGCCCAGCCCACGACCGGAAACAGCCCGATGCCTTTGCTGCGCAACCACGCGCGCTTCTCGCCCGCGGCCCACTCGAGGTAGGCATCGGCCCAGGCGCGCCCATGCTCGTCGTCGGCTCGGTCGAAGCCTGCCGTGCCGGCCCAGTCTTGACGAGCAAGATCGAGCGAGTCGCGGATGCCCATCCGTCGTTGCTCAGGACTATCGACCAAGAACAGCCCGCCGAATGACCACCACGCTTGACCGCCGAACGTGGCCTCGGGCTCTTGGTCGACAATCGTGACGTGCTTGCCCGCATCGACGAGCTCGGCCGCGGCGACGAGGCCCGCGAGGCCCGCGCCGACAATGATCGCGTCGCTCATGGCGCGAAGGTCATCGTCGAGACGCCGTTGATTACTTGCACTGTCAAGAAGATAGACAGTGCGATGCCGAGCATGAACGCCGCGACGAACGTCGCGATCGTCACCCACATGACCGACAGCCCTTGACCCGTTCGGCGGTTGGCAACGACGGCGCGGCCGATCGTGTACACGCCGTAACTCACGACAAAGGTTAAGAAGATCCAGGCCCAGTGGAACGGTTGCGGCACACCGCGACGCTTGAGCTCGCGCCAGTCGAGGTAGGCGAACCAGATGATGAGTCCGGTCGTGATCCAACCGAGCGCAATCATGAGCAGGTAGCCCGGCGTGACCAAGAACGTGACGGCGCTCATGCCGGTGGGGTCGGTGAGAAGGGCCTCGATGTAGCCGGACCAGTCAATGAACAACAAGCCCAGCGTGGGTAGCCACGGCAGAAAGACAATGAGCCAGATCCACGGCGTGTTCGGGTCGGTGCCTTCAGGTGCTCGCAAGGCCTGGGCCGCGGCCGCCGCCGAGTAGGGCGTTTCGAGGGTGTCGGTCCACTTCGTGCCATCCCACCAGCGGCGCTGAGCGCTACCGGCCGGGTCGGGATACCAGCCGGCAGGAGTCGATGAAACGGCGGGGTCGGTCATGGGGTCTCCTTGAACGTAGCGATCAGGGCTGACGCGGCACTCTGCCTAGGGGGCGAGGTTGGTGAGGTCGACGTTCGTCAGCGCGAACTGCACGATGAAGATCGTGAGACCGATCGTGATGATGATCGCCAGCACCATCGTGGCGATCGTGAACCACAGTGACGCCATGCCTCGCCCCGTGCGGCGGCGCGCCACAATGGCGCGGCCGATGGGGTAGACCTGCCACACGCTCGCAAGAATCAAGAACGACCACGCCCAGTGGAACGGTCGCGGAACGCCTCGGCGGCTCAGTTCGCGCCAGTCGAGAAACGCGAAGAGCACGAACAAGATGTTGGTGATCCAGCCGAGCGCCGTCAGGGCGAGATAACCGGGCGTTGTGAAGAGTGCCGCCTGGCCAGCGACACTCGTGTCGGTCAGCGAGGTGACAATGAACTGCTCCCAGTCGATCAAGAAGATCGACAGCAGTTGCAGTACGGGAATGACCAGCAGCGGCCAGATCCACGTTGTGTAGGGGTCAGTGCCTTCGGGCGCCGTCGAGGGCAGCGCTGCGGCGGCGGCCGAGTAGGGCGTTTCAAAGTGATCGGTCCACTGCGCGCCATCCCACCAACGGCGCTGCGCGCCTCCCGCGGGGTCGGGGTACCAGCCGGCGGGAGTCGACGGAACGGCGGGGTCGGTCATGGTGTCTCCTCGAACGTGTTGACCATAGAAAACGCGGCTCTCTCAAGATAATCCCACAGCGTTGCTTCGAGCAGGGGAGCGAGAGCGAGACTCTCGACCGCGGCACGCATGTGGCCGAGCCACCGGTCGCGCGCATCGGTGTTGATGTGAAAAGGGTTGTGGCGCATCCGTAATCGCGGATGCCCGCGCTGCTCGCTATAGGTGCCCGGCCCGCCCCAGTACTGCTCGAGAAACGCGGTGAGTCGCCAGATGGCGCCTTCCATGTCGTCGTCGGGATACATGGGCTTCAGCACGGGGTCGGCCGCGACGCCCTCATAGAAGCGCCGAACGAGGCGGTCGAAAGTCTCGTGGCCGCCGACCTGTTCGTAGAAGCTGGGGCTCTCGGTCACAGGTCGCTGTCTTCGGGTGGCGTCACGGGGCGGCGGCTGGCGCGCGCGGCCTCGCGAGCGTCGATGCCATCCATGACGATGCGATTAAGCGAGGGCACGGCGACGCCCATCTCGTCGAGGGCGAGCTTGAGGCGCAGACGCAACGCACGCGCCATGTCGAACTGGTCGCCCGAGCGCACCTTCATGACCAAACGGATGACGAGGGCCTCGGCCGAAATCGACTCGATTCCCCAGATCTCGGGTGGTTCGAGCACTTTGCGCTTGAACTCGGGATCGGCGGCCATGGCGTTGGCGGTGTCGAGCAGCACGCGCTGCACCTCGTCGACGTCCGAGGTGTAGGGCGCGGGCAGGTCGATGATGACGCGCGCCCACCCCTGCGACTTATTGCCGACGTTGATGATCTCGCCGTTACGCACGTACCAGAGCACTCCGCCGACGTCGCGCACTTGCGTCACGCGCACGCCCACGATCTCGACGACGCCGCTGACGGGGCCTTGCGTCGACTGCAGCTCGACGATGTCGCCGACGCCCAGCTGGTCTTCGAAGACCATGAAGAGGCCGTTGAGCATGTCTTTGACCACGTTCTGCGCGCCAAAGCCGAGGGCCGCGCCCAAGATGCCCGCCGAGGCGATGAGCGCCGTGACCGAGAAGTTGAGCTCGCCGAGCACGAGCACAATGGCGACTGCCACGAGTGCCCACGTCACGAGATTGTTGAGCACCGTGCCCATCGTGCGCGTGCGCTGCACGACGCGAACGGCGTGCAGCGGCGAAGCGCTGAGCTCGACGGTGTCGTCGACGTTTTGCGCCTTCTTGACGCCCGAGACCACGCGGTCGACGACGCGGTGGATGATCGCAATGAGCACCCAGCGCAGAATCACGGCACCGACGATCACCCCGGCGATGCGGAACGGCGCCTCATACGTCGTGAGAAAGCTGCCGATCGTCGCCCAGAAGGTTGCCCAGTCGAACCCCGGGGCTGCTGCACTCGCGACCATGATGACTACGCCCGGTCGCGCGCCTGGGCGGCAAGAGCGCGTTCGACGCCCGCGAGGTTCTCGGTGACGAGGCGCCGCAAGGCCGGCGAGGCATCGGTGGTGGCGTCGAGCCACGTGCGCGTCGCATCCACCAGCGCCTGCGAGGCGAGCGGAGTTGGGTAGAGACCCAGCACGATGTATTCGGCGATCGCGTGCGTGCGGCTCGACCACACCTCGGTGAGCATGTCGAAGTAGGGCTGCACGAGCCCGTCGAGCGAGCCCGGGTCGTTGACGTGCGTGTAACCCATGGTCGTCATGCGCACGATCACGTTGGGCAGGTCGTCGCTCGCGACGAGCGAGTCGAACGCCGCGCGCTTGTCGTCGGCGCTCGGCAGGGCCGCTGCCGCGCGGGCGGCCGCCTGCTGGCCGTTCGAGGTGTTGTCGCGTGCGAGCGCCGCATCGATCTCGGCACGGGATGCTGCGCCGTTGAGCGCCAACCCTTCGAGCAGTTCCCACTCGAGGTCGGTGTCAATCTCCACGCCGTCGAGCACGATCGAGCCGTCGCGCAGCCCGCGCAGCGTCTCAACATGAGCGGGAGTGCTCGCGACATTCGCAAAGAACTTGACGAACTGGAACTGGCTGTCGCTGCCGGCTTCGGCCGACCCAGCGAGAGCCCACAGCGCGTCACCGATCTCGGCGATGATGCCCGGCCGAGCCGCAGGGTCGACATAGAGGCGCGCAACGGTCAGCAGTTGCATGAGCGTCGTGCGCACCGTGGTCGACTCGGTCTCGCTCGCGATGTTGCCGAGCACGAGGCGCACGTAGTCGCGCGGCGCGGTCTCGGCATCGCGCGTCGAGTCCCACGCCGAACCCCATACGAGTGAGCGCGCGAGCGGGTTCTCGATCTTGCTGAGGTGTTCGATGGCCACGGCGAGTGAGGCGTCGTCGAGACGAATCTTCGCGTAGGCGAGGTCGTCGTCGTTGAGGAGGATGAGCGCGGGGCGATCCATACCCACCAACTCGGGCACGTCAGTGCGCGGGCCATCCACGTCGAGCTCGAGGCGGTGGGTGCGCGTGAGCGCACCATCCACGAGGTCATAGAAGCCGATTGCCATGCGGTGCGGGCGAATCGTCGGGTAATCAGGATGCGCGCTCTGCAGCACCGCGAACGCGGTAATGACTCCCGCATCGTCGACGGTCAGCTCGGGGCGCAGCGTGTTGACGCCCGCAGTTTCGAGCCACAGTTGCGACCACGTGGCGAGCTCGCGCCCGCTCGTGGCTTCGAGCTCGGTGAGCAGGTCGGTGAGCTCGGTGTTGCCCCACGCGTGCTTCTGAAAGTACTGGCCGACGCCGGCGAAGAACGCGTCTTGGCCCACCCACGCGACGAGCTGCTTGAGCACGCTGCCGCCCTTGGCGTAGGTGATGCCGTCGAAGTTGACTTGCACGTCTTCGAGGTCGTTGATGGTCGCGACGACGGGGTGGGTGCTCGGCAGCTGGTCTTGGCGGTAGGCCCAGCTCTTCTCCATGGCCTGAAAGGTGGTCCAGGCTTCGTGCCACTCGGTGGCTTCGGCCGTGGCGATCGTCGAGGCCCACTCGGCGAACGACTCGTTGAGCCACAGGTCGTTCCACCACTTCATGGTGACGAGGTCGCCGAACCACATGTGGGCGAGCTCGTGCAAGATCGTGACGACGCGGCGCTCTTTCACGGCGTCGGTGACCTTGCTGCGGAAGACGTAGACCTCGGTGAAGGTCACCGCGCCCGAGTTTTCCATGGCGCCCGCGTTGAACTCGGGAACGAACAGCTGGTCGTACTTCTCGAAGGGGTAGGCAAAGCCGAACTTCGATTCGAAGTACTCGAAGCCCTTGCGCGTGATGTCGAAGATGTAGTCCGAGTCGAGAAACTCGAAGAGGCTTGCGCGCGCATAGATGCCGAGCGGAATCGTGCGGCCGTCGGCACTCGTGAGCTCGCTGTGCACGCTCTGGTAAGGGCCCGCGATGATCGCGGTGATGTAGCTCGAGATGCGCTGGGTCTCGGCGAAGACGGTGGTCGCGGCGTCGCCACTCTCGGTGCGCGAGGCAACGGGCGCGTTCGACACGACAACCCACGCGGCCGGCGCGGTGACCGTGAAGCGGAACGTCGCCTTGAGGTCGGGCTGCTCAAACACCGCGAAGACGCGGCGGCTGTCGGGCACCTCGAACTGCGAATAGAGGTAGACCTCGCCGTCGACCGGGTCGACGAAGCGGTGCAGGCCTTCGCCCGTGTTCGTGTATTCGTGGTCGGCAACGACCGTCAGCACGTTGTGTGCGGCGAGGCCATCGAGTTGGATGCGCGTGCCGTCAGCAACCGCCGCCGCATCAAGCTCAACCCCACTGAGCGTGACGCTGTGCACCGTGCGCGTGATCGCATCGATAAAGGTGCTCGACCCCGCCGTGGCGCTGAACGTGACGGTCGACGTCGACCGAAACACCTCATCGCCCGTCGTCAGATCGAGAGTGACGTCATAGCTCTCGGTCTCGACCAGCCGCTTGCGCTCGTGGGCTTCAACGCGGGTGAGGTTCTCTGCGGGCACGGCGGCTGCCTCCTTGCGGCACGGTGCTGATGAGCACGGATTTCGGGATGCGCGGCTCGTGGCCGCGCATCCCCTCAGCGTAGTGCGGGGTTACTCAGCGCGCCGCGTCGCTAAAGCGCCCGCGGGGTACCGTCGGGCAGCACGGCCGTGCGGGCCGGGGCGGGGATGCCCGCCGACTCGGGGTCGGGGCGCAACCACACGACTCCGTGGGCGGGCAGGGTGAGGCCGGCGCGCAGGGTGTGGCGGGCATCCGTCAGCAGGTCGATCATGGTGCCGGGCAGGCCCGAGAGCGTGAGCGCGGCAATCGTCTGGGGTTGGTCGGCGACGTTGGCGAAGCAGACGATGGCGCCCGAGGGGCCGGGGCGCTGGTAGCCGAGCACGTGCGGGTTTTTGGTGTCGAAGCCGATGAGGGTGCCGCCGCTGAACTCGGGGGTGGCGCGGCGCACGGCGATCAGGTGTTGCAGGCCCGCGAAGATGCGGCCCGCGTCGGTGGTGAGGTCGGTGCGCTGCGCGTAGAGCTCGGCGGGGTAGTGCGGGCGGTGCGCCCAGCGGCTGTCGTCAGCCTGGCCAGCGACCTCGGCCCAGTGCGGGTCGTTGAGTTGGCCCACCTCGTCGCCCAAGTAGATCAGCGGAATGCCGCCCGTCGAGAGCACGATCGAGTGGGCAAGCAGGATGCGGCGGATGGCTCCCGCGTCACCTGCCTCGAGGCCCGCGAGTGAGGCCGTTGTGCCTGAAATGCGGCAGTCGCCCGTCTTCGGGTTGTCTTGAAACGGGATGCCCCGGGCAAAGCTGCCGGGGAACCGGTTGACGAAGAAGTTGTTCAAGAACCGCCGGTGGTCGAAGCCATCGATGCCGAACTCGGCGGCGTCTTCGTCGGCGAAGGTCCAGCCGATGTCGTCGTGACTGCGCACGTAGTTGACCCACGCGGTGCCCGGGGGCAG
>NZ_JANRKZ010000191.1:0-9278 GCF_033763155.1 Microcella sp.
CGACGAGGATGTGGCGGTGCACCACCAGCTGACGGGCCTGCGCGGTGGTGCGGGCGAACCCCGCGCGCAAGACGAGAGCGTCGAGACGCATCTCGAGCAGCTCGACGAGGTTCTCACCCGTCAGGCCGGCCGAACGACGAGCCTCGTTGAACGCGATCTTGAGCTGAGCCTCGCGAATGCCGTACTGGGCACGAAGACGCTGCTTCTCGCGCAGACGAACGGCGTAGTCGCTGTCGGCCTTGCGCTTGGTGCGACCGTGCTCACCAGGAGCGTAGGGGCGCTTCTCGAGGTACTTGGCGGCCTTCGGGGTGAGGGCGATTCCGAGCGCGCGCGAGAGGCGGGTCTTGCTGCGAGTGCGTGACTTAGTAGACACGGTTTCCTTCCATGGGCGTGGCCGAGAATTTCAGCGGCTCACGGGCGTACACCGCTCCGTCCGGTCCGAACGCACGCCGAGGCGCTTCGGTGGATGCTACGAGGGAGGGTGTGCCCATATCTGACGGGCCGAGTAAGCCTACCAGAGGCTGTCGGCGCCCGGCTCACTCCTCTGTTGCGCCCACGGGGGGTTCACCCCGCGTGATGGCTCTGAGCTTCGCAAGCCGGGCCGAAACCTCGCGCTCATGACCGCGTTCGGTCGGTTGGTAGTACTCGGTGCCCACGAGAGGGTCGGGAAGATACTGCTGCTCGACAACCCCGACGGGCTCGTCGTGCGGGTAGACATAGCCCTTGCCGTGACCGAGTCGCTTCGCGCCGGGGTAATGCGCATCGCGCAACGGCTTCGGAACCCGACCCAACCGACCCGCGCGAACATCGGCGATTGCCGCATCGATACCGACGTAGGCGGCGTTCGACTTCGGCGCCGTCGCGAGATAGACGACAGCCTCCGCGAGCGGGATGCGCCCTTCTGGCATGCCAATCAACTGCACAGCCTGGGCGGCCGCGACGGCGATCGGCAATGCCTGGGGGTCGGCCATCCCGATGTCTTCGGCGGCCGAGATGATGACGCGTCGCGCAATGAACCGCGGGTCTTCTCCCGCCTCGATCATGCGAGCGAGATAGTGCAAGGCTGCGTCAGGGTCGCTCCCCCGAATCGACTTGATGAAGGCGCTGATGACGTCGTAGTGCTCGTCGCCTTGCCGGTCATATCGGAGTAGGGCACGGTCGACGGCCGCTGCCACAATCTCAGCCGTGATGACGGGATGCCCGTCTGCACCCTTTCCCTCCACGCCCACCCGCGCTTCCGCCGTGGCCGACTGCGCCGCAGCCTCGAGCGCCGTTAGTGCTCGCCGCGCATCGCCCGAGGCCAATCGCACGATGGCGTCTCGCGCCGCTGGATCGAGCACGACCGAACCCGCGAGCCCGCGCGCATCGCCCACGGCGCGGTCAACAAGAAGCCCCAGGTCGTCGTCGCTGAGCGTCTCGAGCGTGAGCAGAAGGCTGCGACTCAGCAAGGGCGCGATCACGGAGAACGACGGGTTCTCGGTGGTCGCGGCGATGAGAATCACCCACCCGTTCTCGACACCGGGAAGAAGTGCGTCTTGTTGGGCTTTCGTAAACCGATGAATCTCGTCGAGAAACAAGACCGTCGACGTGCCGTAGAGGTCACGATCAGCGAGGGCGCGCTCCATGACCTCGCGCACGTCTTTCACGCCCGCCGTGACGGCGGAGAGCTCGACAAATCGTCGACCACTCGATCGCGCGATCGCCTGCGCCAGGGTTGTCTTGCCCGTACCCGGAGGGCCCCACAAGATCACGGAGACAGCGCTCGGCGCTCGGCCGGCATCGTCGCTCGCAAGACTCACGAGAGGGGATCCGGCGCCCAACAGGTGCCGCTGACCCGCAACCTCATCGAGGCGCGTCGGCCGCATTCGCACCGCGAGAGGCACCGCGGACGAGCCGAGGCCCGGCTGAGCATCCATGCGCTCAGGCTACCCGCCAGCGCCGACCCGCTCCCGACGAGCACAGGCAACGATGCCTCGACTAGAGTTCACTGCGGCGCGGACCGCACACCTGCCATCCGCCGCCGAATGGAGGAGCAGTGGCAGCCGCATCGGCCAACAACCGTGAAGCGCAGGATCGTCTGCGTCGCTACCAGGCACGACAGACCGTGCACGAGACGAAGATTGCGCGTCGCAAGCGCGACAACCTCATTGCTGTGCTCGCGATCGTCGTGGTGGGCGCCCTCGCCGCCACCGCGCAGATCGTCTACTTCACGGTAGGCCCGGGCACGCCGGAGCCGGTTCCGAGCGCGAGCCCCACCCCGACGCCCTCTGCTGTTGCCGCTCCCGACCCCGCGCTCAGTGAGTCGCGCACGTGGACGGGCACGATGACGCTCAACGGCAATCTTGATCTGGCCTACGAACTTGACGGAGCCGCTGCACCGCAAGCCGTCGCGTCGTTTGTGGCCCTCGCGCAAGAAGGTTTCTTTGACAACCTTGCCTGCCACCGTCTCACGACGGCAGGAATCTTCGTGTTGCAGTGTGGAGACCCCAACGGTGACGGAACGGGTGGTCCGGAATACCGTTTCGGCCCCATCGAAAACGCCCCGCTCGACAACATCTATTCGACAGGTGTCATCGCCATGGCCCGTCAGAGTGGAAACGGCGAGAGCATGGGCAGCCAATTCTTCATCGTCTATGACGACTCGCCTATTCCCGCCGATGCCGCGGGTGGCTACACCGTCATGGGTCGCGTCACCAGTGGGTTGGATGCTCTCATCACCGACATCGTTTCGGCGGGCGTTGAGGGCGGCGGCACCGACGGCACTCCCGTTGCTCCTGCGGTTCTGACGGGCATCACGATCCAATAGCGATCCGCGTCGAGGGCAGGGCACCCTGACCCCCGTTGCCGACCGTGCACTACGCTGAAAAACCGTGCGGCGACAGCCGCGCCCGTGCGCACTCGATGAGGATAAAGCAGACGTGGTAGCCAACGAGAACACCCCCTGGGGCCGGGTCGATGAGACCGGCACGGTCTACGTCACCGACCGCGGCGTCGAGCGCGCCGTCGGCCAGTATCCCGACGGCACGCCCGACGAGGCACTCGCGTACTTCACGCGCAAGTTCGTCGAGCTCGAGGGCCAAGTGCGCCTGCTCGAGCAGCGGGCAAAGGCGGGCGCCCCCGCGGGTGACGTCGCCAAGACCGTCACTACCCTGACCGCGGCTCTCGAGAGCGCGGCAGCCGTGGGTGATCTGGAGTCGTTGCGCGCGCGCGTGGGCGCGCTCACGGCAACCGTCGAGAAGCTCACGGAAGAGCAAAAGGCCGAGGCCGCCGCTGCGACCGAAGCGGCGCTGGCCGAGCGCACGGCCATTGTCGAAGCTGCCGAAGCACTCGCGGCAAAAGACCCTCAGTCGGTGCAGTGGAAGCAAACGTCCACCGCGCTCGACGAGCTCTTCGCACGCTGGAAAGACCACCAGACGAACGGACCGCGCCTTCCGAAGAAGGCAGGCGATGATCTGTGGAAGCGATTCCGCGCTGCGCGCACCACGGTTGAAAACAACCGTCGCGCGTTCTTTGCCGGTCTCGACTCCGAGCACAAAGAGGTTCGCGCGCGCAAGCAAGAGCTCATCGACAAGGCCGTCGCCCTGGCGTCGCAGGGCACAGCAGCGATTCCGTCGTACCGTCGACTTCTCGACGAGTGGAAGCTCGCCGGCCGCGCTGGCAAGAAAATTGACGATGCTCTCTGGGCCCAGTTCAAGGCCGCGGGCGACGCACTGTATGCGGCGAAGGCCGAAGTCGACGCACGAGAGAACGAAGAATTTGCGGGCAATCTGGCCGTGAAGCTCGCGCTTCTCGACGAGGCTGCCCCCTTGCTCACTGCGACTGACCGCGTTCAGGCGCGTGCCACGCTGTCGAACATCCAACGCAAGTGGGATGCCGCCGGCAAGGTTCCGCGCGATCACGTCAAGTCGGTTGAAGACCGCATGCGCCAGATCGAACTCGCCGTCAAGAAACTCGAAGAAGAGCATTGGAATCGCTCTGACCCCGAGAAGAAGGCACGCTCGGAGGGCCTCGCGGCGCAACTGGAGCAGGCAATTGCTGGTCTGGAGGCCGACCTCGCCGCCGCAACCGCGGCGAAAGACGCCAAACGCATTGCTGAGCTGACTGAGGCTCTCGAGGCGCGCCGCGCCTGGCTCGGCGCAGTCGACCGCTAACGGCATTCTCCACAGATGCCCGTGGGCGACCACGGGATCAAGCGGCGCAGGGCACACTCCCCGCATGCCTCGATCAACACCCGTGTATCTGCCCGGTCATTTTCTCTCGGCCAGTGAACTGCAATGCGCGGTTTTCGATGGTGAACTCATCGCCCTCGGCGAAGGGTTTCTGCCCATCGACGCGCCCAACACCGCTTTCGCCCGCGCGGCGTCGCTCGCACCGGTGGTGCTCGACTCACGAGTGATCATTTCTGACCGCAGCGCGGCCTGGGTGTGGGGGTGGGCAGCCATGCCTCCCGCCGTCACGACCTGCGTCTCCATCGCGGCGCGAATCCCGTCTCCTGATCGTCGGAGGTTACGCGCACGTGAAGTCGTCATTGGCGCGCATGAGCAGCTCGCTCTCGGCGGGGTTGTCGTGACGACACCGCTCCGTACTCTTCTCGATCTGGCGCGTCACGACGCGGGCAGCGACCTCGCTACCCTGCTCGAGCGCGGCATACGACAGAGCGCGATCGGCGCACACCAATTCACCGCCGCGTTGACGGGACGAACCAACCTGTCGTTCGTTCGCCGGGCGCGTCGGCTATTGCTCGAAGCTTGCGGGCGGGCATCGTCATCATTGTCGACGGGCGATGCGGACGACGGGGCGACTCAGCCGTTGCTGACGCGATAGACGTCGTAGACGGCGTCGATTCTCCGCACAGCGTTGAGCACCCGATCAAGGTGAGTGACGTCGCCCATTTCGAACACAAAACGACTCAGCGCACGGCGATCTTTTGACGTGCTCACACTCGCCGACAAGATATTGACGTGGTGCTCTGAGAGCACACGGGTCACATCGCTCAAGAGTCCGCTGCGATCAAGCGCCTCCACTTGAATCTGCACGAGAAAGACGCTCTTCGCGGTGGGCGCCCACTCGACCTCGATCATGCGGTCGGGCTCGGTCAGCAACGACGACACGTTGCTGCAGTCTCCCCGGTGCACGCTCACACCTTGGCCGCGTGTGACGAACCCAACGATGGCGTCGCCGGGAACGGGGGTGCAGCACTTTGCGAGCTTCACCAAAATGTCTGGAGCGCCACGCACCAAGACACCCGAATCACTCGTTCGTACCGGAGTGCGACCACGGGTAGGAACACTGAAGGGCTCGTCGTCGCTCTCGGCCTCGACGTGCAACGCCGCGAGAATCTTCTCGATCACCGACTGCGTCGACACGTGCCCTTCGCCTACGGCGGCATAGAGCGATTCGACGGTCTCGTAGCGCAACTGCGAGGCCACGTGCGCCACGGAGTCTTGCGTCATGAGCCGTTGCAAGGGCAGGTTCTGCTTGCGCATCGCCCGAGCGATGGCGTCTTTGCCCTGCTCGATGGCTTCGTCTCGGCGTTCTTTCGTGAACCACTGGCGAATCTTCGACCGAGCCCGCGTGCTCGTCGTGAAGTTCAACCAGTCTTGGCTCGGACCAGCGTCGGGATTCTTCGAGGTGAAAACTTCGACCGAATCCCCGCTGTTCAGCACCGTCTCGAGCGGCACGAGACGACCATTGACCTTGGCGCCCATCGTGCGGTGCCCGACTTCCGTGTGCACGGCATAGGCAAAGTCGACGGGAGTCGCGCCGGCCGGCAGGCCAATGACCTTGCCCTGCGGAGTGAAGACGTAGACCTCTTTCGCGCCGATCTCGTAACGCAAGTTGTCGAGAAACTCGGTGGGGTCGCTGGTCTCCGCCTGCCAGTCCGAAATGTGCGCGAGCCACGCCATGTCGGTGTCAGATCGCTCCGCGACGGCCTCGCCGCGGCTCGAGCCCGCCATCCGCTCTTTGTACTTCCAGTGCGCGGCAACACCAAACTCGGCCCGTTGGTGCATTTCGTGGGTGCGGATCTGCAACTCTACCGGTCGACCGCCCGGGCCGAAGACCGTGGTGTGCAGAGACTGATAGAGGTTGAACTTCGGCGTCGCGATGTAGTCCTTGAAGCGACCCGGCATTGGGTTCCATCGAGCGTGCACCGCGCCCAGCACCGCATAACAGTCGCGAATCGAGTTGACGAGAATGCGCACCCCGGTGAGGTCATAAATCTCATCGAAGTCGCGGCCACGGTGCACCATCTTTTGGTAAATCGAGTAGTACTGCTTCGGGCGACCCTTGACGTCGGCCTTAATCTTTGAGGCGCGCAGATCTTCCTTGACGGCGTCGATCACCTGCTGCACGAACGCTTCACGCTCGGGCGTGCGGTTGCGCACGAGGCTCTCGATCTCCACATAGATTTTCGGCTGCAGCACCGCGAACGAGAGGTCTTCGATCTCCCATTTGATGGTCTGGATGCCCAGCCGATGGGCGAGCGGCGCATAGATGTCGAGCGTCTCTTGCGCCTTACGCTGCGCCGACGAGCTCTCGACGAACCCCCAGGTGCGGGCGTTGTGCAGTCGGTCGGCCAGCTTGACGATCAACACGCGGATGTCTTTCGACATGGCGACGATCATCTTGCGCACTGTTTCCGACTGCGCACTGTCGCCGTACTTCAGTTTGTCGAGCTTCGTGACGCCATCGACGAGCATCGCAATCTCGTCACCGAAGTCTCGCCGTAACTCGTCGAGGCTGTAATCGGTGTCTTCGACAGTGTCGTGCAACAGCGCTGCCGCGATCGTCTTGGTGCCGATACCAAGATCGGCCAAGATTTGTGCGACCGCCAAAGGGTGGGTGATGTAGGGCTCACCGCTCTTGCGGGTCTGACCCTCGTGCGCCCGTTCGGCAACGTGGTACGCGCGCTCAATGAGCGCGATGTCTGCCTTGGGATGCTGGGCGCGCACCGTCTTGATGAGCGCCTCGAGCGCGCCACCGGTTTGCGACCTCGAGAAGATTCTCGGCAAGAGAGCGCGCAGCGAGGCGCTGCTCTGTTGCGTGGTGTCGGTCATCGGCGCGCCCTCCGCGTCGATTCTACGGCGTGCGCATGGGCATCGCCCGACAGCGGGCTACGCCACACGATCGACTCAGCGCACCGCACCCGACTCAGTGCGCGCAACGCGCTGACGCGCACCCTGCTTCTTGAGCTCCGGCTCGTTTTCGCGCAAGTGCACGTAGAGCGGAGCGGCCAGGAAGATCGATGAGTACGTCGCGACAACCGTTCCGACTGCGAGCGCCAATGCGATGTCACGAAGAGTGCCCGCGCCCAGCAGCAGCGAACCGACGAACAAGATGGACGCCGTCGGCAGCACCGCCACGATTGAGGTGTTGATCGACCGCACTAGGGTTTGATTGACGGCAAGGTTGACCGATTGAGCGAAGGTGCGGCGCGACTCGACGCCGTCTTCGCTCGTGTTTTCACGAACCTTGTCGAACACCACGACGGTGTCGTACAGCGAGTAGCCGAGAATCGTCAAGAACCCGATGACAGCCGCCGGAGTGATCTCCAGCCCGAAGACGCCGTAAATGCCCGCCGTGATGATCAGGTCGTGAACTAGGGCGATGATCGCGGCGAGCGACATCTTCCAGGTACGGAAGTAGAGCGCGAGCACGAGGCTCGCCAGCAACAGGAACACCGCGAGTGCGATCAACGCCTGTCGGGTGATGTCGGCACCCCACGTCGCTCCGATGAACGATGAGCTCACGTCAGCGACATCAACACCATACGCCTCCGCGAGCGCGGCCCGAACGTCTTCGGTTTCGGCAGGCGTCAGCTGCTCGGTCTGAACCCGCACGGAGTCGCCGCCCACGATCGACACGCGGGGGTTAGCGCCCGGAACGACCGAGGCCACAGCCTCATCGGCAATCGCGGTTGCCGCCGCGGTTCCTTCGTCAACGACAGCTGTGCTTTGGACACGGAACTCAGAGCCGCCGCGGAACTCGATGCCGAACACGAATCCACCGCGCAACGCCGTGAAGCCGATGGCGAGCACGACCATCACGATCGCGATGATGTACCAGGTGGTGCGGCGGCCGACGAAGTCGAACGAGCGCGCACCCGTGTAGAGGTCGTTACCAATCTGCGTGAGCTTGCTCATTGCGCGTCCTTCCCTTCGCCGCCCTGTTGCGCAGCTTTGCGCTCGGCGATCGTCTGGCGACGCTGCGCCTCTTTGCTGCTGCTCGCGACCTTGGTGCTCGTGACTCCCACCGGGGTGCGGAACTGAGCGCGACCGCGATAGACCGCACCGAGTGCTTGCGGGTCGAGGCCGCTGAGCGGGTGACCGCTTCCGAAGAAGCGGGTGCGCGCGAGCAACTGCATGATCGGGTGCGTGAAGAGCGCGACCACAATGAGGTCGACGATCGTGGTGATACCCAGCGTGAACGCAAACCCGCGCACGTTGCCGACGGCGAGAATGAACAAGACCGCGGCCGCCAAGAAGTTGATGACGTCACTGATCAAGATCGTGCGCCACGCCCGCTTCCACCCCGCCTCAACGGCACCGTCAACGGTTCGTCCGTCGCGAAGTTCGTCACGAATGCGCTCGAAGTAGACGATGAACGAGTCAGCGATGACGCCAATCGAGATCACGAGACCGGCCACACCAGCGAGCGACAGACGGAAGCCCTGTTGATTCGACAGGTAGGTGATGATCAGGTAGGTGACGATACCCGCGACAACAAGGGAGGCGAGCACGACGCCGCCCAGCGCGCGGTACTGGAAGAAGGCATAAAGGCCGACCAGAATCAAGCCGATGATGCCAGCGATGATGCCACTCTGCAGCTGCGAGACACCGAGCGTCGCGCTGATGTTCTCGCTCGACTGAATCTCGAAGCCGATGGGCAGTGCGCCGAACTTGAGCTGGTCGGCAAGCGTCAGCGCACTTTCTTCCGTGAAGTTTCCGCTGATCTGCGGACGGCCATCCGTAATCGCGCTGATCGTTCGGGGCGCGCTGATCACGCTGCCATCGAGCACGATCGCGAACTGGTTTTGCGCGCCGCTCAGAGTGATGAGCCGTTCGGTCACCGTGCGGAACTGGGTTGTTCCCTCGGCGTCGAACTCGATGAAGACGCCCCACTCATTGGTGGTCACACCCGTCTGAGACGTCACCAGCCGTGCGTTCGCGTCGGCGATGCGCTCACCAGCGACCTCGACGGGCCCAAGAATGTACTTGATCGAGCCGTCTTGCTCACACGTCACGAGAGGCTCGTCAGACGGTGCAACATTGGCGCCG
>NZ_JANRKZ010000192.1:0-28372 GCF_033763155.1 Microcella sp.
GCTGGGGGGCCGCCCTCTTGTTTGGGCGCGGTCGGGTGAGGGTGCGCGCACTGCTATATGTCTGGAATACCGATGTCGGGGGGGGGCGGGGGGGCCGCGCCCCTTCTGCGTTGCGACACTCATGCCAACTGGTAGCCGGCCTCTTCGACCGCCGCGCGCACGGCATCCGCGTCAACCGGAGTGGCTGACGAGACGGTCACGCGTGACGCGCCACCCTTCTTCAAGATGACCTCGACGGCGTCGACACCAGCGACTGCACCGACCTCTTCGCTCACGCTCGAGACGCAGTGGCCACAGGTCATGCCCGTCACGAGAAACTCCGTCGTGAGGGCCGCCGGCGCGTCCGGGGTTGCGGGCGCCGCCGGAGTCACGAGGCCGCGGCTGCCCGCGAGGTCGAACGCCGGGGTTGAGGCGGCGCCACTGCTACACATGCACGAACCCCCGCCACAGCATCCGCCCGCGTCGGCAGCGTCGGTGACAGATGCTCCCGTGAGCAAGTTGAGTCGGTTGAACTGCGTGATCTCCATGGCGTGATGGTAGCAAACCCCCCGGGGGTACTACCGAGAACGCGTGAGGATGGCCGCGCGCCGACGTAGCAGCACGAACCCGCCGAGCACGAGCGCGAGCGCCCCGACACCCAGCGGCACAACGTTGAACTCCGGTCCGGTTGCAGCGAGCTCGGGGATAGGGATGCCCACGTAAACCAGCAGGTCATATTCCACACTTGAGACAGACAAGTCGGGGAGTTCGCACGAAAGGTCGTACGACACCGTCACGAGCCCCACGAAGTCCTGATCTTTCATGACGATGTCCACTGGTGCAAATGCCGCCCCGCTGAGCGGCGGTGGCGACACTGCGATCAGCACGTCGGGTTCAGTTCGCACCCGAATCTCGCACTCCGAGCCGAAGGGTACAAAGCCGCTCGAGAGGTCGAAGTAGGCGATTCCGCCCTGTTCGATAGCAACCGGAGGGGGGTTCGGGGCCCAAACTGCAGTAGTCGGAATCGGGATGCCCGCCCACTGATAGAGGGTCGTTTGCGTCGACGTGATGCCGTCGGTGATAACGACCTGAACACCGATCGTCCCGCGAAAACTGGCTGGGGGCGTCACGACGATGCCGTCGCTCGGCGAGTCAACCCACTCGACGATGACGGGCTGGGTCGAGCGCACAACCTCTGCCCTGATCGTCGCGCCTGGTCGAGGCACGGTACCGCTGATGGGGAAGAAAGCGGGGGCGCCGAGGGCTGTGGCGACGGGCGCGGGCCTGCCAAAACCGTATGTGGTCGGCGCGACCCCGAAGAGGCCGTACAGCTCAAGAACGTACGACTCTGCTCCGTCGGTGACTTCTAAGTCGACGCGAGAAACTCCAACGAAATCGGCTGTCGGAGGCGCAAGGGTAATGGTCGCAGCGTTGCTTCCGTCCGCGAGCAAAATCACGGTCACACCGTCGGCGTTCGACAGCTCGGTCACCGATGCCGTGGAGGAGATGCACATGTCCGGCACGCGAATCTCAAGCGAGTCGCCAGCCGCGCCCGAAGCCGAATACACGAACTCCATCGAAGTGCCCTCGTAATCCGAATACGGCGGGGCCGTCTCGCATGCCCAGTAGGCGCTCGCGGGAGCAACAGCGACGAGTTCGAGAGGGACAATGATGCCTGCGGCCAGGGCAATGCCCGTCAGCACGGCGAGTCGGTGATCGCGTCTAGGCACAGCAAAAACCTCGGCAAGATTCGGGTGAGCGCAAGGGGGGGTGCTTGCTCGGCAATCATGACAGCAATTCGCTCTTCAAGAAAATAGGAACTGCTGTGAGGCCAACTGTTTCGACCTCGCGCCTCAGCGGCGTCGCTGCGGGCGACCCCGATCAGGAGCGATCTCAATGAGCTTGCCGCTGATGCGCGTGCCCTGCAGTCTCTTCAACACAGCGGGCGAGAGGTCGGCGGGCAGCTCAACGATCGAGAAGTCGGGCTGAATCGTGATGGCGCCGAAGTCTTCGCGACTGAGTCCACCCTCGTTCGCGAGCGCGCCGACGATCTGGCGCGGCTCGACCTTGTGTCGGCGACCCACCTCGATGCGGTAGGGCGCCAAGGTTCCCGCGGCAGGGCGGGCGCGGCGCTCGGGGCGCGAGCCGTCACGGTCGTCACGGCCGCCGCGCGCGGGCCGGTCATCCCGTGCCACCCGATCGTCGGCGGCAAAACGCTGTGCGCGCTCTTCTTCGGCCGAAAGCAGCAGCGGGGTGTCGCCCTGCGCGACGAGGGCCAAGGCCGCGGCAACATCGAGTTCGGGAACATCGTGGTGTTCGACGTAGTGACTGACGATGTCGCGAAACTCCGCCACCCGATCGGTCTGGCTGAGGGCCGCCGTGATCGCGTCATCGAAGCGCGCGAGGCGGGTGCTGTTGACGTCGTCAACGCTCGGCAGGCGCATCTCGGTGAGCGGCTGGCGCGTGGCCTTCTCGATCGCCGTGAGCAAGCGACGCTCGCGCGGGGTGACGAAGCTGATGGCCGAACCCGAGCGGCCGGCACGACCCGTGCGGCCGATGCGGTGTACATACGACTCGGTGTCGACGGGGATGTCGAAGTTCACGACATGGCTGATTCGATCGACGTCGAGACCGCGAGCGGCCACATCGGTTGCCACGAGAATGTCGAGCTTGCCCGACTTCAGTTGGTTGACCGTGCGCTCACGCTGCACCTGGGCGACGTCACCACTAATGGCGGCCGCCGAATAGCCGCGAGCCCGCAGCTTCTCGGCCAGGGTCTCGGTCTCGTTCTTGGTGCGAACGAACACGATCATGCCTTCGAAGTTCTCAACCTCAAGAATGCGGGTGAGCGCATCGACCTTTTGCGGGTAGCCGACGATGAGGTAGCGCTGGGTCGTGTTGGCCGAGGTTGTCGTGCTCGACTTCACCGTGATCTCGTCGGCGTCGCTCAAATACTGCTGTGAGATGCGACGGATGGCCGGCGGCATGGTCGCCGAGAACAAGGCAACCTGCTTCTCTTTCGGGGTCTCGGCGAGAATCGTTTCGACGTCTTCGGCGAAGCCCATCTTGAGCATCTCGTCGGCCTCATCGAGCACGAGGTACTTGAGCTCGCTCAAGTCGAGCGTGCCCTTCGCGAGGTGGTCCATGATGCGGCCGGGAGTGCCCACCACGACGTGCACGCCCCGGCGCAGTGCCGAGAGTTGAACGCCGTAGGCCTGGCCGCCATAGACGGGCAACACGTGCACGCCGCGCAAGTGGGCGGCGTACTTCTCGAAGGCCTCACACACCTGCAGCGCGAGCTCGCGCGTGGGCGCGAGCACAAGCGCTTGCGGCTTTTGCTGGTGCACATCGAGGCGCGACAAGATCGGCAGGGCGAAGGCCGCGGTCTTGCCCGTGCCCGTCTGCGCGAGTCCCACGACGTCGCGCCCGGCGAGCAGCGTCGGAATCGTTGCGGCCTGAATGGCAGACGGAATCTCGTAGCCGACATCGCGCAGTGCTTTGAGCACCGCATCGCTCAGGCCCAGATCGGCGAAGGTCGTGGTGGTGTCGGCGGCCGCCGAAGTGTCTGCGTCAGCGGTCGTCATGTACTGACGGTACCGCGTTGGACCCTGCGGCACCTGGTTGCGGTTAGCCGAGCGGGTGGTCATGCACCGCAGAGCTCAGCGTCACGCCGTTGAGGTCGAGATACAGCTGCCCCTCGGTCATCGAAACCGTGATGGTGTTGCGGCGCTCGAGCACGGCGACCGCGGCGTCGATGAAGCCCGGGTCGAAGCTGTGCAGCACGATGCGGTCAGAATCGTGAATCTTCTTGCCGGCCCAGAGGGCGAGCACCTTCGCGGGGTCGCGATGCGTGTAAATCGTCGTGCGGTCGGCCTTCTTGCTCCCGTGGTGCAGGCGCTCAGCATCCGGAGCCCCCACCTCGATCCAGGCAGTGAGGTGGCCGGTGCGATCGCGCACGATCACGGCCGGCTCGTCGGTCGACGAGACGCCCTCGCTGAACGCGATGCCTTCGTCGAACTCGAGGCAATAGGCGAGCACGCGCGTCATCATGTACGCGTCGGTCTCGCTCGGGTGCCGCGCGACGCGAAGGTTGAGATCGTCGTACACACCCCGGTCAACATCGGCCAACGACCCTGTGAACGTATAGACCACTGCGCCGGCTGCCATGATGCCCGAGCCTAGCCCCGCGATAGGGCATGCGCGGCCCAGAGAGTGGGCGCTACGGGCCTCACGCACGATGAACCCGCACCAGAAATGAATACTGGTGCGCGAGGGGGGACTTGAACCCCCACGCCCTTACGGGCACTGGCACCTGAAGCCAGCGCGTCTGCCATTCCGCCACTCGCGCAAACGGGAACACGCCCCGTCAACTCAGCGAGATTATCACAGCGGGCCTTTGCCCCCGTGCGGTGTTGGCAAGCCTGGCCGACTACCATCAGAAGGTCACCGGCCGAGGGAGGACGCACGTGGGGCTTCTCGACAGCTTCGAGCGCGGACTTGAGCGCGCCGTGGGCGGGGCCTTTGCCAAGACCTTCAAGAGCGGCGTACAACCCCTCGAGATTTCGGCGGCGCTGCGGCGCGAACTCGACACGAAGGCGGCGGTCGTCTCGCGCGAACGAATTCTCGTCCCTAACGAACTGCGCGTGCGACTCGCCCCCCCTGATTTTGCGCGCATGGATGCCCTTGGCGAGTCACTCATCGACGAACTCACCCAGCTGTTGCAGCAGCACGCGTCGGCACAGCGCTACACGTTCCCGGGGGGCATCCATCTCACCCTCGTGAACGATGCGGGGCTCGCTGAGGGCGTGCTGCAGGTTGAGTCAGAAACCGTCAAGGGATCCGTCGTCTGGAACCCGGTGCTCGACATCGACGGCGTGCGTCACCCGATCACTCGCTCGCGCACGATCATTGGTCGCGGCAGTGATGCCGACATCACGCTCGACGACACCGGCACGAGTCGCAAGCACATCGAGATTCTGTGGGACGGATCGCGGGCCCAAGTGACCGATCTAGGAAGCACAAATGGCTCATTGCTCAACGGTGAGCCGATCACGCGAGCAGTGTTGCCGCCCGATAGCGTGATCGAGATCGGCCGTACCCGCATACTGTTCCGCGTGCTGGCCCAGCGCGGAGAACTGGCCGACCCGCGAATGCCCAACCCGAGAACACCCACGCGAGGAGGAGGTGGCGGCCGTTGAGTGAACTCACCCTGCTGCTGCTGCGCATCGGGTTTCTCATTCTGATGTGGTCGTTCATCTTTGCGATCGTCTATACCCTCCGGTCTGATCTTTTTGGCACGAAGGTGCGCCGCCTGCCGGCAGCGGCGAGCGCCGCTGCGCCGGTCGCTGTTGCCGCGGCCATGACGCCCGCGACCGCAGCGGGCTCGGGGCCCGCGCGTCGCCTCGTCATCACGTCGGGCGCGAAAGAGGGGCTCGAATTGCCTCTTGAGGGCGACCAGCTCACGATCGGCCGATCGGCCGACTCGGGTCTTGTGATTCGCGACGACTACACGTCGACCCACCACGCTCGGCTCATGCTGTGGGACGGCACGTGGATGGTTCAAGATCTCGACTCGACCAACGGCACGATTCTCAACGGCAAGAAGGTTGGAGCGCCGACGGCGGTGCCCCTGAACTCCCCGATCAGTATCGGCACAACCACGTTCGAGCTGCGACGGTAGCCGCCCATGACGAGGCTCTCGGCCGCTGGCTCGCACGTGGGCAAGGTGCGCGCCAACAATCAAGACTCGGGATACGCCGGCGAGCACCTCTTTGTTGTCGCCGACGGCATGGGCGGCCACGCGGGCGGCGATGTTGCCAGCGCCCTCGCCATCCAGTCGATCGCGCACATTGACCAGCCATACGAGTCTGTCGACGATGCGATCGAGGCGCTCCGCAGTGCGTTGCTCGAGGCCAACCACGAGCTCGCCGAGACGGTCTTTGAGCATCCCGAGCTAGCAGGAATGGGCACGACCGTTAGTGGCATCGTGCGTGTCGGCGACCAGCTGGCGCTGGCCCACATCGGCGATAGCCGCATCTACCGATGGCGCGAGGGCACACTCACGCAAGTCACGAAAGACCACACTTTCGTTCAGCGGCTGGTCGACAGCGGGCGCATCACCGCTGACGAAGCTGCGGTTCACCCCCGGCGCTCGGTACTCATGCGCGTTCTGGGCGACGTCGACCTCACGCCCGAGATCGATGTTGAGGTGCTCACGACCGACGTCGGCGACCGATGGCTTCTCTGTTCTGATGGCTTGAGCGGTTACGTCACAGAGACGCGAATGGGTGAGATTCTCACCGAGCAGCCCGACGCCGAGCGAGCCATACAGGCCCTCATCGACGAGAGTCTCGATAACGGAGCGCCCGACAATGTGACGGCCGTTGTCGTGGGCATCGACCGTTCTCCCTCCAGCTCAGCGGGAGGCCCTGTCATGGTGGGGTCTGCCGCTCGCCCGCTCAGCTATTCCGCGAGCACGTCGAAGCGCAGCGTTCGGTTGCCCTCACTCTTGCTGCACCCGTTGAGCGCCGTGACGGCTCCCGCTGATGAACACTTCGAGCCGGAGTCTGAAGAGTTCTTGCACGCCCTCATCGCCGAATACGAACGCAACAAGGTTCGCCGTCGCATTGTGTGGCTTGTCGGGGTGTTGCTCATCGCGAGCCTCATCATCGGCCTTTTGGTTGCTGGGTACCAGTGGACCCAATCGCGCTACTTCGTCGGGGTCTCCAACGGACAGGTCGCCATCTTCCAAGGGGTGCAACAGAACATCGGTCCGTTCCCGCTCTCGACGGTCTACTTCGAGAGCGACATCGACATCGACGACTTGTCGCCGTTCAGTCGCGAGCGCGTCGAATCGACGATCAATGCCAGCGACCTGCCCGAAGCCCTCTCGATCATTGATCGGCTTGAGAATGAACTCGACTGAGCCGGCAGCGGGCCGGGTGGGCGGCACGGTTGATCTCGGTCAGCCGCGGCCGACGCTGACCGAATCCATCACGATCACGCTGCGTGCCCCGGCGAAGCTGCGCAACCTAGAACTGCTCTTGCTGATCGCCGCAATCGGCATCACGGGGGCAGCGGTTGTTCTCGTGCAACTTGGAGCACTAGGCGACATCGACAGCACCGTGCTCGTCTACGGGGCGGGGCTCGGGATGCTCGCACTCGGCATGCACGTGGTGCTGCGCTTCACTGCTCCTGACGCCGACCCGTTCATCCTGCCGATCGTCGTGACTCTCAACGGTCTCGGCGTCGCGATGATCTACCGTCTTGACCTTGCCGAAGGGTTCGAGGGCTGGGAGAGCGCCGGCATTCGTCAAATGGTGTGGACGGCGATCGCCATGGCGATCGCCCTCGCAGTGTTGATCGTGGTGCGCAACCACCGCATCCTCGCCCGCTATCGCTACGTCGCGATGCTCGTGGGCATCGGGTTGCTCTTGCTGCCGATGCTGCCGGGCATCGGTCAGACGATCAACGGTGCACGGCTCTGGATTCAGGTTGGCCCGCTTTCGTTCCAGCCCGGCGAAATCGGCAAGATTGCGCTGGCGGTGTTCTTTGCTGGCTATCTCGTTACCGCGCGCGAGTCACTCTCGATGGTGGGGCGATCGTTTCTCGGAATGCGGTTTCCGAGAGGCAAAGACCTCGGCCCCATCCTGATCGTCTGGCTCGCCGCGATGGCCGTGCTCGTTTTTCAGCGCGACCTCGGCACGTCATTGCTCTACTTCGGCTTGTTTCTCGTGATGATCTATGTCGCGACAGGCCGCCTCAGCTGGGTCGTCTTGGGCCTCAGCCTCTTCTTCGGTGGCGCGCTCATTGCGAGCCAAGCCCTCAGCTATGTCAACGGTCGCTTCTCGGCCTGGCTGGGCGCGTTCGATCAGGAGAACTACGAAGCCATCGGCGGCAGTTATCAGCTCGTGCAAGGACTCTTTGGGCTGGCGAACGGTGGCCTCATCGGAACAGGGCTTGGTCAGGGGCGCCCTTACATCGTGCCGCTCGCCGAGAGCGACTTCATCATCGCGAGCCTCGGAGAAGAACTCGGCCTCGTCGGCCTCTTCGCCATTCTGGGTCTCTACCTGCTGTTCGTCGCCCGCGGATTCCGCATCGGGTTCAACGGAACCGACGACTTCGGGCGCCTGCTGGCCGTCGGGCTCGCGTTCGTCATCGCTCTGCAGGTGTTTGTGGTCATTGGCGGCGTCACGCGCGTGATTCCGCTGACGGGTCTGACCACCCCGTTCCTCGCCGCAGGAGGCTCATCCCTCGTCGCCAACTGGATCATTGCGGCGTTGCTGCTGCGCCTTAGCGACACTGTTCGACACCAGCCTCGACTGGTGGTGAGCGACGATGAATAAAGAGTTGCGGCGCATCAGCATCGCGAGTCTCGTGATGTTTCTCGCGCTTTTCGTCTCGACGAGCGTGATCCAAGTGTTCTCGGTTGACGAGTTGCGAGCCGACCCGCGCAACGTGCGCACGCTCTACGAGAGCTACTCGGCCGAACGAGGCCCGATCTTGCTCAACGGAACGCCCATCGCGCAGTCGATTGCCGTCGATACACCCTTCGCGTTTTTGCGTCAGTACTCCACGCCCGAGGTGTATGCGCCCGTCACCGGCTACTTCACCCTCAACCAGGGCAATACCGGCGTTGAAGGCGCCTACAACGACTTCCTGACGGGCACGGCCAACGAACAGTTTCTCGATCAACTCGGCGCGCTCGTCACGGGCCAACGCCCGCGCGGCGCGGCGGTGCAGCTCACGATCGACCCCGTCGTTCAGCAAGCCGCCTATGACGCGCTCGGCTCCCTGAAGGGAGCGGTCGTCGCCATCGAGCCGTCGACCGGGCGCATCCTCGCCATGGTGTCGACGCCGAGCTTCGACCCCAACCGCCTTGCGGCTCACGATACCGAGAGCGTGCTCGCGGCCTACGATCAGTTGCTTGCTGACCCCAACGACCCCCTCGTCAACCGCACGATTAGCGGAGACCTGTACTTCCCCGGGTCGACCTTCAAGGTGCTCGTCGCCGCCGCGGCGATCGACTCGGGTCAGTTCACGCCTGAGGATGCTTTTCCGAACCCCGCTCGTCTCGCTTTGCCGCTCAGCACCGACACCATCACCAACTCGAACGGCGGCTCGTGCGGCAGCGGAACGACCGTCACCATCGCGACGGCGCTGCGCCTGAGCTGCAACATCCCCTTCGCCGAGCTCGGGCTCGCGTTGGGTGAAGAAACTCTCGCCGAGTACACCGAGGCGTTCGGCTTCGGCACAGCGTTCGAGGTCCCGATGGAAGCAACCCCCTCGACCTTCCCCCGTGACCTCGACGATGCCCAGCTCATGCTCTCGTCGTTCGGTCAATACGACGTGCGGGTTACCCCGCTGCAAGTGGCGCTCGTGAGCGCCGCGATCGCAAATGGAGGCAATCTCATGCAGCCCACGCTGCTTGACCGCATCATCGCGCCCGATCTCTCCATCGTTGAGCAACCGGAGGCGACCCTCTCGAGCCAGCCAATTTCGCGCGTAACCGCCGAGACGATGACCCGACTCATGGTGGACGGGGTAGCCAACGGCGCGGCGAGCAATGCCAGAATAGAAGGCGTCGCTGTGGCCGGTAAGACGGGTACGGCGGAGAACGGCGATGACGCCCCGTACACGCTGTGGTTCACCGGCTTCGCTCCGGCTGACAACCCGCAGGTAGCCATTGCGGTTGTCGTCGAAGACGGCGGGGGACGCGGCCAGTCCGGGTCAGGAAATCAGATCGCGGCTCCGATCGCGAGGCAAGTACTTGAGGCGGTGCTGAGCAGATGAGACCCACCAGTGGGCTGACGTTCGGCGGCCGGTACCAGTTGCTGTCGCGCGTCGCGATCGGCGGCATGGGCGAAGTGTGGCAAGCCACCGACCTCGTAATCGGTCGCACCGTCGCCATCAAGATCTTGAAAGACGAGTACCTCGGCGACCCGGGCTTTCTCGAGCGATTCCGCGCCGAGGCGCGACACGCGGCGCTCGTCAACCACGAGGGAATCGCCAACGTCTATGACTACGGCGAAGAAGAAGGCAGCGCCTACCTCGTCATGGAACTCGTTCCGGGCGAGGCGCTCTCGACGATTCTCGAACGCGAACGCGTTCTGCCCGCTGATCAAGTGCTCGACTACGTCGCGCAAACGGCATCGGCGTTGCATGCTGCCCACCAGGCGGGCCTCGTCCACCGCGACATCAAGCCCGGCAATCTGCTCATTACGCCCGACGGCCGCGTGAAGATCACCGACTTCGGTATTGCTCGCATCGCTGACCAGGTGCCTCTGACCGCGACCGGTCAGGTGATGGGCACGGTGCAGTACTTGTCTCCAGAACAGGCGAGCGGGCATCCGGCATCGCCGTCAACCGACGTGTACTCGTTGGGCATTGTCGCCTACGAAGCACTGGCGGGCCGTCGCCCCTTCACGGGTGAGTCGCAAGTGGCCATTGCCATGGCGCAAATCAACGACGCTCCGCCCGAGTTGCCCGTTACGGTCGCCGAACCCGTGCGCAACCTGGTCTTCGCGGCGATCGCCAAGAAGCCTGCTGACCGACCGGCGAGTGCCCTGTTGTTTGCGCGAGCGGCCCAGGCCTTGCGGCGCGGTGACCTGGCCGGTGCGGCAGCCATTGTGCCCACCATCGCCTCCGGTGCTGCCGCAACCGCCGCGACGCGTGTGCAGCCGATGAACAGCGAGAGCGCCACGCGAGTGCTTCCGAATGTTGGCCCGGTGGCCACGCCCGCGATGCCCACCCAAACACGACGCAGCCCGTGGACCTGGCCGCTCGTGGCGCTCATTGGGCTTCTCGTGGTGCTTCTCGTCGGCGCACTCATTGCCGTGTTCGCGCAGCCGAATACACCCGAGCCGCAGCCCAGCGACACCCCGTCGAGCGAGGCCTCCCCCAGCGAGACGCCGTCTCCGACACCGACCATCGAAACGGTGGCGATTGTCGAGAGTGAGTGGCTCGGACGCACGCGCACCGCGATTGACGCCAAAGTGGCCGAACTCGGACTGCGACTTGACCCCGTCGAAGGCAACATCGCCCCGTCGGCTGCCGACCAGGGATTGTCGTATCAGATCAACCCCCGCAGCGGTGTTGTTCAGCCCGGCACGGTGATCACGGTGTTCTTCTACGCGCCGATTCCGACGCCCCCGCAACCGTCGAACCTGGCGATTGACCCCGGCACCGGCCCGTACCCGGGCGGCAGCACGGTCACGCTCAGCTGGCCGGTCTACGCGGATTGCCCAGCCGGTTTCCCCTTGACGGGATACAACTTCACGATCGTGGGTGGCTCGCCCGGGCTCTCGCTCCCGTTGCCCTCCTCGGCCACGGACCTTCCGGTCACGATCGCAGCGAGTGGCCAAATGCGGGTGACCTACGTGGCAATCTGCTCGACCCTGCAGTCGCAACGGTCGAACGAACTCGCTATTCCAATCGGCTAGCCCCGCGAACCGAGAGCCACTCAGCGGCTGTGACCACAGCGGCTTAGACTGGCGAGCACAGCACCGCACCAGCACAGCACCAGCGAAGAAACCGAGGCATCGATGGACGAGGTCGCACAGGGCGCCCGACTGCTCGCCGCACGCTACGAACTCGGCCCTCTCATTGGCCGCGGCGGAATGTCCGACGTGCATGTCGCCACCGACGCAAAGCTCGGTCGGCGCGTGGCGGTCAAACTACTGAAGTCGGCACTCGCTTCTGACCCGGTGTTTCGCACTCGCTTTCGCCACGAGGCGCAGGCTGCTGCGCGCATGGCGCATCCGACCATTGTGCGTGTCTTCGATGCCGGCGAAGAAATTGTTCGCGAGCCCGGTGGCGGCGAGACAATCGTTCCGTACATCGTCATGGAGTACGTCGAAGGCCGTCTGCTCAAAGACATCATCGCCGACGGTCCGCTTCCCGTTGCCGAAGCAGCGCGCATTGCCGAAGGAATCTTGACGGCGCTCGAGTATTCGCACCGCGCTGGCGTTGTTCACCGCGACATCAAGCCCGGAAACGTCATGGTCACGTCGTCGGGCCAGGTCAAGGTCATGGACTTCGGAATCGCGCGCGCGATCTCTGACTCGGCCGCAACGGTGGCGCAGACCAGCTCGATCTTAGGCACCGCCCAATACTTCTCGCCAGAACAGGCGCGCGGCGAAACAGTCGACGCTCGCACCGACCTCTACGCCAGCGGCGTTGTGCTGTTCGAAATGCTCACCGGCCGCGCCCCGTTCCATGGTGAGTCGGCTGTTGCCGTCGCCTACCAGCACGTGAGCGAAGCACCTCCGACTCCGAGCAGCATCAACCCCCAGGTATCGGCGGCGATGGATGCCGTCGTCTTGCACGCCCTCGCGAAAGATCGCTTCGAGCGCTTCCAGACCGCGAGCGACTTCCGCAACGACGTCACCGCGGCGGCCACGGGCCAGGTGCCCCCCAAGCGCGTTGACGCCCCGGCCGACTTCACCTCGACGCTCTTCGGTGTCAACCCGCACGCCACTGCCGACACCGAGGCTGCGATGCGCCAACTCAGCGTTGACGACGAAGAACGTCGTGCTCGAACCCAGTCACGACCTCCCGTGGCGTGGATGTGGGCGGGCATCGCCGTCGTCGGCGTGGTCATCGCGGCCGTGCTGTTCTGGGCGCTCAACCTCGAGCGCACCCCGCTTGTCGACGCCGTTGCCATCACTGTTCCCGACGTGGTCGGTCTTCAGTACGACGAAGGCGGACAGATTCTGCTGGATGCTGAACTGCAGCCCGAGCCGACGACCGAGGTCAGCGACACGGTGCCCGAGGGCGAGATCATCAGCACGGATCCCGCCGCCGGCATCACGGTTTCTCCGGGGCAAGTCATCACGGTTGTCGTTTCATCAGGCCCCCAGCCGATCGACGTTCCGAGCCTCACTCTGCTGACACTCGCGGAAGCGCAAGCACTCCTCGCCGAGAAGGGCCTTGTCGTTGGTACGGTCACGGCCGAGAACTCGTCGTCGGTGAGCAAAGACGTGGTTATTCGCAGTGATCCCGAGTCGGGCACCGAGCTGCGGCCGGGCGACTCGGTCAACCTCGTGGTGTCGACCGGTCTCGTGCGAGTACCCGACGTGCGTGACCAATCTGTCGGTGAGGCGTCAACACAGCTCACGGCGATCGGTTTGCAGGTGGCGGTTGAGGGCGACGGTGGGTGCACCGGCGGACTCGTCACGGCGCAATCCTTGCCTCCGGGTGACCAGCCGCAAGGGTCGCCGGTGACGCTGCGCTACTGCAGCGGAACCTAACGCGCCGTTAGGCGTGCGTGGTGGTGACGAGCGGGCTGAGTCCGACGGCCGCCTCGCGCGCGCTGGGCAGCCCGGCCTCGGCCAGCCAGTTGCCGAGCATCCGGTAGCCGCCTTCCGTGAGCACCGACTCGGGGTGAAACTGCACGCCGTGCACCCGCGCAGAGCGGTGGCGCACGCCCATGATGATGCCGCCTTCGGTGCGGGCTGTCACCACGAGGCTGTCGGGCACGGTGCTGTCGACGATCGCGAGGCTGTGATATCTCGTCGCTCGGAACGGTTGCGGAACACCGTCGAAAAACGCGCTGTCATCATGCTCGATCTGGGATGTCTTGCCGTGCATCAGCTCATCAGCGTGGGTCACGGTGGCGCCCAGGGCTTCGGCGATGGCCTGGTGCCCGAGACACACCCCCAGAAGGGGCTGACCTGACGCGATCGCAGCATGCACAACGGCGATCGAGATTCCCGCCGATGCCGGATTTCCCGGGCCAGGTGAGATCAGCACCGCGTCGTAATCCGCGATGAGCGCCGCAGCGCCGGCATCATCAACGACGTCATTGCGAACGACGGTGGTCTCTGCTCCGAGCTGCTGCAGATAGCCGTTGAGCGTGTAAACGAAGCTGTCGTAATTGTCGATCACGAGAACGCGCACTGGTTTAGCCTCCCACCGTCGACTCTTGTGGAAGCAGCGTGTCCGCTGCCCACGGAAAAACCCATTGCACGAGCGCAACAATGACGACTGCGGCAATCACGATGAGAATCAGGATGCGCAGCCATACGGGCCCCGGGAGAATGCGCCACAGCGCGGCGTACATCAGCAGCTCCTTCGCGGGTGTGGTGCGGAACAGGTCGACCGCGGTTCACGAGAGATCACAGCGCCGGTCACCCTCGCGCCTCGACAACACCCGATATCTCACTCGGCGGACCCCCGGCGCGCGGGTACCACGTCTCGAATACCGCATAGGCCACGATGCGTTCGGCCGTTGAGAACCGCGGATTACACGTGGTCATCGTCAGCACGCGGTCAGTCGCCGTCGCTCCCGGAAAAGCCGGCACCGGCTCGAGCACGTCGACGCCCGTGGGCCACACGTATTCGAGGCCGCGGAACGAATACTCGTACCATCCGTCAACAGTTTCGACATAGATGCGATCACCGAGTCGCAGCTTGTCGACGTCGCTAAAGGCGCCACCCCACGTGTTGCGGTGAGCCGCAATGGCGAAGTTGCCGACCTCACCCGGCATCTGTGTGTCGGGGTAATGACCAATGCCGATGCGGCGACTGTTGAGCACGGTCTCGACGTCGACACCAGTAGCGATCGATCGCACATAGTTCTCGCCGAAGCGGGGAACGATCAAGGCACCGAAAACCTGGCCGGCCGGAGGGGCGACTGAGACGACCGGCTCACCGGGGTTGGTCGGCCGTTCGGCCAGCGCTTCACCGCGCTCGTACTGGTCTTGGAGTTCTTGTTGCACAACCTCGGCCGCCTGCTGCTGCTCGCCTCCGGTCACGATGTCATTGAGCCAGATGTACCAGCCGAGAAATAGCATGACCACGACACCGGCGGTGATGAGCAGCTCGCCCAGCACGCCCGTGATTGAGAGCTTCGCTGGCGGACGCACATTCACCGTCGCTGATGCGCGCGCACGAGCATCGCGGCGCGTGAGCGGCTCGGGCTCCGACGTCGACTCAAGCTCCGTCTCGTGCATCCCCTGATTCTAGGCGCAGGTGCCGGGGGTGCTCTCGGGCTAGACTGCACTCCATGGCCAGGACTACTGCGCGCAGCGCCGAAAACCCCGAGACCCCCCGTGGCAACGACGCCCCGAACCCCGTCTGGTTTAAGCCGGTTATGTTCGGATTCATGCTCGTCGGCCTGATCTGGATCTTGGTCTACTACGTCAGCCAGGCCTCGTGGCCCGTGCCGAGCCTCGGGCCGTGGAACATCATGGTCGGCTTCGGAATCATGTTCATTGGGTTCCTCATGACGACCCGCTGGCGCTGACCAGGAGTTCTCCAAAACTACACCGGTGTGATTATCCCCACTGTGGAGTCACCTGTGGATAACTTGATGTGCCGTCGCGAGCGGTCGTCCTAGAAGAGCGTCAACCGCATCACGGTGAGTGCGACGAGCACCCCGCCGACCAGAGCAATGAACAAGGCTTGGCGGCGCTGTTGGTCAATACGACGTGTCCGCACCATGATCCAGGCGATGACGGCGCCAACGACGAGGCCTCCCACGTGCGATTGCCATGAGACGCCCGGAATGATGAATCCCAGAGCCAGGTTGATCGCGATGATCACGACCAGCTGAATGTTTCGCCCACCCAGCCGGCGCTGAATAACGAAGAAGGCGCCGAGTAGACCGAAGATCGCTCCGGATGCTCCGACGACAACAGACAGCGGTGCGAGCCACAAGACGGCAACTGATCCGCCCAGTGCCGAGAGCACGTAGAGGGCGGCAAACCGTGCGCGGCCGATCAGGCTCTCGAGCAACGGACCGAGCACCCACAACGAGTACATGTTGAACACGATGTGAAAGATCGAGCGGTCAGAGTGCACGAGGGCGACCGTCAGCATGCGCCACGGTTCTTGCGCCGTCAGCGGGGGGAAATACGCGAGCGCACTCGTGACGGCACCTTGAGTGACCCACTGGAGCGCGAAAACAATGAGCGTGAGAGCAAGGATGCTGTAGCTGACAACCGGAACACGACTGCCGGGTCGGAAGGCGCGCACGATCGCCGAGGGCCGTTTCGGGGAGGCCGCGCGGGCAGCGGCGATGCATTCGGGGCACTGCACACCCACCGCCGCCGGCGTCTGACACTCGGGGCACACCCGACGATCGCAGCGCTGGCAGCGCACCGCGCTGGGGCGGTCAGGATGCCGGTAGCAGACTCGAGCATCCGCCCCCGTATCGGCGGCGCCCGACGCCGACGTCGTCACGCGACCTCGACAACCTCGATGCTCGAAATGACGACGTCGTCGAGCGGCTTGTCGTTGGCGTTGGTGGGAACAGCCTCGATCGCCTTCACGACGGCCTTCGAGCTCTCGTCGGCGACGACACCAAAGATCGTGTGGTTGCCGTTCAGCCACGGCGTCGGAACCGTGGTGATGAAGAACTGCGAGCCGTTCGTTCCACGGCCGCCGCGCTTGCCGGCGTTGGCCATCGCCAGCAAAAAGGGTTCGCTGAACTGCAGTTCAGGGTGAATCTCATCGTCGAACTCGTAGCCCGGGCCGCCGATTCCCCGCCCGAGCGGGTCGCCGCCCTGCAACATGAAGTCAGTGATGATGCGGTGGAAGATGACCCCGTTGTACAAGGGGTCAGTGGTCTTCTGGCCGGTGGCCGGGTGCGTCCACTCTTGCGTGCCGGTCGCGAGACCGACGAAGTTGCGCACGGTCTTCGGCGCGTGATTGCCGAACAGGTTGACGACAATGTCGCCCTTGTTCGTGTGGATGGTGGCGACGGCGGTGTGGATGGACATGTCGCCCATTCTGGCACGGCGCGCACTGGCCGATTCCTGTGCATTCCTACGACATCGGTTGGGTGTGCTCGGTGTTGGTGCCAGGATGGGAGAGCCGACGACGGTCGATCCAGGAGGATTCCATGGAACTATCACGCAAGCGCCAGCGCGAATTGAAGAAGTTGCGCCGCCAAGCCGGCGACGTGTGGGACGAACAGCGCGAGGTTCTCGAACGTGCGGCGAGCATCCTGCGCGATGCGAGCCGTCAGGCCGCCTCGGTTGCGCGCGAAGACGTTGCCCCTCGAGTGCGCGACACCTACGAAAGGCGCATCGTCCCCGGTGTCGAAGCCGGAATCGGCTCAGTGCGTCACGCAGCCTCGGCCACGCGCGAGCGGTTCGTTGATGACGTCATGCCCGCGGTCTCGGGCGCTATTGGTTCGGCGATTGCCGTACTCGACGTGGCGCGCGACAAGCGCATTCGCGACGCGATTCGTCAGGTGTCGGCTTCCGGTCGCGACCTTGCCACCCGCGCGGGTCAGAAGGTCGGCATCATCGAAGTGAAGCCGAAGCCGGGGCCCGGTCGGTACATCCTCATCGGTCTCGGTGTCGTGGCCACGGCCGCAATTGCCTACGCCGCCTGGCAAACATTGCGTGCCGACGACGACCTGTGGGTCGAAGAAGTCGATCCCGACGCTGACGCGGCGCCCACTGCCGAGTAACGCAGAGGGCGCCTCAACGTCGAGACTGCGTCATCAGTGCGCGACTAAACATCGAGACTGCGTCATCAGTGCGCGACTAAACGTCGAGCACCAACTCCGGGGTCTTGGCCCGTGAGACGCACGGGTAGAAGACGCCGATCTCGTCTTTGTCGTCATCGGGCATGACCGAGTCAAGGTGCAGCGGCGTGCCCGTGAGCACTCGGGTCTCGCAGGTTCCACACACGCCCGTTCCACACGATGTTGCCACCGGGATGCCCGCCGACTGCATCGCCGTCAGCACACTTTCGTCGGCACTGACCTCGATGCGGCGTCCTGTCTTTCTCGTGACCACCACCAGTGGCGCGCGGTCAGCCCCCGTCGAGCGATCCACTGCGATAAAGCGTTCAACATGGCATCGGGCGTGAGGGGTCGCAGCCACGACGTCATCGAGCAAGCCGCCGCTGCCACAGGCATAGACGTCGGCCTGGGTCGCCGCAATCTCGCGTGCAAGATCAAGTCTCTCGAGGCGCTCATCTCCGGCAATAACGCGGACACGATCTCCGTAACGCTCTTCGAGTTCACGCGAGAAGGCCATTTCTGACCGCGTGCGCCCCAGGTACAGCAAGCGCCATGCCCGAGTGGGCGGAAGAGCCTCGATCATTGCGCGAATCGGCGTGATGCCGATTCCTCCGGCAATAAACAGATACTCGTGGGCCGCCTCGAGCGGAAAGTGGTTTCGGGGGCCGATGACATCCAGCTCATCGCCGAGGCTGGCGACATCATGGAGGTAGGCACTGCCCTGGCCCGTAGGTTCTTGGCGCAAGACGGCAATGTCGACGTGTGCCCGATCGGCGGGGTCGCTGCACAGCGAGTATTGTCGCTCAATTCCTATGGGCAGGCGCAGCGTCACATGCGCCCCGGCATACCAGGGCTCGATCGGCTTGCCGTCGACGCGCGTGAGTCGCAACCGCACGACTCCGTCGGCAACCGGGTGCTTCGCGATAATCCGCATGCGTGTGACAGCGAGCGGGTTTGACGGGTTCGCCTCGGCAAGCGACGGAACCGCACCGTCGCCCGATACCGGTCGCGTCGACGAGGCCGGAGTGCGACGCCGTGCCATCACCAAGCGAACGATGAGCGCGATCACCGATGCCGTGACGATGACCGTCGCGACACCCTGGTACCAGGCCGCACCCGCGTCCGTTCCCGCAAAAGCACCATGAATCGCCACGGCGAGCACGGCGACATAGCTCAGGTAGTGCACCGCCTTCCAGAACCGCTGGGGCAGACGATTCTTCATGAGCGATGACAGCTGCACGGCGAGCAGCACGTAGAACGAGAGAATTCCGAGGGCGACGGGCACCGGCCGGTACTCCGCGATGAGCGGAATCAACAGTTGATCGATCGGCATGGCGAGCCACGGGTCGAGCATTAGCGAGACCATGTGGATGCCCGTCATCACCAGGGCTGTGCCGCCCAAGAATCGATGCAGATCTTGCAACCACGCGGGGTTGTCAGCGCCGCGAAACACGCGGGTCGAGAGCGTGATGCCCCACAACACCGCAGCCGTCATGAGAACCCAAGCGAGCACGGCACTCGCGCGAGTGACGTACCACCAGAAGTGCGGATCATTCATGCGTAGTCGCTCCAATTCGTGGTGGTGTACTCGGCGCCGTCGGCGTCGATGAGCAAGGCGGCTGCTCCCCGGGTGGGGATCCAGTCGAGGTAGTCGCGGGGTGGGCGCAGAAACCCCGGCTTGGTGAGAACTTCGGCTCGAGCGGCCGTCGACGCGATGACGGTGACGGTTTGGATGCTCGAGATCACACTGCGCTGCGTCAGCGGGTCGATGAGATGGTGGCGTTCGTCGCCCGAGTTCGTCGTCCAGCGGCGTTTCCGTTGGCTTGACGTTGCGATGCCGCCGTCGCGCAGCCGCACCTGCTGGCGTTCGGTGCCGGGGACGAAGGGATCGTCGACGGCGATGCGCCACGCAACGCCATCCGGCGCATTTCCACGAACACGTATGTCTCCCCCAACCTCGACGAGGCACCCCGCCGCGCCGGCAGCGATGAGATCGGCCGCAATCAGATCGGCGGCGAGTCCCTTTCCGATGCCTCCCGCATCGAGAGCGGTGCCCCGGGGCAGGGTGACCGTCGTACCGGCGATGCGCATGGCGTCGAGGTCGCCGCGCGAGCGTGCCGATTCAGGGAGTTGGGTCGAGCGTGACGCATCGATCACCGAACGGCCATAACCCTCGGCAACCACCGCTGGCAGCAGCGTCGGGTCAAAGTCATGGTCGGTCTCCCGCCACCCATCGCGCATTGCCTGCAACAAGGTGACGGTGTCGTCGTCCACCTCGACCGAGTGCCCGCTCGCCTCGGTGAGAGACGTGAGATCGCTCTCGGCGATAAACCTGCTCCAGCGGCGCTCGAGGTGGGCACCGCGGTCTTCGACGAGAGCAGCGAATGATCCGCCGCTCGTGTCGGCATCGGCGGGCACGACCACCCACAGGCGGGCAGTACCGCCCATCATCGACCACGAGTGCGTGAGATCGATCGTGCTCATGATCATGTGAGGGCGACCACTGAACGGCTTAGCCGCCCGAACCGGCCGTCGTGCCGTTCGCCGGGGGTGCCGGCTGCGCGGGGGCCGGAGCAGGGGCAGGCGCGGCCGGGGCCGCTGGCGCGGCCGCGGTCGATCCAGAACTCGAGTTCGAATTCGTCGACGGTGCAGCGACAGGGGCAGCAGCGACAATCTCGGGCAGCAGGGAGGGATCGAGCACGCGCACGGCCTGGGCACGCACATTCGTCGGCGCTACAGTCGGCGACGCAATGGCCTCCGCCTGCGCTTGTTGCTCAGCCACGGCGGCCGAGATCTGAAACGCGGTGACCATGCTAATGAGCGCGATGGCCGTTCCCGCGCCGGTGAGGCCGCGGGCGACGGCAGCCGGTCGGTCGTTAGTCGTCATCGTCTGACTCGTCTTCGTATTCGTCTTCATGCTCGTCTTCTGACGACTCGTCTGAGTCGTCATAGCTGTCATCGCTCGAGGCGCTCGGGGCCGGCGACGATGACGTGTCGCCGGAGCTCGACGACACAAGGCCACCGGCCGGGGTCGGCTTCTGATTCACGGCCTGGGCCAACTGCTCACGGTAGTCAGCGGGAATGTCGGCACCCTTGGGGGCGACCGGCACCAGCACAGGAGTCGCGCTGCCGATCACCGATGACTCGTTCGAGGCCGATGTCAACATCGTTTGGTTCACGGCATAGGCCCCGCCCGCGGTGCCCAACACGGCAGCGATCGAGAGGGCGGTGATGATTTGCGTCTTCATGCTTCGACGCTATGCCTCCGCGACTTCAGAGAGCGCCCTCGAACATCCAAGATTTATCCAAGATCGTCGGCTTCGATCGCGGATGCTCGCCACGCCAATGGCGCAGGGAGCATGATGAGCGCATGCAGGTTCTCGTGATCGAAGACGACGATGCTGTTGCCGATGGCATCGTCGACGGCTTGGCCGACCGTGCGATCACGGCAACTCGCGTCGCCAACGGCCGTGACGGCATCGCGAGCGCTGCTGAACTTCTTCCCGATCTCATCGTTCTCGACCTCGGCTTGCCCGACATTGACGGAACCGAAGTCTGCCGTCGCATTCGCGCGAACAGCGACGTGCCTATCATCATCGTGAGCGCCCGCGACGACGAAGTTGACCGGGTCGTCGCCCTTGAGTTAGGGGCAGACGACTATATCGTCAAGCCGTTCGGGATGCGCGAGTTAGTTGCGCGCATCCATGCGATCACGCGCCGGTCAAGCGGTGGGTCACCCCCCGCGCGCGACGTCAGCGGAGAGTCTCGTCTCGTGATCGACAGTCGCGCACGCCGCGTGCTTCTCGACGGCGCGGCGGTACACCTCACCCCTCGAGAGTTTGACGTGCTCGAGTATTTGGCCCGCGACCGCGGAGCTGTCTATCGACGCACCGACATCTTGCGTGATGTGTGGGACACAACCTGGTTCGGCACGGCAAAGACCCTCGACGCACACATCGCGGCTGTTCGAAAGAAGTTGGGCGACCCTGGCTGGATCGAATCGGTGCGTGGAGTCGGCTTTCGGCTCGGAGAACCCTGATGCGGTGGCGCTTCATGGGCATGGTGATGGTGATCACCGCGCTCGTGCTCATTGTTCAAACCGTGCCGCTCGCACAGTACCTGCGCACCGTCGAGCTCGACCGCTTGGTAACCGGCCTGGAACGGGACGCGTTCGTGCTCGCGGGGCGAGCTGAAGAAGCACTCGAGTCGCTTGATGCCGCCGAGCTCGCCGCGGTTTCTGACGCCGCGCTCGAATACCGAGCCGCCGGGGGTGGCCGCGTGGTGATTGTCGACACCAATGGAATCGCTCAGGTCACGAGTGACGATGATCAATCTGCTGTGGGCGGTGACTACTCATCGCGGCCCGAGATCGAACAGGCACTCAGCGGCACCATCTCATCGGGCTCACGGTTCTCAACAACCCTCGGCGAAGAACTGGTCTATGTCGCCGTTCCCGTGCTGAGTGGCCAAGACATCATCGGTGCCGTGCGGTTGACCTACTCCGAAGCTGTCGTCGACGAGGAGGTGGGCGAGCGACTGCAAGTCATCGAAATCGTTGCCTTGTTGACGCTCATCATGGCGGGCATTGCCGGCATCGTGTTCTCGGGCACCGTCACTCGCCGCTTGAGCGTGTTGACCGCGACGACCGAGCGGCTGGCGGCCGGCGACCTCAGCGCCCGAGCCGAGCCGAAGGCCGGGGCCCCCGAACTCGTTCGCCTCGCCCGCTCGTTCAACCGCATGGCCGATCGGTTGTCGGGGCTCATCGACGAACAACGTGCTTTCGCGGCCGATGCTTCGCACCAATTGCGCACTCCCCTCACCGCCCTCCGCCTGAAGCTCGAACGCGCGCGCGACCTCATCGAATCCGACCCGCCGGGTGCCGCTGCTCGACTTGCCGCGGCCGAGCTCGAGGCCGATCGTCTCGTGACGATCGTCGAAGGTTTGTTGGCCCTCGGCCGCGCGGGAGCATCCGTCAGTCCCGTCGTCACCGTTGACCTTGGCGCCATCGCCCGCGAGCGCGTCGAGCAGTGGGAGCCACTGGCTGCCGAGGGGGGCGTCGACCTGACCATTGCCGGACCGACCTCTGTTTCGGTGCTGGCGGTTCCTACCGGGGTCGACCAGATGATCGACAACATCATCGACAACGCCCTCGCGGTCTCGCGCGAGGGCGATCAGATTCGCGTGATCATCTCCGCGGGAGATCGACCGACTCTTGCCGTGCTTGATGACGGCCCCGGGATGTCCGACGACGAGCTCGCTCGAGCCTTCGACCGTTTCTGGCGCGGGGGAACCACTACTCCCGGCACGGGTCTTGGACTCGCCATCGTTGCCGAACTCGCGCGCGCGAGCGGCGCGGAGGTCAAGCTCGCGCGCCGCGAGCCCCACGGCCTGGCCGCGACGCTCACCTTCGACCCAGCCTGACCGAGCCGGAGCAGCAGCGGTTTCGAGCACCCCGTGGTCGCGACGCGAAGCGAAACGACCACGCTCGTCTCGCGAAAACGGCATCGCGCCGCAGAAGCGCTTCCGCGCAACCCGAGGTCGCGACGCGAAGCGAAACGACCACGCTCGTCTCGCGAAACCGGCATCGCGCCGCAGGAGCGAATTCGAACACCCCACGGTCGCGACGCGAAGCGAGACGACCACGCTCGTCTCGCGGAAGCGGCATCGCGCCGCAGAAGCGGCGGCGCGATCATCAACAGAGTGGAGCCTAGGAGAATCGAACTCCGCGACCGCAGGTTATGCGGTCGCGCGTCGAGCAAGAGCCCGATGATCAGAGCGGTGGCAATGGAGTGGAGCCTAGGAGAATCGAACTCCTGACCTCCTGCTTGCAAAGCAGGCGCTCTACCAATTGAGCTAAGGCCCCAGTGCATCGTGGTGGCGATCCGCGAAGCGAGACGACCGCGCTCGTCTCGCGGAAGCGCCGTCACGCCGCAGAAGCGGCGGCGTGACAGACAATGCGTGGGGATACCAGGACTTGAACCTGGGACCTCTTCGTTATCAGCGAAGCGCTCTAACCGCCTGAGCTATATCCCCGTGAGACCGGATACGACTGTACTGCATCCGGTCACGCCCGCCCAATCGAGCGGGCGTTTGATCAGTTGTTGGTGAAGCCGACGAGCAATCCGCCGGTCAGGCGAACGCTCAAGTTGTACAACAGAGCGCTGATGGCGCCGATGGCCGTGCCGCCCACGATGTTGAGCAGAGCAACGATGGTTGCGAAGAACATGACCTGGCCGAGCGAGAACACACTGGCAAGGCTCGTCGCGTCTTCACCGATGATGTCGGTGAAGACCGAGTCGATCTGCTCAATGACGCCGAGCGAGCTCAGTACGATCCAGACCAACAGGGTCGAGACCAACAGCAAGATCGCGCCGCAAATGGCGACCAAGAACGACAGCTTCACCGCCGACCAGAAGTCGATGTAGACGAGCTTGAGGCGAACCTGCTTCGTCGGGGCTTGGCGCTGCGACTTACGCTGCAGCTTCTCGGCGACTGTACTCACGCGTTCTCGTCCTTTCCACCCTCGGCCACAGGTGCGGCTCCGGCGGTATCGGTGTCAGTGCTGATATCGGTGTCGGTAGCGGTGCCGGCTTCTGCATCCGCGTCGACCAGGTTGCGTTCACTGTTGCGAGCGATCGCAATGATTCGGTCGTCGTCATCGGGTCGGGCGAACACGACCCCCATGGTGTCGCGGCCCTTGGCGGGCACTTCGGCCACCGAGGAGCGTACCACTTTGCCATTTTGCATGACCACGAGAACCTCGTCGTCGTCGGCAACGATGAGGCCACCGGCCAAGGCGCCCCGATCATCACTGAGCTTCGCCACTTTGATGCCGAGGCCACCGCGTTGCTGCACGCGATACTGCTCAACCTCGGTGCGCTTGGCGTAGCCACCCTCGGTGACGACGAACACAAAGCCACGGTCACCGACGACGGATGCGGACAAGAGTTCGTCGCCCTCACGAAACTTCATGCCCGTCACGCCCGAGGTCGAGCGACCCATGGGCCGCAGTGCCGAATCGTCGGCCGTGAACCGCAGTGACATACCGCGTCGTGACACCAGCAGGATGTCGTCAGAGTCATCGGCGAGCATCGCCGACACGAGTTGGTCACCCTCGCGCAGGTTGATCGCGATGATGCCACCCGTGCGGTTCGTGTCGTATTCGGTCAAAGCGGTCTTCTTGACGAGGCCGTTGCGCGTCGCCAGCACGAGGTGCTGGGCGACCGAGTAGTCGCGAATGTCGAGAATCTGGGCAATCTCTTCATCGGGCTGCAACGCCAGGAGGTTGGCGACGTGCTGACCCTTCGCGTCGCGTCCGGCTTCTTGCACCTCGTAGGCCTTGAGGCGATACACCCGTCCGGTAGTCGTGAAGAACAACAGCCAGTGGTGCGTCGTGGTCACGAAGAAGTGCTCGACCACATCATCGGCGCGCAGCTGAGCGCCCTTGACACCCTTGCCGCCGCGGTGCTGCGATCGATAGTTGTCGCTGCGGGTGCGCTTGATGTACCCACCACGCGTGACGGTCACGACCATCTCTTCGACGGGAATCAGGTCTTCGACGCTCATGTCGCCGTCGAAGCCCATCATGATCTCGGTGCGTCGGTCGTCGCCGTACTTGTCGACGATTTCGGTGAGTTCGTCAGAGACGATTGTGCGCTGACGCTCGGGGCTCGCGAGAATCGCCTGGTAGTCGGCGATGAGGCGCTCGAGCTCTTCTGCCTGATCCTGAATCTTCTGCCGTTCGAGCGCGGCAAGGCGGCGAAGCTGCAGGTTGAGAATCGCGGTCGCTTGCAGCTCGTCAACATCGAGCAACGCGATGAGGCCCTCGCGAGCCTCGTCGACCGTGGGCGAGCGGCGAATGAGGGCGATGACCTCGTCGAGGGCATCCAACGCCTTGAGATATCCGCGCAAAATGTGGGCGTCGGCCTCGGCTTTCGCCAGCCGGAACGCCGTGCGGCGAACGATGACCTCGATCTGGTGCGAGACCCAGTATGTGATGAAGCCGTCGATCGGCAGCGTGCGGGGAACTCCGTCGACAATCGCGAGCATGTTCGCGCCGAAATTGTCTTGCAGCTGAGTGTGCTTGTAGAGGTTGTTGAGCACGACCTTCGCCACGGCGTCGCGCTTGAGCACGATGACGAGGCGCTGCCCGGTGCGGCCCGACGACTCGTCGCGAATGTCGGCGATTCCGCCGAGTTTGCCTTCTTTGACGAGGTCAGCGATCTTGATCGCCAGGTTGTCGGGGTTGACCTGGTAGGGCAGTTCGGTGATGACGAGGCACGTGCGGTTCTGAATCTCTTCGACCGTCACGACCGCGCGCATCGTGATCGAGCCGCGGCCCGTGCGATACGCATCGTGAATTCCCTTGACGCCGAGAATCTGCGCGCCGGTCGGAAAGTCGGGGCCCTTGACGCGCTGCAGAATCGCTTCGAGCAGGCTCTCACGATCGGCGTCGGGGTTCTCGAGGTGCCAGAGGGCGGCAGCCGCCACCTCGCGCAAGTTGTGCGGAGGAATGTTCGTGGCCATACCGACCGCAATGCCGACCGAGCCGTTGACCAAGAGGTTGGGGAATCGCGCCGGCAGAATGCTCGGCTCTTGCGTGCGACCGTCGTAGTTGTCTTGGAAGTCGACGGTGTCTTCTTCGATATCCCGAACCATCTCCATGGCGAGGGGCGCCATTTTGGTTTCGGTGTATCGCGGTGCAGCCGCGCCGTCGTTACCGGGCGAGCCGAAGTTTCCCTGGCCGGCGGCGAGCGGGTACCGCATCGACCACGGCTGAACGAGTCGCACGAGTGCGTCGTAGATGGCCGAGTCACCGTGGGGGTGAAACTGCCCCATGACATCACCGACGACGCGCGAGCACTTCGAGTAGGCCTTGTCGGGTCGGTAGCCGCCATCGAACATCGCGTAAATGACGCGGCGGTGCACAGGCTTGAGACCATCACGCACGTCGGGCAAGGCGCGCCCGACGATGACGCTCATTGCATAGTCGAGGTACGACCGCTGCATTTCGAGCTGCAGGTCAACCTGGTTGACCCGCCCGCCGGGGCCATAGTCGACCGGCTCGGGGCCCGTGGTGTCGTCTGCCATGAGGAAAATCCTTCGGTGGTGGTGAGGTCGGAAAGCGTCGGCCGCAACGAGGCGGTCGTCGCTAAATGTCTAAGAAGCGCACGTCTTTCGCGTTCTGCTGAATGAAGGTGCGGCGCTGTTCGACGTCGTCGCCCATGAGAGTGGAGAAGACGCTGTCGGCAACCGCCGCGTCTTCGAGCGTGACCTGCAAGAGCGTGCGCGACGCCGGGTTCATCGTGGTGTCCCACAGCTCTTGGTGGTTCATCTCGCCGAGACCCTTGTACCGCTGAATGCCGTTGTCTTTCGGGATGCGCTTGCCCGCGGCAAGCCCCGACTCGAGCAGGACATCCCGCTCGCGATCGCTGTAGACGTATTCGTGTTCGGCGTTCGTCCACTTCAAACGATAGAGCGGAGGCTGCGCGAGGTACACGTAGCCAAGATCAATGAGCGGCCGCATGTAGCGGAAGAGCAGCGTCAACAGCAGCGTGGTGATGTGCTGGCCATCGACGTCGGCATCGGCCATGAGCACGATCTTGTGATAGCGGACCTTGTCAGGGTCGAAGTCTTCGCCGATGCCCGCGCCGAACGCGGTGATCATGGCTTGCACCTCGGCGTTGCCGAGCGCGCGGTCGAGGCGTGCCTTTTCGACGTTCAAGATCTTTCCGCGCAGCGGCAAAATCGCTTGCGTCTCGGGGTTGCGGCCCTGAACAGCTGAGCCGCCGGCCGAGTCGCCCTCGACGATGAAGATCTCGCTGAGCGAGGGGTCTTTCGACTGGCAGTCTTTGAGCTTGCCGGGCATGCCCCCCGACTCGAGCAAGCCCTTGCGACGAGTTTGTTCGCGGGCCTTTCGAGCGGCGATGCGGGCGGCCGACGCTTGAAGCGCCTTGCGAATGACGTCTTTGGCTTGAGCCGGGTTGCGCTCGAACCAGTCGGCGAGATGCTCGCCGGCAACCTTCTGCACAAACGACTTGGCTTCGGTGTTGCCGAGCTTGGTCTTCGTCTGGCCTTCGAACTGAGGTTCGCCGAGCTTGATCGAAATGACGGCCGTGAGACCCTCGCGCACGTCGTCGCCCGAGAGGTTTTCGTCTTTCTCTTTCAGGATGCCCTTGTCACGCGCGTACTTGTTGACGAGTGTCGTCAACGCGGCGCGGAAGCCTTCTTCGTGCGTGCCACCTTCGTGCGTGTTGATGGTGTTGGCGTAGGTGTGCACCGACTCTGAGTAGGCATTCGTCCACTGCATCGCGACCTCGAGAGCAATGCGGCGCTCGGTGTCTTCTGATTCGAACGAAATGATCTCGGGGTGCACCACCTCGATCTTCTTCGCCGAGTTCAAGAACTCGACGTAGTCGACAAGACCCTTCTCGTAGAGGAACTCTTCGCGACGCGAATCACCATCGGCCTGTGCCGCGCGCTCGTCGGCAATCGTGATGCGAAGTCCCTTGTTGAGAAACGCCATCTGCTGAAAGCGTGTGCGCAGGGTGTCGTAGTCGAACTCGACGGTTTCGAAAATCTCGCCGTTCGGCCAGAACGAGATGGTCGTGCCGGTCTCGTCGGTCGCCGCGCCTTTCGCGAGCGGGGCATCCGGAACACCGTGTTGGTACGTCTGCGAATAGACATTGCCTTGACGGCGAACCTCAACCGCGAGGCGCTCTGACAGGGCGTTGACAACCGAGCTGCCGACGCCGTGCAGACCACCCGAGACGGCGTAGCCGCCGCCGCCGAATTTTCCGCCGGCGTGCAAGATCGTCAACACAACCTCAACGGTCGACTTCTTCTCGACCGGGTGCTCGTCGACGGGGATGCCTCGGCCGTTGTCGACGACACGAACTCCACCATCAGCAAGCA
>NZ_JANRKZ010000193.1:0-14585 GCF_033763155.1 Microcella sp.
ACGGCGGGCGTGCCCAAAATCTCTTTCGTCTGGCCTTCGAACTGTGGCTCGGGCAAGCGCACCGTCAGCACGGCCGTGAGGCCAGCGAGTACGTCGTCTTTCTCGAGTTTGTCGGTGCCGACTTTCAGGCGACGCGCGTTCTTCTCAACCTCGGCGCGCAAGAACTTCAGCAGTCCCTGTTCGAAACCGAGCTGGTGGCTTCCGCCCTTCGGCGTCGCGATGATGTTGACGTACGAGCGGAAAGTGGTGTCGTACCCCGTTCCCCAGCGGAGGGCGATGTCGACAACACACTCGCGCTCAACCTCGGTGGGAACCATGTGCCCGTTGTCTTGCAACACGGGCACCGTCTCGGTGAACGTGCCGCTGCCCGTGATGCGCCACGTGTCGGTGAGCGGAGCATCCGGTGCCAAGAAGTCGGCGTACTCGCTAATGCCCCCGTCGAACCGGAATGACTCGGTGACCGGTTCGGCCCCCCGATCATCCGTGAGCTCGAGCGTGATGCCCGGCACGAGAAAAGCGGTCTGGCGCAACCGGCCGATGAGTTCTTCGGTGAGAAAGCTCGCGCCTTTCGTGAAAATCTGCGGGTCGGCCCAATACCGGATACGGGTTCCGGTGACGCCCTTGGCGACCTTGCCTACTTTGCGCAACTCACTGCCCGAGACAAATGGCGAGAACGGCGCGTCAGGCCGCGGCCCACTGGCATCGTCGGCGAAAACACCGGGCTCGCCGCGGTGAAACGACATTGCCCACGTGGCGCCATCACGATCAACCTCAACGTCGAGCCGCTGGCTGAGGGCGTTGACGACCGAGGCCCCAACACCATGCAGGCCGCCGGATGCGGCATACGACCCGCCACCAAACTTGCCGCCGGCGTGCAGCTTGGTGAAGACAACTTCGACGCCACTCAGCCCGGTCTTGGGCTCGATGTCAACGGGAATGCCTCGAGCTCGGTCACGCACTTCGACGCTGCCGTCGGGGTGCAGCCTCAAGTCAATCTGGGTGCCAAAGCCACCCAGCGCCTCGTCGACAGCGTTGTCGATGATCTCCCAGAGACAGTGCATGAGACCGCGTGAATCGGTCGAGCCGATGTACATACCCGGGCGCTTGCGCACCGCTTCAAGACCTTCGAGTACAGACAGGTGGCGGGCGGAGTAGTCAGAGCTGGGCACGCCATTCATCGTAAGCGGGCCGACCGACGCGCTCGGGCTCCCACTCCGACGCGCGATCACACGACCTCGCCAGTGGCTCGACCTCGCCTACGCGTTCAGCGAAATCGAGGCGTATTGACACGGCTTCGACACAGGCGTGTGGTGCAATGGTGTCTTCACGAGATTCGCGACGCCAACGGAGAGTGAGGGGCACCCCATGACACAGATCACCACCGAGAACCCGAGCGTCACGACCGCGCCTCTGTCGGCGCTCGACCGCTGCGACAGCTGCGGCGCTCAGGCCTATGTACGGGCTACTCTCGCCACGGGTGAGCTGCTCTTCTGCGCCCACCACGCGGCTCGCTTCAAAGAGAAGCTGTCGGGCTCGGCACTCGCCTGGCACGACGAGACGGACCGCCTCACGGCTTCTGCGTAAGTGGCGGGGTCGCTCGGCTGGGGCAATCGCCTCCGGTACCTCGTCAAACGCGCACGCGCGATCGACACGGCCAACCTTCGCCGGCTGGCGGGGCTCATTGCCGCGTCAAGCGGTCGGCCACGACTGTTCATCACCCTCGACATGCTGTGGGCGGCCGTTCGACACGAGACCGCGTTTCAGGATTACTTCGACTGGGACTTTCACACGCTGACCAGTCGCGAGCGACGGACCTTCATCACGCACCCGAAGTCGAACCACTTGGCACTCAGGCTCAACGCCGTCGAGCACCGCTCCACATTTGCCAATAAGGCGCTCTTCAACGTTCGGTTCGCTCCCTACCTGGGGCGAGAGTGGATCGATGTGCGCACGGCAAACGACGACGAACTCTCTGCCTTTCTCGCCCGGCACTCCCGCGTGATTGCGAAAGTTGCCGACAGCCTCGGCGGTGATGGCATCGAGGCGTTCACAAGCGCTGACGTCTCCGAAGTGGCGGCGTTCCGGGCCGCACGCATCGCGAACCGACAGGTCTTGCTCGAAGAATTCTTGACGCAACACCCCGAGATGTCTCGACTCAACGACTCGAGCGTCAACACCCTGCGAATCGTCACCTACCTCGACGACGCGGGCACCGTGCACACGCTGGCCCGTGTGCTCAAGATGGGCAACGGCGGCGATGTGGACAACTTCAGCGACGGCGGCATGTACACCATGCTCGACGCTGACGGCGTGGCTCACTACGCGGCCTTTGACGGTGCTGGCGGGGTCTACACCGTGCATCCGCGCTCCGGAACGTCAATCGTGGGTTTCGCCGTACCCCAGTGGGATGCCGTGCAGGCCCTCGTCGAGAAGCTGGCTCGCGAAGTGCCCGACATTCGATACGTCGGCTGGGACGTTGCGATCACACCGTCAGGCGCTGCGGTCATCGAGGGCAACTACAACACAGGCGTCTTTCAACTGAAGCCCAGCGCGACGGGCGTGCGCGAAGGCCTCTTGCCGGTCTACCGCGCCGCCATCGGCTTCTAGCGCGCGAGCACGTCAGCGGGTGAACGCGCGAGCGAAGCGGCCGCGCTAGGCCGCGGGGCGAACGACGCCGAGCGGCGTGCTCTGGTGGTTCTGGCCGAGAGGGTTGTCCGCGAGGATTCCGACGAGTTGTTTTTCGGCGGCCGACGACAGGGTCGAACCGAGAACGTTGCCCCCGAAGTCGTTGATGTCGACGATCGCCACCTCGATGGCACCGCCCAGTGCGGCCTGAAGTTCACGAGCGACCTCTCGCGGTCGCAACGGCACAAGCACGACCTGCGTGTTGTAGGGCGGAATCGTGTTGTGCGTCGGACCATCAATGCCGCGAGCCTTGGGGCCCGCAATGCGATAGAAGTCGCCCTTGCGGCCCAGCGCCTTCGTGACGGCGGCAACAGCAGCCGCAAAGAGAATGCGCGGGGTGCCACATTCACGCAGCGCCATCTCCATGGTCTCGGGCATACCGAGTCCTATGCCGTGCGAGGTCTTGGTCACGTACCGCGAGAGCCGGTGCGCGAGCGGGCGCGCATCGATCGAGTCGACGGGGTACGACCGGCCCTGGGTGATCGCGACGATTTTCTCGGTCACGAACAGGGTGTCACCCGGGCGAATCACGTCGGCCGCGTAACGCGTGACGACCTCGACGATGTCTTCTCCGGCCATGACGACATGCGTCTTGATCGGGATGCGCTCAAACGCAGCACCCGCCACGTCTCGAACGAGCGGCTTGCCTTCGTTGGGCGTTGCAGTCATGAGATCTCCGAGAGGTCGGGGCGCAGAGCGCGACGATCGACGAACAGTGCCGGTTTACTCGAGGTAATCGCGCAGGGCCTGCGACCGCGAGGGGTGACGCAGCTTGGCCATGGTCTTTGACTCGATCTGACGGATGCGTTCACGCGTGACACCAAACGTGTCACCAATTTGGTCAAGCGTCTTGGGCATTCCGTCGCCGAGCCCGAAGCGCATGCGAATGACGCCCGCCTCACGCTCGGACAGCGAATCGAGCAAGCTCTCGAGCTGCTTCTGCAGCATCGTGAAGCCGACAGCATCGGCGGGCACAACGGCCTCAGTGTCTTCGATCAGGTCACCGAATTCACTGTCGCCGTCTTCACCGAGCGGAGTGTGCAACGAGATGGGCTCGCGGCCGTACTTCTGGACCTCGATGACCTTTTCAGGAGTCATGTCGAGCTCGCGGCTGAGCTCTTCGGGCGTGGGTTCGCGGCCCAGGTCTTGCAGCATCTGACGCTGCACGCGAGCCAACTTGTTGATGACCTCGACCATGTGCACGGGAATGCGAATCGTGCGTGCCTGGTCGGCCATGGCGCGCGTGATCGCCTGACGAATCCACCAGGTGGCGTAGGTCGAGAACTTGAAGCCCTTGGTGTAGTCAAACTTCTCGACGGCCCGGATGAGACCGAGGTTTCCCTCTTGAATCAGGTCGAGGAACTGCATGCCGCGGCCGGTGTAGCGCTTCGCGAGCGAGACGACGAGTCTAAGGTTGGCGCCGAGCAGGTGGTTCTTTGCTCGCTGCCCATCGCGCGCGACCCACGACAGGTCACGGCCGAGCGCCGAACGCTTTTCCTTCTCGGTCATCGACGACAGCTTCTCTTCGGCGAAAAGCCCCGCTTCGATACGCATCGCGAGCTCGACCTCTTCGGCCGCGTTGAGCAGCGGGACCTTACCGATCTGCTTCAGATAGTCCTTAACCGGGTCGGCGGTTGCGCCCGTGATCGCCGATGAGTAGACGGGAACCTCGTCGTCATCGGTGTTCGAGATCACGATCGCGCCGGTGGGCAGCGGACCTGCCGAGCCGCTTGCGCTCTCGTCATCGTCATCGTCAGCGTCGTCATCGCCAGCGTCATCGGCGACGTCGTCGTCGCCGACCACAATGACGGCCTCGACCGCTTCGGGGTCAATCGCCTCAGGGTCAATGCCGTCGCCGTCAATCGCGTCGGGGTCGACCGCCTCGGGGTCAATCCCATCAAGGTCGATGACCTCGTCGTCGCCCTCTGCGTTTGCGCCGGCCGGGGCCGTGGCCTTCTTCGACGCCGCACGCTTCGGTGCCGCGGGGGCCTTCGCAGCAGGTGCCTTCGCGACTGCGGTCGTCTTCGCCGCAGCAGGGGCCTTCGCGGCGGCGGTCTTGGCGGCGGTCGTCTTTGCTGCGGCGGGGGCCTTGGCAGCGGTCTTCGCCGGGGCGGCCGCCGTGGTGGCCTTCTCGTCAGCAGCGGTCGTGCCGGTGGTCTTTGTGGTCGCTCGGGCAGCCATGGGCCCCTCTTCTCGCGTTATGCGGGCAGTACAAAGACCCATGTCAAGTCCGTCACGCTCGTGTCACTGCGAGAGCAGCTCCATGAGAGACCGGTTGACTGGGTCGTGAAGTTTCATTATCGCACACCGCTCGCGAGATCAAGACCATTCGCTGGCGGTCAGTGCCTCACTCCCCCCGAGGGCCTCCGCCCCCGCGCCGTCGTCTTCTGTATCGCTTCACGATGGCGACCCAGAGGGGCCCCACGGCAATCCCGTCGTCATCGTGCACACGACGTCGCGTGCGGTATCGCGCCACGAGCATGAGGGCGACAACCAACCCCACGATCGGAAACTGCGTGGCGAGCGCCCAGCGCCAGTGTTCCCAGGCGTACAACTGCGAGGGGTCTGCCCCCGGGCTTTGCGCATCAAGCACGACTCCGACGATGAGCATGATCACTACGGTGACCGTGAACCCCCCGACATTCACAAACCCCGACACAGCGCCATGCCGCACAGGAGGGTTGTAGCTGCGAGCAAAGTCGAATCCGATGAGCGAACCGGGTCCGCCCGCTGCCACCACGACAAACAGCGCAATGACGAGCGCCAGCGGTGGGATGCCCGGCCACAGCAACACGACCGCCCACGCCACGGCCATCGCCCCAACGATGCCCAACACGAGGTTTGACCGTCGGAACGGAAACCGCGCCGACAGCAGGCCGATAATCGGTCCGGCGATCGCGGCCACCACGACCATGCCTCCTAGAATCGCCGAGGCGAGCGCAGGACCGTACCCGAGACCGATCGACAGCATGGGAAATCCCCACAGCAAGGCGAGCATCGACCCGCTCGACTGCGTGGCCGCGTGCGCCCAAAACCCGAGGCGGGTGCCGGGGTGACGCAGGCTTTCACGCAAGCTGCTAAGCGCGGTGCGCAGCGAGCTGGATCGCTGCGACGACGCCCCGGCGGGAGCATCCGTCACCGCCACCAGCACGGCGATGACCGCAAGCACCGAGAGCGATGCTGCGCTGGCAAACGCGGTCGTCCAGCCGCTCAGCTGCAACACGAGTGCGAACGGGATGGCCGAGAGAAGCTGACCGGCTTGCCCCAACGTGCCCACCCACTGTGAGAGTTGCGGCAAGCGCCGAGGCGAAAACCATGCGCCGAGCAACCGCAGCACCGAGATGAACGTCATGGCGTCGCCCGCACCGACGAGCACGCGCCCCACGAGCGCAAGCGGAAGCTCGTCGGCGAACGCCACGAAGACCTGACCTGCCGCCATGGTTGCGGCGCCCGTGACGATGAGCACCCTCGGGCCAAAACGGTCGACCATGACGCCGACAGGTATTTGCAGAACGGCGTAGACGACGAGTTGCACGACACCCAGAGTCGACAAGGCCGTCGCATCAATCGCAAAGCGATCTGTCGCTGCGACAGTCGCGACTCCCATGCTCGAGCGCTGGAGAACCGCGACGACGTAGGCAAGGGTTGCGACGACCAGCACCGCCCAGGCGCGGCGTGTGTCCATGGGCTCAGCTCCCGCTGAGCACGACGCCCCTAGGGGGTCTCGTCGTCATCGGCCGCTTGCCGAAAGGCCAAGAACTTCTCGAGCTCGGCCGCGATCGAGTCGGCACTCGGCAACTCTCCATCTTCATCGGTCAACGGCGAGCGAAGCGGGTTGTCTTCCATGTAGCTGTCGTGCCGCTGTTCGAGCGACTCGACGAGCCGGGCGAGCTCACTGTTTCCCTCGACCTGCCCCTCGATTTTCGCGAGAAACTCACGGCCTTCGGCACGCAATCGATCGGTGGGAAACAGCAGGCTGGTTGCCGCCGTGATGCTCTCGAGCGCGGTGACGGCCGCGGACGGAAACTCGGTGTCGGCGAGGTAGTGCGGCACCAGCAGAACAAAGCCAGCGATCGGATGGCGGGACTCGGTGAGTCGATACTCGAGCAAGTGCAAGACGTTGCCGGGAACCTGCGTGCTCGGGCGCCAGACCGAGAGTGCTTCGATGAGCTCGTCTCGGGCACCGCTCACGGTGACGCCGATGGGCCGCGTGTGCGGAACCGGCATCGGGATGGCGTGCACCCAGGTTGTCGACGCGACGCCGTAGCGCGCGATGATGCCGAGCAGAGCATCCACAAAGCGTTCCCACTGAAAGTCAGGCTCGTAGCCCGTCAGCAAAAGGAACGGTGTGCCGAGCTCGTCGTGGGCGAGGCGCAAAGCGAGCTCGGGGCGCCGATATTCGGTGATGCGGGTCTCTTCGAACACCATGATTGGTCGACGCGCGCGGTAATCGAGAAGCGCGTCATTGTCGAACACCAGCACCTCGCGGTGGTCGAGTTCATCGAGCAGATACTCCGAGACCTGCGCGACGGCGCCTCCCGAATCAACGAAGCCCGTCAGACCGATGACGAGCGGCAAGTCGCGCGGCACTTGGTCTTCCGTCATCGTGACGGTGTAGAGCTCGGCCGGGTTGTGCATGACTCCATGCTAGGTCGCAGCATCAGACGCGGCGGGCCGCTGGGCGCGTGCCGAGAGCGAACATCGCGAGACAGTGACCACAGGCACGCGCGGATAGCATGACGCGCATGCCTGTGCCTTCGCTCGCCGTCTCTGCCCGTGCCGCTCACGACCTTGACGTTGATGCCCTCGTCGTCGGTCTTGCCCCGGCAGGCGATGACGCCGTGAGCGTCGTGGGCATCGAGTCGGGTCCCCTCGCCGAGTTCGGTTCGGGCTTGCGGATGATCGGTCTCACCGGCGCCGTCGACGAAACCGCGCGGCTGCCGGCGCCCGAGGGCGTCACGGCGACGAGCATCCTCGTCGTTGGCCTCGGTCGCGGCCCCCTCACGCCCGAGGCGTTGCGTTCGGCGGCCGGCACTGCGGCACGCACCCTCGGAAATGTCGCGCGCATTGGCCTCGCCCTGCCCACGTCGAACTCCGCCGATGTGCAGGCTGTACTCGAAGGTGCCGCCATGGGCAGCTACCGCTTCACGAGCTATCGCTCGACCGAGGCGCCGCTTGGCACGACCGAGGTCACCGTGGCCACGAGCGTGGCCGACGCCGAAGCCCCCACACGCGCCGCAACCGCGACAGCGCGAGCTGTGGCACTCGTGCGCGACCTCGTGAACACTCCCCCGAACGATCTGTACCCCGAGTCCTTTGTCGAGCAAGCTCGAGCGGCCGCCGCCGAACTCCCCATCGAATTCGAGGAACTCGGCCCCGACGAGCTGGTCGCGGGGGGATACGGCGGCATCATGGGCGTCGGTCAAGGCTCGGCTCGCCCACCCCGACTTCTCGTGATGCGCTATCGCCGCGATAGCGGTGATCGACACCTCGCGATTGTGGGCAAGGGAATTACGTTCGATTCGGGAGGGCTCTCGATCAAGCCCGCTGCTGCCATGGTTGGCATGAAGTACGACATGACGGGCGCTGCGACCACGCTCGCCGCGGTCATCGCGGCAGCGCAACTGGAGCTTCCGGTGCGCCTCACGGCGTGGTTGTGCCTTGCCGAGAACATGCCATCGTCGAACGCGATGCGCCCCAACGACGTTCTCACCATTCGGGGAGGAACCACCGTCGAAGTTCTCAACACCGATGCCGAAGGGCGGCTCGTCATGGCCGACGGGCTCGCTGCGGCAAGTGAAGAACGGCCCGACGCCATCGTCGACATCGCGACGCTCACGGGCGCCGCTCGAGTGGCGTTGGGCGAGCGGTATGCCGGGCTCATGGGAGACGACGCGCTCGTCGCAAAGGTGCAAGCCGCGGCCGCCGACACCGGCGAGCTCGTCTGGCCGATGCCGTTGCCCGCCGAGCTTCGTCCTCTTCTGAAAAGTGATGTCGCTGACCTCGCCAACGCCAAGCCGGGCAGCACCGCCGCGGGCATGCTGCTGGCGGGAGTCTTCTTGCGCGAGTTTGTGGGCACCACGAGCGATGATGCGGATGCGCCGCGCATCCCGTGGGCTCACCTCGATATTGCGGGGCCCGCCAATAATCCCGCGGGTGCTTTTGGGTACACCCCGAAAGGCCCCTCGGGAGTCATGGTGCGCTTGCTCGTGCGGCTCGCGGAACGGTTCGCGACGAGGGAGTAGGCTCGTCTGCGGGCACGGGACCGTCGTGCCGCACAGCGGGTCGACCCGCCACCTCGAGTGTCGACCCCCGCATGACAATCCTTCGTGGATGTAAGGAGCCTCTGCCGGTGTCGGACCAGAACTTTGACCTCGTCATCCTTGGCGCCGGAAGCGGCGGTTACGCCGCTGCCTTGCGCGCCAGCCAGCTCGGGATGAGCGTCGGACTCATCGAGAAGTCGAAGGTGGGTGGCACGTGCTTGCACGTCGGCTGTATTCCCACCAAGGCTCTCTTGCACGCGGCAGAGGTGGCCGATGCCGCGCGTGACGCGGCCAAGTTCGGCGTCAAGGCCACGCTCGAGGGCATCGACGTTCCCGCGGTCATTCAGTACCGCGAAGGCATCATCGCGAGCAAGTACAAGGGCCTTCAGGGCCTCATCAAGGCCCGCGGCATCACGATGATCGAGGGCGAAGGTCGCCTGACCTCCCCCACGACTGTGCAGGTGGGCACCAGCACCATTACGGGCAAGAACGTCATTCTCGCGACGGGCTCGTACTCGCGCACGCTTCCCGGCCTCGAAATCGGTGGTCGCGTCATCACGTCTGAGCAAGCTCTGCAGCTCGACTACGTGCCCAAGAAGGTCGCCGTGCTCGGTGGCGGCGTCATCGGCGTGGAGTTCTCGAGCGTGTGGCGTTCGTGGGGCTCTGAGGTGCACATCATCGAGGCGCTCCCCCACCTCGTGCCGATGGAAGAAGAGTCGATCTCGAAGCAGTTCGAGCGCGCGTACCGCAAGCGCGGCATTGAGTTCACGCTCGGCGTGCGCTTCCAGAGCGTGACGCAGAACGACCAGGGTGTCGTCGTCACTCTCGAAAACGGCGCCACGATCGAAGCTGACCTGCTTCTCGTTGCCGTCGGCCGTGGCCCCGCCACCGCCAACCTCGGCTTCGAAGAGGTTGGTGTCGCCATGGATCGCGGATTCGTGCTCACGAACGAGCGTCTTGAGACGAACATCCCGGGCCTCTACGCGGTCGGCGACATCGTGCCCGGGCTGCAGCTTGCACACCGCGGGTTCCAGCACGGCATCTTCGTCGCCGAAGAGATCGCAGGGCTCAACCCCGTTGTCATCAACGACGTCAACATTCCCAAGGTGACCTACAGTGAGCCCGAGGTCGCCTCGGTCGGACTCAGCGAGGCCAAGGCCAAGGCGCAGTACGGCGACGCGGCTGTTGCGAGTTACGAGTACAACCTCGCGGGCAACGGCAAGAGCCACATTCTCGAAACGGCCGGCTCGATCAAGGTCGTGCGCGTTGTCGACGGCCCCGTTGTCGGCGTGCACATGATCGGCGCGCGCGTCGGCGAGCTTATTGGCGAAGCGCAATTGGCCGTCAACTGGGATGCACACCCCGAAGACGTTGCGCCGTTGCTGCACGCTCACCCCACGCAGAACGAGGCACTCGGCGAAGCGTTCTTGGCCCTCGCGGGCAAGCCGCTTCACGCGATGTAACCCCGACCCCACAACTACGCTAGACACCCACCACAGGTTTCGAAGGAGCACTACTGATGAGCGAATCCGTCAACCTCCCGGCGCTCGGCGAGAGCGTCACTGAGGGAACGGTCACCCGATGGCTGAAGAATGTCGGCGACCGGGTTGAGGTCGACGAGCCCTTGCTCGAGGTCTCGACCGACAAGGTCGACACCGAGATTCCGTCGCCCGTCGCCGGTGTCATCGAAGAGATCCTCGTGGCCGAAGACGAGACCGTTGAGGTCGGCACCCCGCTCGTTCGCATCGGTACGGGCGCTGGCGCGAGCGCCGCAGCCCCGGCACCGGCGCCCGTTGCCGAGCCCGCACCGGTGGCGGCTCCCGAGCCCGTTGCCGCTCCCGAGCCGGCACCGGCCCCGGCCCCTGCCGCGGCTCCGGCCCCTGCCCCGGTCGCGGCACCCGCACCTGCTGCGGCGCCCGCACCCGCTCCCGCTGCTCCGGTGGTCACCCCGGCTGCCGCTGTAGCGGCAGCTGCCCCGGCGACGTCGGCGGCCTACATCACTCCCCTCGTGCGCAAGCTCGCGGCCGAGCACGGCGTCGACCTCACCCGTGTCACGGGCACGGGTGTCGGCGGACGCATTCGCAAGCAAGATGTCGTCGCGGCGGCGTCTCGCTCGACGGGCGGCTCGAGCGCCGCTGCTCCTCGGGTTGCACTCGAGACCTCACCGTTGCGGGGCACGACGGCCGCTATGTCGCGGTTGCGCAAGGTCATCGCCGAGCGCGCGGTCATTTCGATGCAGTCGACCGCTCAGCTCACGACGGTTGTCGAGGTTGACGTCACAAAGGTTGCCGCTCTGCGAAACGCGGTGAAGGGCGATTTCGAAAAGGCGACCGGAACCAAGCTGTCGTTCTTGCCGTTCTTCGCGAAAGCGGCGACGGAAGCGCTCCGCGCGTTCCCGATTATCAACGCCACGGTTGATGGCGACTCGATCGTCTACCCCGAGACGGAGAACCTGTCGATCGCGGTCGACACCGAACGCGGCCTGCTGACGCCGGTCATCCGCAACGCGGGCGACCTCAGCATTGCCGGGCTCGCCCGGGAGATCGCAGACCTGGCCACGCGGACGCGTGACAACCAGCTCAAGCCCGACGAGCTTGCGGGTGGCACCTTCACCCTCACCAACACGGGTTCGCGCGGCGCCCTCTTTGACACTCCCGTCGTGTTCTTGCCGCAGGTCGCAATTCTCGGAACCGGCATCGTGAGCAAGAAGCCCGCGGTCATTCAGGTCGACGGTTCTGACGTCATCGCCGTGCGGTCGATGGTCTACTTCGCTCTGTCGTATGACCACCGCATCGTTGATGGCGCCGACGCCGCACGTTTCTTGAGCGCCGTCAAGGCACGACTCGAAGAGGCCGACTTCGATGGGGACCTCGGCATCTAGTCGACCTGCTCGTCACTGAGCACGCTGCGAATACGCCAACCGGCCTCGCTTCTCACCACGAGAAGCGAGGCCGTTGCCGTTGACGTTGTGGTGGTTTCCGTCGACGATGAGGTGCCCGGCACGACGAGATCGATCACAGCCGCACCTCCCATGCGTTCGACAACGACGGACTCACCGCGATCGGCGAGCCATCGTTCGAGAACCGCATGGCGTGGGTCTTCTCGACCAAGAAGACTGTGTGCTGCAGAGCCAGCATGCGCCACCTCGGCAACACACTCCGCCGACGCTTCTGTCTCGGCATCCATCACGGCCGCGTGACACCTCACCCACCGCGACACCAGTTCCGCAGTGAGGAGAGGCCAGTCATCAGCGCCGGGGTCCGCAAGACTCTCAGGTGCTCCAGCCGCCCGGGCCGACGCGACGTTCGTCGTTGGGGGCACACCCGTCGGCACGATCAACGGCTCGTCGTCCGCGGCGGACGGCGAGTCGCCCGCCGCGCTGCTGCTCGCATCGGGTCCGGCGAGAGTCAGTGCATCGGGTGAACTCGGAGCCCACAGGATCATGAGCGCTGTCACCAGAGCTGCGCAGCCGAGCGCTCCCACCACGACGAAACGAGAACGCGCGACTCCCCGAGCCGCGATCAGAGGTGCGATCGCGACAGAGATCGTGCTCAGTCGTGTGATGAGCGATTGAACGGCGGTCTCGATGGCCGTGCGAAGAGCCACGGGCACGCCCACAGCGACCATCGTGTCGAGCGCGGCGGACAACCAGCGGGGTGTTGCCCCGCGTGGAGTCGCGTCGTGACTCTCTTCTTCTGCCACTCGCGGCTCGACGGTGAGTTCACTGTTCTGCTCACTCCCGTCGTCGTGGGGGGTGCCATCTCTGGTGGTCTCCCCATGAAGAATGACGGGCTCCGGGGCAGCGAGCCCAAAAAGGGTTGCCGAGGTCCACACGCCCTGGTGGGCACCGGAAAGCACGCTCGTGAGCGCGGGTCGATCTGATGCCGTCACCGCCCGTGCAACCGCGTGCGCCAGGCGCTCACGGCGATCGCGGTCGCCGGAATACGCCGGCTCTCGCGAGCGAAAACGTTCGGGCAACGGTGGACTAACAACGGCTTCAGAGACTCGCACCACAACAGGTGCCCCCGCCTCGGTGAAGCGGACGGAGGTTGTGTCAAACGACAAGCCCGTAAGCCCCATCGCATGAGCGGTATCAAGAGCATCGGTCAACGGGGCCAGAATCGTGACCGCTTCACCCAACGACAAGGTTCCGTGTCGCGACGCGAGAAGGTCAGCGAGAGACGGGCCTGCGGCGAGGTCGAGAATGAGAGCCAGTCGGCGGTCGGAGGCGGTAACCAGATCACGCATCGCAACGACGTGCTCTCGCAACGCGGCAGCCGACCGGGCGATCACGTCGTGTGCAGCGACTTCAGCATCGATGAGGTGAGATGGGCAGTCACGCGCGAAGAGCCGAGCAACGAGCGTCTCGTTGCCCGCACGCACGAGGAGGGTCGTTGCGGTCGGCGAGTGCGACAGCACCCGGACGATGCGGTAGCCCCCCAGCTCGCCGGGGAGAGCATGCGCATTCCCCTTCTCTCCGCGCAGACGAGCGTCACCGTCGGTTTCAGACACGCTGTCGAGGGGCACGACCCCATCGTCGTGAGCCGCCGAGCCACCGAACGCACGAGTTCTTCGCCCTGGGGACGATGTGCGTGCTCACTGCGGAAAGGAGGAGTGGAGCACTGCCCCTATCCTGGTAGGTATGGCCCGCACCTCCGCTCAGAAGCCCCCGAAAGAACCCGGTCGCATGAAGCAGATGTGGCAGGTGTTCCAGATGACGCGCCGGATGGATCCGCTCGCCCCCTGGATCATGCTCTTGGTCTTCTTGTTGCCGATTCTGGCAAGCGTCCTGCTCGCCGTCTTTGCCACTCCCGGAGACGTGCTTGCGGGCATTTTGTGGGTTGTGACGGGTGTCTTGCTCGGTGTGCTTCTCGTGCTCATCGTGCTGGGCCGGCGCGCCGAGCGTGTCGCGTACCGTCAGATTTCGGGCCAGCCCGGTGCCGTGGGTGCCGTTCTCAAGTCGTCGCTGCGCCGCGCCTGGCAAGCCAGCGAAATGCCCATCACGGTGAGCCCCAAAACCCAGGATGCTGTCTACCGCGCCATTGGAAAGCCCGGTGTCGTCATCATCGGTGAGGGGCCCCAGTCGCGTACTCGTCGCATGATGGAAGACGAGCGTCGCAACGTGAGCCGCATTGTGCCCAACGTTCCCGTTCACTTCATTTTCGTGGGCCCCGACCTCGAGAGCGTGAAGCTCGAGAACCTTGCGCGCACTCTCAACAAGCTCAAGCGGACCCTCACGAAGGCCGAGGTGTATGCCGTGAGCAATCGCTTGACGTCGCTCAGCAAATCGAGCCTGCTCCCGATCCCCAAGGGCATTGACCCCTTGAAGGCGCGGGCACCCAAGCCTCGCTAACCCCGAGGCTCGCTAATCCCGAGGCTCGCTTAGCGGCGCAGCAAGATGGTTCCGGCCGCGCGATCATGCAATCCGCGGTGGTTTTCGTCGAACAGCAGAGCGGGAATCACGAGGGCGATCAAGAGCGCGCGCACGATCGGTCGCCAGACGCCGAGCAAGCCGCCCGCCATCGGCACGACGCGCATCCCGAGCACAGCATGGCCCAGACTCGCATTGATGACGACCGTGAACAGCACCTGCAGGGCAACAAAGATCAGCAGCGTGGCGATCGAGTCGTAGGAGAA
>NZ_JANRKZ010000194.1:0-8949 GCF_033763155.1 Microcella sp.
CGCCGACTTCGACGTTGAGGTCGAGAAACGGCGGCTCGCCAGTTCCTAAGGAAGAGAGCGGCCTGCTGCGCGGCCGGTGGGAGCCCCTGTGTTGATGCGGCGCCCTCCAAGAGAGGGCGCCTAACGGAGGGCGTCTGCGATCGGCCGAAACTTCATGCGCGTTTCGGCGAGCTCGGAGTCGGGGTCGCTGTCGGCGACGATGCCCGCTCCGGCGTAGGCGGTGAGCAAACCGTCGTCGTCGATGCGCGCGCACCGCAGCGCAATGACCCATTCGCCGTCGCCGTCGTGGTCGATCCAGCCCACCGGCCCGGCGTAGCGGCCGCGGTCGAAGGGCTCGAGTTCGGCGATGAGGGCGAGCGCAGCATCCGTCGGCGACCCAGCGACGGCCGCTGTCGGGTGCAGGGCGGCGACGAGGTCGAGCGCGCTCGACGACTCGGCCAATTGCATCTCGACGTCGGTCGCGAGGTGCCACAGGTTGGGCAGCTTGAGCGTGAACGGCGACTCGCTTGCGGTGACGGCACGCACGTGCGGGCGCAGCGCGTCGAGCACGCTGTGCACGGCAAAGGCGTGTTCGTCGAGATCTTTCGTGCTCGTCGCGAGTTGGGCGGCCGCGGCGGCGTCGTCGGCTGAACTCACGCCGCGCGCGGTGCTTCCCGCGAGCACGCGCGCGCTCGCCTCGCCGCCGTGCACGCTGACGAGCGTTTCGGGGCTCGCGCCCATGAGCCCGTCGACGGCGAACGTGACGCAGTCGGGATAGCGGTCTGCCAGCTCGTGCAGCAGCGCGCGGCGGTCAGCATCGGGCGGGATGCTCGCCGTCGCATCCCGCGCAATCACCACTTTCTCGACCCGTCCCGCGCGAATAGCCTCGACGGCGCGGCCGACCACCGCCGTGAACTCGTCGCGGCTCAGTGACGCGGCGGCGAGGGTTGCCCGCGGGCGCTCGCCGATCGGCACGGCGTTCGGGGATTGCTCGGCAGCAGTCGCCCCCGCCGCCGAGATGTGGGTCACCCAGCTCACGCCATCGTGGCGCCCCACGATCACCGCGGGGACGATGAGCACACTCGCGGCGTCCGACGCGTCGGCGAACGCGAAGGTGCCCATGGCGACGAGGCCGGTACCGGGTCGGCGCACAGGGTCGACCACCTCGGCGGCGCGCGCGATTTCTCGCCAGGCCGCCGCGGCATCCGTCAATCGCCCGGGACCGGTGAAGGTCAACCGCAGCGTTTCGCCCAGTCCGACGATGCCGTCGCCGCGCCGAATCGCCGCGAGGGGATGCTGGGCGTCGGCGAACGCGAGTAGCTCGTCGTGGTCGGCCACGGGCTCGGTCACCGCGCGCAGGGCGACCCCGGGCGCGAGAGAGGCAGGCACGTGCTCAGGCTACTCCGCACACGACGGTCCCCCAGGCGCCTCACGGCGAACACCGGGCGGGCCCTCACTAGACTTGGGGCGTGACAAGGGCTGATCTGTCGAAGACACCGCGCGAGGTCGCGGCGATGTTTGACGGCGTCGCCCGCCGCTACGATCGCACGAATGCCGTGCTCTCTGTCGGCAACGCCGCACTCTGGCGCATTGCGACGGTGCGCGCTGTCGACCCGCAAGCCGGAGAGCGCATTCTCGACATTGCCGCAGGCACCGGCACCAGTTCTGTTGCCCTTGCCAAGTCGGGTGCCGAAGTCATTGCCCTCGATTTCTCGCAGGGCATGGTTGACGAAGGTCGCCGGCGTCACCCCGACTTGGCGTTTGTGCAGGGCGACGCCATGGCGTTGCCGTTTGGCGACGCAGAGTTCGACGCCGTGACGATTAGCTTCGGGCTGCGCAACGTGCAGAAGCCCGAGGTGGCCATTGCCGAAATGCTGCGCGTGCTCAAGCCCGGTGGCCGCGTGGTCATCTGTGAGTTCTCCCGGCCGCCGGTGCGGGTGCTGCGGGCCGGTTATCACGCCTACTTGCGCTACGTCATGCCGCTCATCGCGGGTGCCGCCAGCTCAAACCCCGATGCCTACCGCTACTTGTTTGACTCGATCCGCGATTGGCCCGAGCAATCGGTGCTGAGCCAGTGGCTCACCACGGCCGGGTTTACCCGGGTCGGCTACCGCAACCTCTCGTGGGGGGTGGTCGCCCTGCACCGAGGGCGCAAGCCCGCCGGCGCATCCGCGCAGTAAGCCGCCCCGACCGCCTCGACAGATCGGCAGACCGTTGACTCGCCTTCCCCCGCTCGCTCGCCGCAGCAAGACGCTTAGCGCGTCGCTCGGCCTCGGCGAGAAGCTGTTTGCGTCGAGTGAAGAGCGCCGCTTTGCCGAAGCGATCGAGACCGGCCTCGTCGAGGTCGAAGAGGGCCTTCTCAACGAGGTCGCGTTCGCCGATGACATGGCCGACGTAACGTCGCGCTATTTGCTCGAGGCGGGCGGCAAGCGCATTCGCCCGGTGCTCACGTTGCTGACTGCTCAACTGGGAGACGGCAACAACCACGCCGTGATCACGGCCGCACAAGCCGTCGAAATCACTCACCTCGCCTCGCTGTACCACGACGACGTCATGGACGAGGCCGAAATGCGCCGGGGGGTACCCTCTGCGCAAAACGTGTGGGGCAACTCGGTCGCAATCTTGACGGGCGACTTGTTGTTCGCGCGCGCGAGCAAGCTCGTCGCTGGCCTGGGCGAGGGCGCCATCAAGCTGCAGGCTGACACCTTCGAGCGACTGTGCCTTGGTCAGTTGCACGAGACGATCGGCCCGCGCGGCGACGACGACCCGATCGAGCACTACCTGCAGGTGCTGGCGGACAAGACCGGCTCGCTCATTGCGGCGGCCGCGCAAATGGGCGTCATCTTCTCGAATGCCCCCGAAGAGTTCGCAGCCCCTGTCGTCGCTTTCGGGGAGAAGATCGGCGTCGCGTTCCAACTCATCGACGATGTCATCGACCTCGCCGAACCGGAGGCCGAGACGGGCAAGCCGCAGGGCACCGATCTGCGCAGCGGCGTCGCGACGCTTCCGCTGCTGTTCTTGCGTCGCGCCGCGCTGACCGATCCCGACGCCGCAGCATTGCTCGCCCGCATCGAGCGCACCGTCGAGGTCGAGGGTCACGACGACGAAGTGGCCGCGGCCATCGCGGACTTGCGCGCTCACGCGGTGACCGCCGAAACCCTCGACGAAGCGCGACGCTGGGCCGACGAAGCCGTCGCCGCGCTCGCTCCGCTGCCCGAAGGCCCGGTCAAGCTCGCCCTGACGAAGTTCGCCGAAGCAGTGGTCGACCGAACCACGTAGGTTGCCCGGCGCCCTCCACCCTCACCCCACAGAAAGACACGCACGCGCATGACCAAGCTCAGGCTCGCCATCGTTGGTGCCGGACCGGCCGGAATCTACGCCGCCGACATTTTGCTCAAGCACGAGCGTTCGTTCGACGTCTCGATTGACCTATTCGAACAGCTGCCTGCCCCCTATGGCCTCGTGCGCTACGGCGTCGCCCCCGACCACCCGCGCATCAAGGGCATCATCAACGCCCTTCGCGAGGTGCTCGACTCGGGTGACATCCGCATTTTCGGCAACGTGCACTACGGCACCGACATCACGCTCGATGACCTGCGCTCGCACTACCACGCCGTGATCTTCTCGACGGGGGCGATTCGCGATGCTGCCCTCGACATCCCTGGCATCGACGCGCACGGCAGCTATGGCGCGGCCGACTTCGTCAGCTGGTACGACGGCCACCCCGACGTGCCGCGCGAGTGGCCGCTCGAGGCCTCGTCGGTCGCGGTGATCGGCAACGGCAACGTGGCGCTCGACGTCGCGCGGGTGCTCGCGAAGCACGCCGACGATCTGCTCCCGACCGAGATTCCCGACAACGTCTACCAGGGCCTGCTCGCGTCGCCCGTGACCGATGTGCATGTCTTCGGCCGTCGCGGCCCGATGCAGGTCAAGTTCACGCCTCTCGAGTTGCGCGAACTCGGCGAACTGCGTGACGTCGACATGATCGTCTATGACGAAGACTTCGACTACGACGAGGCGTCGAAGCGCGCGATCGAGACCAATAAGCAGATCACGGTCATCGACCGCGTGTTCACGCAGTGGCGTGCTCGCGAGACCGGCTCGGCCTCCCGTCGCTTGCACTTGCACTTCTACGCCAAGCCCCTTGAGGTGCTGACGGATGCTGACGGCCGTGTCTCGGGCTTCCGCTACGAGCGCACGCGTCCCGATGGTCACGGCGGAGTTGAGGGCACGGGAGAAGTGCGTGAGGTTGCCGTGCAGGCTCTCTACCGCGCTGTCGGATACTTCGGCTCACCCCTCGATGGCATTCCGTTTGACGAACGCCACGGCGTCATCCCCAACCACGAGGGTCAAGTGCTCGGCGATGACAACCAGACGGTTCCGGGTGTTTACGCCACGGGGTGGATCAAGCGCGGCCCCGTCGGTCTCATCGGCCACACGAAGAGTGACGCCATGGAGACCGTGCAGCACCTCGTGACCGACCAGGCCTCGTGGTGGAGCCCCGAGCACCCCGACGAGCAGTCGGTCGTCGACCTGCTCGACAGTCGCGGTGTGCTCTACACCAACCTCGACGGTTGGCACCGGCTCGACGCCCACGAGATCGCGCTCGGCGAGCCGCAGGGCCGCGCACGCGTCAAGGTTGTACCGCGCGACGAGATGCTGCGCATCTCGCGCGACTAAGCGTGCGCGCTCAGACCGCAGTGTCGGCCGTGACCGACCAGCCGAGGGCAACGAGCTCACGCAACACGTCGAGGTCGATGGCCGACAGTCGCGTGACGTAGACACAGTCGACACCAGTCGTGTGCGGCCCCAAGCGCTCGAGCAGTGCGGCTGCGTCGGGGTGGGTCTGCAAGCCATAGAGCGACAGCTTGGCCTTGCGCGGTGAAAACGCTGCGCGCGGCCAGATTCCTTCATGCCCGCTGGCGTAGTGGTAGGCGTAGGTGCCAAACCCCACGATGGATGGCCCCCACATGACCGCGGAGGCTCCCGTCACCGACGAGAAGAGCTCGACCAACTCGGCGCCCTCGGCGCTGCGCCGGGCATCGAGAGTGGCGAGGAATTCGTCGACGGGAACATCCGTCGGCAGCGTTTTTGCGCTCATGCGCGCCACCCTAGCGACATCAGACCTCTCGTGTCATGTAGACGCTGTTGGGGTCGAGGGTGTAGTCGCCGAAGGGCGGGCACTCGGTGAAGCCGTGCCGCGCATAGAGCCGGCGAGCGGGGGCGAAGAAGTCTTGCGAGCCCGTCTCGAGGCTCAGCCGCCGGTAACCGCGCCGCTGCGCCTCGGCGATCACGTGCTCGAGCAGCAGGCGACCAAGCCCGCGACCGCGCGCTTCGGCGACGGTGCGCATCGACTTGAGCTCGCCGTCAACGGGTGAAAGCTCGCGCACCGCGACGCACCCGAGCAGCGCGTCGTCATCCCACAGCGTCCACATCGTGACGTCGGGGCGTCGCAATCCGCTGAGATCGAGGGCGTGCACGCTCTCGGCCGGGCTCGTCGCGTGCATGTCGGCCAGGTGATCGGCAAGCAGGCGGTGCACCGCGGGCCGCGTGAGGTCGTCGAGTTCGATGTGCACGGTCATTGCACCGTGGCCGTCACGCGCGCGAGGTCGTCGAAGATGCGCATGTGCGCCGGTCGCTGCAACCACTGGTCGAGCGTGAGTTCGCGGGAGTTCTCGCGGTAGGTCTGCTCGATCGCTCGCAGTTCGCGAATGATCGACTCGCCCCGAACCATGACGGAGACCTCAAGGTTGAGGCTGAACGAGCGCATGTCCATGTTGCTCGACCCGATGATGGCGACTTCGTCGTCGATCGTGAAGTGCTTGGCGTGCAAGATCGTCGGTGCGCGGTAGAGCCAGATGCGCACGCCTGCCCGCAAGAGCTCTTCGTAGTACGAGCGCTGGGCGTGAAAGACCAGGGTCTGGTCGCCGATCTCCGAGACGAAGAGTTGAACGTCGAGCCCGCTCTGAGCCGCGGTCGTGATCGCGTAGAGCATTGATTCGTCGGGCACGAAGTAGGGCGAGCAAATCTGAATTTGCTCTTGAGCCGCGTAGACAAGCGAGTTGAAGAGGCGCAAATTGTTCTCGCCCTCGAAGGCGGGCCCGCTCGGCACCACTTGCGCATCCAGGCCTCGACCCGGATCGATCACGGGCGTCGTGCTGGTCTCGCGCAGCAAGAGTTCGTTCGTCTCGCTGTACCAGTCGGTGGCGAAGAGCGCGTCGATGCCCGCAACGATGGGGCCTTCGAAGCGCACCATGAGTTCTTTCCACGCGAGTCGTGACCCGTCGCGCCGGCGCCCGCGCTTGTAACCGCGCTCGATGAGGTTCTGCGAGCCCGTGAAGCCGATGGCGCCATCGACGATGAGGAACTTGCGGTGGTTGCGCAGGTCGGGGCGCTGCCACTGCCCGCGAAACGGCCGCACGGGCAACATGGGGTGGTGCTCGGCGCCGATCGCGTCGAGGCGCCGGCGCATGCGGCGATAGCCCTTCACGCGCACCGAGGCGACGTGGTCATAGAGCACTTTGACGGGGATGCCGCGGGCGGCTGCCTCGCCGAGCGCGGCAAAGAACGGCTCGGTCTCATCGTCGACCGACATGATGTAGAACTCGACGTGCACGCTGCGCTGCGCCCCGCGCACCGCGTCGGTCATCGCGGCGATCGACTCGGTGTAGTCGGTGAAGAGCCGCGCGGTGTTGCCGCCGACGAGGGGCATGGCCCCGAGATTGCGGTTGAGCTCGACGATGGGTTCGAGCCACGGGGGCCACGGCGAGTCTTTGCTCACGCGGTCCATGCCCTCGGTGGTTTCGAGAATGTAGGTGTTGATTTCGTCTTGCTGTTCACGCCGCCGTTTGGGCAGGCGGCGTGAGCCGAGCATGAGAAAGAGCAAAAAGCCGATGAGCGGCAGCGTGTAGATCAGCAGCAGCCAGGCGAGCGCGCTTTGCGGGCGCCGGTTGCGGGGCACGACGATGAGCGAAGCGATCGCGATGGCCACGACGACCACCAAGATGAGCATCGAGGTGATGAGAACGATCCAGGCCCCGACGCCACTGATTCTGATGTCGTCGGCCATGGTCGCACTCAGCGAAAGTTGACGAATTGCAGAGCGACGTCGAGGTCTTTGCCCTTGAGCAAGGCCATCGTGGCCTGCAGGTCATCACGACTCTTTGACTGCACGCGCAGTTCGTCGCCCTGAATCTGGCTCTTGACGCTCTTGGGGCCTTCGTCGCGGATGATCTTCGAAATCTTCTTCGCGTCGTCGCTCGAGATGCCGTTCTTCAGGCCCACCTCGATGCGAAACTCTTTGCCGCTCGCGTAGGGCTCGCCGGTGTCGAGGCTGCGAATGCCGATGCCGCGCTTGATCATCTTTGACTCGAGCACTTCGAGCACGGCCTTAACCCGCTCTTCGGCGCTTGCCTTGAGCAGCAGTTTCTCGCCGCTCCACTCGATCGAGGCGCCGACGCCCTTGAAGTCATATCGCTGCGCCACTTCTTTTTGCGCTTGATTGACGGCGTTCTCGGCCTCCATCTTGTCGACCTTGCTCACGATGTCGAAGGAAGAATCAGCCATGCGACCATCGTAGCTATGAGCTCTGCTGCAATCACTCGACTGATTGTCGGTTTGTCGCTCGGGCTCGTGATTCTCATCGTGCTCATCGCCGTGGTGCTGCGTCCGACCGGAGGGCCGATTCGGGATGCTGATCTCGCCCCAAGCGCGAGCGCCGCGCCGCGCTGGGCCGAGCCGGCGCCGCTTCCTCCCGCGGCGGCGACTCCGACCCGCGCGGGTGTGTCGGGCCTGGTCGACGCGGCGTGGGTTGCCGCCGTTGCGGCGGAATCGGGCATCCCCGAGCGCGTGCTCGCCGCCTACGCGGGCGCAGCGATCGCCAAGCACGCCGAACGCCCCGACTGTGTTCTCGGGTGGAACACCCTGGCCGGCATCGGGTGGGTCGAGTCGCGGCACGGCAGTCACGGCGGAGCATCCGTCGCCGACGACGGAACCGTCAGCCCAGCCATCATCGGCGTGGCGCTCGACGGTGTGTCGACCGCCCTCATCGCTGACACCGACGGTGGCGCGATCGATGGCGACGCCGAGTTTGACCGTGCCGTGGGGCCACTGCAGTTCATTCCCGGAAGCTGGGCCAATTGGTACATCGACGCGAGTGGTGACGGCGTGGCCGACCCGCACAACATCGACGATGCGGCGCTCGCCGCGGCCAACTATCTGTGTCGCGCGGTGCCCACTCTCGGCGATGAAGCGTCGTGGCGCGCCGGTATTGCGTCGTACAACGCCGAGGGGGTCTACCTCGATGCCGTCGCGACGGCGTCGGCGCGGTACGCCGCTGCGGCCGACTAACCCCTCGTGGTTTCTGCACACCCTCTGGCTCTTGTATTGTTGACGAGCGTCTTCGGTCGGTGACCACATCGGTCGGGTACGCGCTTGGCGAGTTACCCAAGTGGCCAAAGGGATCTGACTGTAAATCAGCCGTCTACGACTTCGGGGGTTCGAATCCCTCACTCGCCACCCCAGTGAAATCAAGGGTTCTGCGTCACTTCGCAGGGCCCTTGATTAGTTTCCGGCCTCTCGTGTGTGCACGGTGTGTGCAATTCGGGATGCTCGCGGCGGCAACACGGACTCTGCAGCTTCAGCGGCCGCCCGGTTCGCATCCTCGAGTAGGTGCGAGTACAGGTCGCTCGTGATGGCAATCGTCGAGTGACCGAGTCGCTTCGACACCACGCCGAGAGGTACGCCTGCCGAGAGCAGGAGCGAGGCGTGAACGTGCCGCAAGCTGTGGAAGGTCGCGTCGGGCAGGCCTGACGCGTTCACGAGGTCGTCAAAGACTCGTGAGATGTGCGCGGGCCTTACCGGTTCACCGTTCTCGCGAGTGAACACATAGCCGGTGTCGGTCCACGCTTCGGCCCACGCCGCGCGTTCCTGGTCCTGTCGGAGACGCCAGGCCACGAGAGCCCCGATCGC